>NZ_JBJHAM010000004.1:0-319406 GCF_054051035.1 Blastococcus sp. SYSU DS0619 | reverse complement strand
GGAGAAGGGCATCCCCATCGGCCGGTACGGCACCGCCGAGGAGTTCGGCCGGGTGGCGGCGTTCCTCGTCTCCGGCGCCAACACCTACCAGACCGGGCAGAACCTGCTCGTCGACGGCGGAATGGTCAAGGCCATCTGACGGACGGGCAGCTCAGCGGCGGGTGACCAGCCGCACCAGGGTCAGCACGATCGCGACGGCGGTGGCCGCGGCCATGGTGGGGAAGCCGCGGACCAGCAGCGTGGCGAGGGTCGGGAGGTTCAGCGTCGCCGACGGGGCCAGGCTGATGTTCATCACGGCGACCAGCACGAAGACCAGCGGCGGCGCCACGATGACGGAGAGCAGATCCCGCCGCCGGACGAGCAGGGCGGCGACCGCGGTGCTGGCCGCCAGGGCGACCAGCGTGATCATGCCGAGCCCCATGCCGACGAAGGAGTCGATCGCGCAGCCGGCGAGGGTCAGCAGGAACATCCCCAGGACGGCCACCGCGCCGCGGAGCCTGCTCTCCTGGGTGCCGGTCGGCGAGGCGGTGCGACCTCCGGGGCGCTGCTGGGCGACCCGCGCGGAGGGGCGGCCGGGCGCGGGCTCGTGCCGGCGGGCGGGCGCCGGCGGACGGTCGTAGCGGTCGTCGGCGTACGCGCGCTCGTCGGCGCGCAGTCGCCCACCGGCGCGGCCGGGTGCGGGTACGGGAGGGCGCGAAGGCCGGCCCGCGCGCTCGCCGCCTGCGGGAGGGCGCGATGCGCGCGCGGGCTGGGGCCGCTCGGGGCGCCCTCCGCCCTGCCATGCGCCCGCCGTGCTCGCCGTGGCCATGGCGCACCTCCGTCCCGCTCCGCAGGGCGACCCGGCTGGCCGACCTCGTGGGCCACGGTAGCGACCCGATCTGGGAGTTCGTGGGAGGACGGCGCCGCGTCGTCCGGAGCGCGTGGTGGCCCAGTAGCGCAGGGTGATGCTTGGGACGTGCGGGGCGGACGAGTCCGTCCATCGGCGCCGTCGGGTACCTCTCGGGAGCCCGCGCGCCGCGTCAGCCGGAGGTGCCGTCGCGCTCCCGCTCGGCGGTGTCCAGCCGGCCCATGTCGTCGGTGGGCCGGAGGGTGCGGATGGTGGCCTCGACGGCCGCCGGCTCGGGCACGGGGGACTCGGCGATCCCCAGGTCGTCGAAGCGCCGCGCCGCGGTCAGCACCGAGCGCTCGTAGGAGCCGACCGTCTCGTTGTAGCGGCTCAGCGTCGTGGACAGGGCCGAGCCCAGGCGGGTGAGGTGGCCGGAGAGGGTGCTGAGCCGGGCGTGCAGGCGGCGGCCCACCTCCAGCACCTGGTCGGCGTCGCGCGCCAGCCGCTCCTGCCGCCAGGAGTAGGCGACGGTGCGCAGCAGGGCCAGCAGCGTGCTCGGGGTCGCCAGGACGACGTCCCGGGCGAACCCGTACTCGAGCAGCCCTGGCTCCGCCTCCAGGGCGGTGGTGAGGAAGCCGTCCGACGGCACGAACAGGACCGTGAACGGCGCGGCCGGCCGGAAGGCGGTCGGGTAGCGCCGGGCGGCCAGCGCATCGACGTGGGCGCGCAGCTGGCGGGCGTGCATCGCCACGCGCTCGGCCCGGACCGCCCGGTCCTCGGCCTGCACCGCCTCGATGTAGCCGGTGAACGGCACCTTGGCGTCGACGATCACCTGGCGGCCGTCGGCGAGGGTGACGACGAGGTCCGGGCGCACACCGGCGCCCTCGTCGTTGGTGCCGGCCGGCTGCTCGACGAAGTCGCAGTGCTCGAGCAGCCCGGCGACCTCCACGACCCGCCGCAGCTGCACCTCACCCCAGCGACCGCGGACGTGCGGGGTGCGCAGGGCGGTGACCAGCGCGGCGGTCTCGTGCTTGAGCTGCGCGGAGGCGTGGCCGACGGTGCCCATCTGCTCCCGCAGCTCGCCGTGGGCGGTGGCGCGGGCGCGCTCCATCCCGGCGAGCAGCCGGTGCAGGTGGTCCAGCGACTCGTGCACCGGTTCCAGGCCGGCGCCCTCCGGGCGGCGGCGGGCCAGCAGGGTGACGACGCCGAGGGTGACGGCGGTGGCCAGCAGTGCACCGAGGAGGAGCCCGAGGAGCAGGGAAGCGGCGTCCATGGCGGGGACCCTGCCGGACGGGTCCGACAGTTCCGGTCAGCCTCGCGGATGGGGAGGCATAGGAGGCTTCGCCTACGGATCAGGCCCGTGAACGTAGGCAAAGCCTCCTATGCCTGGGGAGTCAGGCGGGGACGCCCGCGGAGGCGCTCTCGTGGTCGAGCAGCCAACGCTTCACCGGCGTCCCCCAGCGGAAGCCGCCCAGCCCGCCGTCGGAGCCGAGCACCCGGTGGCAGGGCACGAAGAGGGCGGCGGCGTTGCGGGCGCAGGCGTTGGCCGCGGCGCGCACCGCGGCGGGACGGCCGCACCGGGCGGCGAAGCCGGCGTAGGTGTCGGGCCGGCCGGCGGGCACGGTCCGCAGCACCTCCCACGCCTCCTGGAGGAACGGCCCGGACCGCTGCTGGACGGCGACGTCGTCGATGGCGGTGACGTCCCCGGCGAGGAAGGCCTCCACGGCGTCGAGGACGGGCACGCGGGCGACCGCCTCGGAGGTGGCCGGCCGCAGGTCGGGGTGCACCACGGCGAGCAGGTCGGCGACGTCGGCGGTCCAGCCGCTGGCGAGGACGAGCTCCCGGCCGTCGTCGTCGGTCGTGACGACCGCGGTGAACGGGCCGGGCGGGGTGGCGACGGTGGCGTGCCGGACGGACCTGGTCATCAGGCGCTCCTCGGGAGGGCGGGTGTGGCGGGAACCGGGCGGGTGAAGAGGGACGGCACGGCGAGCGCCCAGAGGTGCAGGACGGCGTAGGAGCTCCAGGGTCGCCACCGGGTCGCGGCGTCGGAGTCGCTGCTGCCCAGCGCGGCGAGGGCCTTGCGGAGGGCGAGGTCGCCGGGGAGCCAGACGTCGGGGTCGGCGAGCCCCCGGAGGCCGACGAGCGCCGCCGTCCACGGGCCGATGCCGGGGACGGCGAGCAGCGCGCGCTCGGCCTCGGCCCGCTCCGCACCGGGTCCGAGGGCGATGGCGCCGTCGGCCAGGGCGGTGGCCAGCGCGGAGACGGTCCGCCGTCGCGCGCCGGTCAGGCCGACGGCGCCGAGGTCGGCGCCGGCGAGGGTCTCCGGGCGCGGGAAGGCGTGGGTGAGGGTGCCGACCGGATCGGCCAGCGGGGTGCCGGCGGCCGCGACCAGCCGGGCGGTGAGGGTGCGCGCGCCGGCGACCGACACCTGCTGGCCGAGCACGGCGCGCACGGCCAGCTCGTCGGCGTCGGGGGAGGCGGGCACCCGCCGGCCGGGAGCCGCGGCGACGAGCGGGGCGAGCGCCGGGTCCGCGGCCAGGACGTCGTCGACGGCGGTGGGGTCGGCGTCCAGGTCGAGCATCCGGCGGCAGCGGCTGACCGCGGCGCCCAGGTCGCGCAGCTCGGTCAACCGCAGCCGGGCGCTGACCGCCGCGCCGCCGTCGGGCGCGGGGGAGAGCCGGACCACCGCGGGGCCGTGCGGCAGGTCCAGGACCCGCGAGAACGTCGTGCCGTCCCACTCCTCGAGGCCCGGGACGGCATGCGCGCCCAGGAAGAGCAGCACCTCCTCGGCCGCGTACGGGGCGCGCGCGGTGAGCCGGAGCGTCAGCCAGCCGGGCGGGCCGCCGTGCGTGCCGCGCCGGCCGCGGCGCAGCTCGCCGGGGGTCGCGGCGAACACCTCGCGCACGGTGTCGTTGAACTGGCGGATGCTGGCGAACCCGGCGGCGAAGGCGACGTCGGCCATGGGCAGGTCCGTGGTCTCGACGAGCACCCGGGCGGTCTGCGCGCGCTGGGCGCGGGCCAGCGCCAGGGGGCCCACGCCCAGCTCGCCGACGACGAGCCGGTGCAGCTGGCGCTCGGAGTAGCCGAGGTGCGCCGCGAGGCCCGGCACGCCGGAGCGCTCGACCTCCCCGTCGGCGATCAGCCGCATGGTGCGGGCGACGACGTCGGCGCGCACGTCCCACTGCGGTGAGCTCGGCGCGGCGTCGGGGCGGCAGCGACGGCAGGCGCGGTAGCCGGTGCCCTGGGCCGCGGCCGCGGTCGAGAAGAAGGAGACGTTGCGGGCCAGCGGGGTGGGCGCCGGGCAGGACGGCCGGCAGTAGATGCCCGTGGTGCGCACCGCGGTGAAGAACCAGCCGTCGAAGCGCGCGTCCCGGCCGGTGACGGCGCGGTAGCAGCGCTCGTGGTCCAGGGGCTCGCTCACGGCACCGAGCATGCCAGTGCCCGGGGACCGTCTCTGGCGGTTTTCGGACACCGCCGTGCGGATCGATCGTCGAGCCGTGGACCCAGCCGTCGACCGGTGCGGCGACCCGTCGAGCAGCCGGGTGGGACGGGTCCACCGGTCGGTGGACGGCGGATCAGCGCATCGGTCGTTCCCCCGGGGCGGTTCCGGGGCCAGGGTGGGTGCATGACGACGACCCATGAGGTGCCGGCCCGGTCGGGTGCGCCGTCCGGCGACCGACCGGCCGTGCGGGTGCGCGGCCTGGTCAAGCGTTACGGCGGCCGGGCCGTCGTGGACGGCGTCGACCTCGACGTGCGGCAGGGCGAGGTGTTCGCGCTGCTGGGCCCGAACGGCGCGGGCAAGACCACCACGGTCGAGATCCTGGCCGGGCTCCGGCGGCGGGACGGCGGCTCGCTCGAGGTGCTGGGGGAGGACCCGGCGGGGGCCGACCGGCGCTGGCGGGACCGCGTCGGGGTCGTCGGGCAGAGCACCGGTGCCGGCGACGCGCTCACCGTCCGCGAGACCGTCGACCACTACGCGCACTACCACGCGACCCCGCAGGACAGCGCGGAGCTGCTCGACGCCGTCGGGCTGTCGGGGACGGAGGGAACGCGCGTCGAACGGCTCTCCGGCGGCCAGCGGCGGCGGCTCGAGGTCGCGCTGGGCGTGCAGGGGCGGCCGGAGCTGCTGTTCCTCGACGAGCCCACGACCGGGCTCGACCCGGCCGCCCGCCGCCAGTTCTGGACGCTGATCGAGGGCCTGCGCGATCGGGGCACGACCGTCCTGCTGACCACCCACTACCTCGACGAGGCGGCGCGCCTGGCCGACCGGGTCGGCGTGATCGCGGGGGGTCGGCTGGTGGAGGTCGCCGCGCCCGGGGCGCTCGGCGCCGGGCTGCGGCAGGAGGCCACCGTGCGCTGGACCGAGGACGGCGCCCTCCGGGAGGTCGTCACGCGTGAGCCGTCCGCCGTCCTGCGCGACCTCCTGGCCGCGGCCCCCACCGGGGAGATCCCCGACCTCACCGTCACCCGCCCCGGGCTGGAGGACGTCTACCTCCGGCTCGTCTCCGAGGGAGCCACCCGATGACCGATCTGCTGCCGTCCCCGCCGCCGGCCACCCGCCGCCCGGCGCCGCCGAGCGCCCTCACGATCGGGTGGGCCCGGGTAGCGCTGGAGCTGCGGCTGTTCGTCCGTGATCCCGGCCAGCTGGTGTTCTCCTTCGCCTACCCGGTCGTGATGCTGGTGATCTTCGGGTCGATCTTCGGCGGCCAGGAGGTGGCGCCGGGCGTGGACTTCCGGCAGTACTTCCTCGCCGGGATCGCGGCGACCGGGATCATGCTGACCAGCTTCCAGGCCGTCGGCCTGGCGATCACCGAGGAGCGCGACCGGGGCGACCTGGTGCGGCTGCAGACGCTGGGTACCCCGCCCCTGGCGTACGGGATCGGCAAGGCCGGCCAGGTGGTGCTCACCACCGCCGTCCAGCTGACCGTGCTGCTGGTCGTGGCGGCGACGGTCTACGACGTGCCGATGCCCGGCGCCGCCGGCCGCTGGCTGACCTTCGCCTGGGTGGCGGTGCTGGGCATCCTCGCCGGCACGGTCCTCGGCATCGCGGTGTCGTCGTTCGTCGGCAGTGCCCGGGCAGCCGGCACGGGCATCCCGGCGGTCGCGATCGTCCTGCAGTTCTTCTCCGGCGTCTTCTTCGTGTACTCGGAGCTGCCCGGCTGGATGCAGCAGCTCGCCGCGGTCTTCCCGCTCAAGTGGATGACGCAGGGCATGCGCTCGGTCTTCCTGCCCGACGCGGCGGCGGCCGCGGAGCCGGCGGGCAGCTGGGAGCACGGGACCACCGCCGCGGTGCTGGGCGCTTGGGTGATCATCGGCGTCGTGATCTCTGCCCGCACCTTCCGCTGGCGGCGGAACGCCGGATGAGTCTCCGCAGCCGGCTCGGCGCCGCCTTCCTCCCCCCAGCGGACGAGGAGGACGGCGCCGAGCCGCTGTCCGAGCGCGGGTGGCAGGCGACCGTCGTCGGGATGCACGTCATCTCGGCGGCGCTGTGGGCGCTGGCCGTGGCGACGGCGGTCGCCGACCACGACGGGAGCCGGCTGGCCGCCGTGCTCGCGGTGCTGGCGGTGTTCGCGCTGGGGTACGCGCTGGCCGGTGCGCCGGCGCTGAGCGGCAGCGCGCCCGTCCGAGCGGTGGGCTACCTGTCGGTCCTCGTTGCCGGGTTCTGCGCGCTCGGGTTCCTGGCGCCGGGCCTGTTCTTCCTGCTCTTCCTCGCCTACCCGCAGGTGTGGTTCGTGGTGCACGGGCGGACGACCGGGGTGGCGTGGACGGTGCTGCTGGCGGTCGCCACCGCGGTCGGCCCGCTGGCGCGTGCGGTCTCCGGAGAGCTCGCGCGGGACGTGCTGCTGCAGACCTGCATCGGCCTGCTGTTCAGCCTGGCGCTCGGCTTGTGGGTCAGCCGGGTGCTGCACCAGAGCGCCCACCGCGCCCAGCTCATCGAGCAGCTCGAGCGCACCCGGGCCCAGCTGGCGGGGGCCGAGCACGAGCGGGGTGTGCTGGCCGAGCGGGAGCGGCTGGCGCAGGAGGTGCACGACACCCTCGCGCAGGGCTACACGAGCATCGTCGTCCTGGCGCAGACCGCGGCCGCGCAGCTCGCCGCCGACCCGGCGCTCGCCCGCGAGCGCCTGACGCTGATCGAGGAGGTAGCGCGGGAGAACCTCGCCGAGGCGCGCGCCATGGTGGCCGCCTTCCGGCCGGTGGCGCTGGACGGCTCGACCCTGGTCGATGCCCTGGCCCGCCTGGCCGAGCGGTTCGGACGGGAGACCGGCCTGCCGGTGCGCGTGGACACCGCCGCGCTGGACGGCGGGCTGGCGCTGCGCCGTGACGAGGAGGTCGTGCTGCTGCGCGGGGCGCAGGAGGCGCTGACCAACGTGCGACGGCACGCGGCGGCGCGGGCGGTGGTGGTCCGGGTGTCCGTCGTCGGTGGTGAGGGGGCGCGGCAGGTGTCGGTGCACGTGGAGGACGACGGCATCGGGTTCGACCCGTCCCGCGCGCCGGGATCGGGGCTCGAGGGGCTGCGCGACCGGGTGTCGTCGGTGGGCGGGCAGGTCGACGTCACCTCCGCTCCCGGTGCGGGCACGCGGGTGACGGTGCGGGTGCCCGCGTCGTGACCGGGAACCAGATCCGGGTCGCCGTGGTCGACGACCACCCGGTGGTCCGCGGCGGGCTGGTCGGGTGGCTGGACGCGCAGCCGGACCTGTCCGTGGTCGGGGAGGCGGGCGACGGGGAGGAGGCGCTCGCGCTGGTGGCCGAGCACGAGCCCGACGTCGTCCTGATGGACCTGCGCATGCCCCGGATGGACGGCGTCACCGCCACCGTCCGGATCGCGGCGGCGCACCCCGCGGTGCGGGTGCTGGTGCTCACCACCTACGACACCGACGCCGACATCGTGCGGGCGGTCGAGGCGGGAGCCACCGGTTACCTGCTCAAGGACACGCCCCTGCCGCAGCTGGCCGACGCGGTCCGCGCCGCTGCCCGGGGCGAGACGGTCCTGGCGCCGCCGGTGGCCGCGCGACTCGTGTCCCGCATGCGGCTGCCGGCGGTCGAGGCGCCGACCGCGCGAGAGCTGGAGGTGCTGGCCGGGGTGGCCCGCGGGCTGACCAACGCGGAGATCGGCCGGCAGCTGTTCATCGGGGAGGCGACGGTCAAGACGCACCTGCTGCGGGCGTTCGCCAAGCTCGGGGTGGACGACCGCACCCGGGCGGTGATGGTGGCCGTGGAGCGCGGGCTGCTCCCCGGACCCGGTGGGTCCGCAAGCTCTCGCTGATGTCGCTGCCGACCTGCGCCCGGGAGTGTTGTCCGGACCGCTGAGCCGACTACGGGATGTGCGGCACGCTGCCCTGGTCCAGCGGGGAGGACCGGGGCGCGGGGATGCCCGCGCCGGGCGGCAGCTCGGGGGCCGCGGCCGGACGGGGCGCGGGCACGACCGGGCGGCCGAAGTGCCAGCCCTGCCCGTAGTCGACCCCGAGCGCGCGGAGGGCGTCCGCCTCGTCGGCGGTCTCGACACCCTCGGCCACCACCCGGGCCTCCAGGCCGCGGCCGAAGTCGACCAGGGAGCGGATGAGGACGGTCCGCACCGGATCGGTGTCCAGCCCGCTCACGATGCTGCGGTCGATCTTGATGACCTCGGGGGACGTCACGACGATGTGCCGCAGCGAGGAGAAGCCGGCCCCGACGTCGTCGATGGCCAGCCGCAGCCCGGCGGCACGGAGGGGGGCGAGCGCCGCGGCGAGCGCGTCGTAGTCGTCCACCGGGTCGTGCTCGGAGAGCTCCAGCAGCACGCGGTCGAGCGGGAGCTCGGCGAGCAGCGAGGCGCACTCCGACGTCAGCAGGGTGCCGGGGGAGACGTTGAGAGCGACGTAGCCGTCGACGCCCCCCAGGAGGTCGGCGGCGCGGCGCAGGGCCAGCAGCTCCAGCTGGTCACCCAGGCCCACGCTGTGCGCGTCCGCGAAGACGGCGTCCGGCGCCTGCTCCCACTCGGCGGGGAAGCGGCTGAGCGCCTCGGCGCCGACGCGGACGCCGGTCGCCAGGTCGACGATCGGCTGCAGCGCGACGACGGGGCCACCCGCGGCGACGAGCGGCAGCAGTCGCCCTTCGATGCCGGTGCGCCGCCCCTCCTCCCTGACCTGCGGCTCGATGATCACCGAGGCGGCCGACGCGAGGACGTCCATGAGCGCCTTGTCCCGCTTGGTGAGGTCCTTGTCGGAGGTGAGGCCGGCGGCGCAGAAGGTGCCGTACAGGGTTCCGTCGGAGAGGGTCACCGGCACCGACACGTAGCTGCGGATCCGGGGCATGCGGGCCGCCGGAAGCCTCATCGCCTCGGGGAAGTCCTTGAGGTCGGGGATCACCGCGGGCAGCTTCCTGTCCAGGATCGCCTGGCACAGCGTCGTCTCCTGGACCTGCGTGACGCCCTCCTGGAACAGGAAGGGCACCGAGGACTCCACGACCTCGAGGTGCTGGGAGGTGCCGTCGAGCCGGGACAGGAACGCCACCGAGAGACGCAGCGACTTCTTCGCCGTGCGCAGCAGATCGGCGATCTGCTGTTCGGCGTCCGTGCGGTTCCTGCCCACGCTTCGTCCCTTCGACGGTCCGCATCCGTCGTCGGCCTCGTCCGGCGCGAACTGGAGTGCCGGCCTCCTCCCGACGGGGGAGGGGACCTCAGGCGACGGGGTGGCCCGCGAGCGTGCCGAGCCACGTCGTGAAGGTGGGGGAGATGGTCCGGCTCAGCCGCTCGTAGCCGCGGGCCGACGGGTGGGCGCCGTCCCGGGAGGCGACGTCCGTCAGCCACTCGTCGTCGAGACCGGCGGCGAGCTCGACGAATGGCAGGCCCCGCCGGGCGCAGCGCGCGGACATGGCGGCGGAGAGGGCGACGATGCGCCGGTTCTGCTCCGCGTCGTCGACCAGGGTGGGGCCGACGACGAGGAGCGGCCACCCCTCGGAGCCGGCCTGGTCGGCGACGAGGTCGAGCGCGCGGAGCGTCTCGGGCTCCGGCACCCGCCGCCGTCCGCCCTCGACGGTGGTGTCGTTGACCCCGACGGCGAGCACGACGCCGCGCCCGTCGCCGTGGCGCAGCCGGGGCGCGGCCTCGGCCAGCCACCGGGCGGCGACCTCGGGGGCGGTCTCCCGCCGGACGCCGAGGTTGTAGCCGGTCAGGTCCGTGCCGGCCCGGCGGGCGGAGGCGACGAGGCGCCCCACCCAGCCCAGCGCGGCGTCGTCACCGACCCCGGCGGTCAGCGAGTCG
This sequence comes from Blastococcus sp. SYSU DS0619, assembly GCF_054051035.1. NCBI lineage: Bacteria > Bacillati > Actinomycetota > Actinomycetes > Geodermatophilales > Geodermatophilaceae > Blastococcus > Blastococcus sp. SYSU DS0619. Next base: position 309,342 of record NZ_JBJHAM010000004.1, on the reverse strand, counting down.
CCGAAGAAGCAGACGCGGAGATCGGGCGGCGGCATGGGAGGCAAACTAGCGACGCCTACGCTGGACTCCCGTGAGCCTCACCATCGGGATCGTCGGCCTGCCCAACGTCGGCAAGTCGACCCTCTTCAACGCCCTGACCAAGAACGACGTGCTGGCGGCGAACTACCCGTTCGCGACCATCGAGCCGAACGTCGGTGTGGTGGGCGTGCCCGACGAGCGGCTCGCGAAGCTGGCCGAGATCTTCGGCAGCCAGAAGATCATCCCGGCGACGGTGTCGTTCGTGGACATCGCCGGCATCGTGCGCGGCGCCAGCGAGGGGCAGGGGCTGGGCAACAAGTTCCTGGCCAACATCCGCGAGAGCGACGCGATCTGCCAGGTGATCCGGGTCTTCACCGACCCCGACGTCGTGCACGTCGACGGCAAGGTCAGCCCGGCCGACGACATCGAGACGATCAACACCGAGCTGCTCCTGGCCGACCTGCAGACGCTGGAGAAGGCGATCCCGCGGCTGGAGAAGGAGATGCGCAAGGACAAGGAGCGCGCCGCCCTGCACGCGGCCGCCGTCCAGGCGCAGGAGGTGCTCAACGAGGGGAAGACCCTCTTCGCCGCGGGCCTCGACCCCGCGCCGCTGCGCGAGCTCGGCCTCATGACGACCAAGCCGTTCCTCTACGTCTTCAACGTCGACGCCGACGAGCTCGCCAACACCGAGATGCTCGACGAGCTGCGCGCGCTGGTCGCCCCGGCCGAGGCGATCTTCCTCGACGCGCAGACCGAGTCGGAGCTGATCGAGCTGCCGGCCGACGAGGCCGCCGAGCTGCTCGAGTCCATCGGGCAGAACGAGCCGGGCCTGGACCAGCTGGCGAAGGTCGGCTTCCGCACCCTCGGGCTGCAGACCTACCTGACCGCCGGCCCCAAGGAGTCGCGCGCCTGGACCATCCCGGTCGGCGCCACCGCCCCGCAGGCGGCCGGTGTCATCCACACCGACTTCCAGCGCGGCTTCATCAAGGCCGAGATCGTCTCCTTCGACCAGCTGGTCGAGGCCGGCTCCATGGCCGAGGCCAAGTCCAAGGGCTGGGTGCGCATGGAGGGCAAGGAGTACGTCATGGCCGACGGCGACGTCGTGGAGTTCCGCTTCAACGTCTGACGGGGTCCGGGCCTGCTGGTCAGACGCCTGTCGGGGCGTGGGGATGCGTAAGGCGTGCTCGCGCCGCCGATGGCGGGGGAGTGTCACCCCGTCGCTCGGGTAGGTGGCGATCACGCGATCTCGGACGTGCGGACCGGGCACTAGGCTCGCTCTGTGCAGTTCACTCGTGACTCTGAGGAATCCTCTTTGCAGCAACGACGCCGCCTCGGCCCGGTGCTGCTCGCCCTTGCCTTGGGAGTCGCCGTCGGTGTACTCACTTCGCTCCTGCAAGAACACTGGGACTATCCCTGGCTGGCGCTCGTCAACGCCGCGAGCCCGTGGTTGACGACCGCCTTCGTCGCAGGCGCCCTTCAGTCGCGGCTCTCGACTGCGGTGTTGGTGGGTGTCGCTGCGACGACGCTCGAGGTTGTCGCCTACTACGTCACCGCAGACCTGCGCGGCTTCGGCGTCTCGATGACCTACGTCGTGTTGTGGTCGCTGTGTGCGTTCGTGGGTGGCCCGATCTTCGGGGCAGCGGGCTACGTCTGGTGGCGCGCGGCTCCTGCCGGTCTGGGTGCGGCGCTGCTGGTCGCGGCGTATGCGAGTGAGGCCGTGGTCGTGTACCAGTTCCGGCTGGGCTACTCCTCTTCCGTGTGGCTGTTCGGCGCTATCGCTCTGCTCCTGGCGGTCGGCCTCGGTTGGCATCGACGTCAGTACCCCGCTCTCGCGCGGTGGCTGCTACCCGCCTTCATCGCCGGGGTAGCCGGACATGCGGCCCTGGGACTGGTCCTCTGACAAGCTCACGACTGTGCTTCTTGCCGATCCCGGCCCCGCACCGGAACTCGAACGCGCGCTGTCCTGACATGCCGCTGTCGGCGCGGCTCATGCGCATCGAAGGCAGCCGGAGGTCAACGTTTCTCGACGGTGGTGCGGCTCGAGGAGAACCTGGCTCACGCGGCTGAGCCGGGCCACCCCGGCGCGAGACATGCACGGCCTCGCGTCGATCGCCCGCACGTCTGATCCGGCCGGGCGGGGACCGCCGTCAGCTGAGGTACTCCGACAGCCACACGAAGCGGAAGCCGTCGGCGGTCAGCCGGGGGAGCGCGGCGGCGACTCCGGCCGCGGTGCCGCCGCCGGGCTGGTTCATGTGCCCGATGACGATCGACCCGGCCGACGCGGTCTGCAGCGCGGCGGTGACCTGGTGGGGACCGAACGTCGCCCCGGCATCGCCGTTGACGTCGAAGTTCACCACCATCTCGCCCACGTCACGGGCGATCCGGACCGCGACGTCGTCGTAGTGCGCCGTCCCGGACCGGAAGAACCTCGGTGCCGCGCCCGTCACCGCGGTCAGGGTCTCCCGGTTGCCGGAGACCTCGTCGAAGACCTCGCCCGGACCGGCGGTCCCGGGGATCCCGTACGCCGACGCGCCGGTCACCGACAGAGGCAGGTGCGCGGTGCCGTGGTTGGCCAGCTCGAACAACGGATCGGCGGCGAGCTCCGCGGCGAGGTCCGGGTGGGCCAGGACCCACCGCTGGTTCAGGAAGAGCGTGGCCGGGGTCCGTGTCGTCCGCAGCACCTCGATGAGGGCGGCGTCGTAGCCGCTGCCGCGCGCGCCGCCGCACGCGTCGAAGGTCAGGGCGATGACCGGGTCCCGCGTCGGCAGCCGGTTCACCACGCCCGGCACGTCGAGCCCGAAGGCCACGGGTACCACCCCCGTGTGGCGGGCGACGACGTCGGCACGCGTCGTCGCCGCGGTGGTCACCGGCGCGCTCGGCGGAGGCGGCGTGCTGGGCGCTCCGCGGCTCGGCGCGGCGGACGGCCGCGCCGCGTCCCGGCCGGCCGGAGCCGCGCACGCGCTCATCAGTCCTGCGGCAGCCAGCCCGAGGAACGCTCGGCGGTTCGGATGCGGACGGGACGCCATCGCTGTTCCGGCCTGTGGGCACACGGTCGCGCTCATCTCCGGGGACGGCGACGCGGTGGAGCCCGGGCTCGATCGACCGACCGACCTGCGGAACGCCCCCGTGACCTCCGCTGGACCAGCACCCGGAGGTCCTCTGGCCCGTGATCATGCCGTCGGCTCGCGGAGGCTCGATGGATCTCGGGGAGGCGGCGCGTCGAGCCCACCCTGTTGAGCCGCGGCCGCCGCGTCCCCCCGGCGACGGATGTGGCGAACGGAGGCCCTCGGCAGGACGTACCGGTCGAGCAGTCACGATCCCGGGCCGACTGGAACAGTGGCCTACAGAAGCTGGTTCCTCATGCCGATGTGTCCGACAGCCTGGACGTCCGGTGGTCACGCCGGGCCGACCAGTTGGAACCCGTGACCGAGGAGACCTGATGGACTACCTGCGACAGCTGCAGGCGGAACGGCCGCTGCTCTTCGGGCTCGCGCTCCTGGTGGTCTTCATCGTCGGATTCCAGCTCGCGCTCTTCGTGGTCCAGCTGATCATCGGGCCCTTCGGCCTCCCGGGCTGGGCGCCCCTCGTGGTGCTCGTGGGCGGCCTCGTCCTCGTCGCCCGCCGCCAGCAGCGCTAGCCGACGCCCCGGCCGCTCGTCGCGCCCGGGGCGTCCGCCCGGCGGGTCAGACCTTGCCGCGGAGGATGCGGTGCCAGTAGACCTGCGGCAGCCCGTACCGGTCGAAGAGCCACGACCAGCGGTGCGGCTGGAACGGGTTGACGAAGGGCACCGACGGGCTGGCGGCGCCGTCGCGGTCCACCTCGTTCAGCATCAGCTTCCGCCGGCTCACGGTGATCGGCATGACCGTGTAGCCGTCGTACCGCTTCAGCTGCTTCCCGTCCCGGGCAGCCGCGATGTTCTGCGCCAGGACGTCGACCTGCTTCCGCAGCGCGCCGCCCGAGGGGCGGGTGTCGGCGTCGGCCGCGTCGCCGATCGCCCAGATCGACTCGTGCCGGCGGGACCGCAGCGTCTCCGGGTCGATGTCCACCAGCCCGGGCGTTGAGTCGACGGCGAGACCGGCGTCGGCGATCCAGCCCGGTGCGCGGTAGTGCGGCACGGCGTGGGCGAAGGCGACGTCCTCGAGCACGTGACGGCCGGTACGTGACGTGATCTCGAGAGCGTGGACGTCCCAGTCCACCCGCTCGACCCGCGCCTCGCGCAGCACCTCGACGCCGTAGTCCGCGAACGCGTCCTCCAGCACGCGGTCGGCCTCCGGGAGGCCCGTCGCGGTCGCCGCCGGTAGCACCAGCCGGACGTCGAGGGCCGGCAGGACGCCGGTGCGCCGCCAGTGGTCGCACGCCATGAGCAACGGCTTCAGCGCGGTCGGCGCGCACGACGCCGGCTCCGGCGGCACGGTGAAGACGACGGACCCCTCGCGCAGCGCCGACAGCCGCGGCCACACCTGCGGCGTGCTGCCCGGCACGTAGGTGGAGGCCACCCACCCGTCGGCGTACGCCTGCAGCAGCCCCGGCGTCGCCTCCCAGTCCTCCACCAGGCCGGGGCAGAGGACGAGGGTCGCGGAGTGCAGCGTCCGGCCGCCGCGGGTGCGCACGGTCGTGGCGGTCGGGTCGACGTCCACGACCGCGTCCCGGATCCAGGTGCACCCGTCAGGGACGACGTCGGCCATCGGCCGCTCCAGGTCGGCCATCGTCGCCTCCCCGGCGCCGACGTAGTTGAGCAGCGGCTTGTACCGGTGCAGCGGCTGGGGAGCCACGACGGCGACGTCCCGGACCCCGTCGCGCAGCAACCGCGCCGCCAGGGAGATGCCGGCGTTACCGCCGCCGACGATGAGTACCTCGTGCCGTTCCATGTCCGCCTCCTCGTTGAAGGCCGCGGACCTCCGTCACCGCCGCAGCTCGGCCACCGTGTCGAGCCTGCCCAGAATCCGTGCGTTCCGAACGGCGCCCGTGCGGCTGATCAGGTCGTCCTCGACACGTCCGCGCGAACTTCGCGGGCCGGCGATGAGTGCGCGCCGTCCGGGCGGTCGTAGGGACATGGCACTCACCACAGGGATCTTCAGCGTGTCCGTCGAGGTCGCCGACATCGACCGCGCTCTCGCCTTCTACCGCGACGTGCTCGGGTGCGAGGTCCGTCTCGACGCCGAGCTCTGGCCCGGCGCCCGCCTCGTCGAGGTCGCCCCGAGCGGCTCACCCGTCGCGGTCGCGCTCATCACGCGGGACAGCGGACTGCCGATCGGCGTCCGTTACTGGACCGGTTCGGCCGAGGCGGCCCACGCGGCGCTCACCGCCGCGGGGGCGTCACCCGACACCGACGTGCTGCACATGGCGGGCGCGCCGCCGATGTTCACGGTGGCCGACCCCGACGGGAACACCGTGATCCTCCTCGAGGGCCCGGCCTGATCGACGCGCACGGGGAGCGGCCGACGTCCCGCGTCACCGCCGCAGCTCGGCCACCGTGTCGAGCCGGCCCAGCTTGTGCGGGTTCCGCACGGCGTACATGCGGCTGATCCGGCCGTCCTCGACGACGAACGTGATCGCCGTGTCCAACTCGCCACCCGCATCGATCCGCGCGGCGACGCCGCCGTTCACCAGCGGGGTGGTGATCCGGACGCCGGGCGCGATCGCGGCGAAGTGGGCGAGCGCGTTGGCCACCCGCTCCCGGCCGGCGAAGGGCCGTCGGGACGCGGGCGCGAGCCCCCCGCCGTCGGCGACCACGACGACGTCCGGGGCCAGCACGTCCAGCAGGCCGTGCACGTCGCCGGCGGTGACGGCGGCGAGGAACCGGTCCACGACCCGCTGCTGCTCGGCGCGGCTCACCGTCGTCCGCGGACGACGCGCAGCCACGTGCTCGCGGGCCCGGCGCGCGATCTGCCGGACCGCGGTGCTCGACCTGCCCACCGCCTCGGCGACCTCGTCGTACGGCACGGCGAACACCTCGTGCAGCACGAGGACGGCGCGCTCGGTCGGGCCGAGGGTCTCCAGCACGGTCAGTATCGCGATCGAGACGCTCTCCGCCAGCTCGATGTCGTCGGCGACGTCGGGGCTGGTGAGCAGCGGCTCGGGCAGCCACTCGCCGACGTAGTCCTCGCGGCGGCGGGAGACCGTGCGCAGCCGGTTGAGCGACTGGCGGGTGACGATGCGCACCAGGTAGGCCCGCGGGTCGCGCACCGCCGCCCGGTCCACCGCGGCCCACCGCAGCCAGGTCTCCTGCACCACGTCGTCGGCGTCGGCGGCGGAGCCGAGCAGCTCGTAGGCGACGGTGAACAGCAGGCTGCGGTGGGCGAGGTAGGGGTCGTCGGTCATGCCGAGGTCAGGCCGTCCGCCGAGCGGGTCGCCAGCGGGGGCAGGCCGCAGGACGCGGAGAACTCCTCGGACCGGATGCCGAGGGCGACGTTGGTCCGCGCGGTCAGGTTCATCGCGCCGACCCGGGCGGTCAGCTCGACGAGCGCCGGTGCACCCAGGTCGGCGAGCAGGGCGGCCGACAGCTCGTCGGTCACGGCCGGTGGCGTCCGGCTCATCGCCTCGGCGTACTCGAGGACCCGCCGCTCGACGGGGCTGAAGACGGTCGACTGCCGCCACTGCGGTACCTCGCGCGCCTTGGCCTCGTCGAGCCCGCGGTTGTGGCTCATGAAGTAGTGCAGGTCCAGGCAGAAGTTGCAGCCGACGACGCCTGCGGCGGCCATGGACGCGAACGTGGCGAGGTTCGGGTCCAGCCGGCGCCACGAGTCGGCCCTACGGCCGAGCCCCATCAGGGCCTTGAACACGGCCGGGTGGTGCCACAGGACCCCGACCGACTCCGGCACCGACCCGACCATCCTGCGGGTGAACGTCTTGACCAGGCCGCCGTAGACGCCGGTGACCTCGGTCGCGGGGATGCGCGTGCTACTCGCCATGTCTCCTCCAGGTGTGTGGTGGGTCGACATGGAGACACCGCTCGCGCGGCCGGTGTGACACTCGCAGCCCTCGGAGCCGCGGGGGAGCGGTTCGCACACGACCGGGTGGCCGTCGGGCCGGTGCCCCGACGGCCACCCGGGCGGGAGGCGGGACCGGTCAGGTCGTGACGAGGCCGCGCACGTTCTCCGTGACCACCAGGGCGAAGCGGCGTGCCACGCGCAGGCTCTGGTCGGCCAGCGCGTAGGTGGTCTCGATGACCTCCTCCGGGCGCACGAGGACGGCGGGCACGAGGCTGCGCACGATCGTCGTCACGCCCTGCACGAGGCCGGCGACGGCGTCCTCGCTGCTGTCCGCCGCCGAGGCGAGCTGCCGCCGGGCCTGCTGCTGCTCCTGCTCGCGCAGCTCCACGAGCAGGTCGCGGCGGACGGCGAGGACCAGCTGGCGGGCCCGCTCGTCGTGGGACCCGTTGCGGGACTCCTGCAGCACCTGGGCGGCCAGCAGCTCCCGGGCCCGGTCCTCGGCCTCGTCGCGGGTGCGGGCCAGCTCGGCCATCTCGGCGGGGGCGTCGGCGACCGCACCCTTCTCCGGCTGGGGTGCGTCGTCCTCGGGGCGCTTGGCGCCGGCAGCGGTGGCGGGTGCGGTCGAGGCCTTGGGCGTGGTCATGGCTTCCTCCTGGAGCGGTTCCGTTCGGGGGCACCGTCCAGGCTGCGGGCTCCAGGTGGCCCGCAGGAGAGCAATGCACGCACGCCGGGGGAGCGCACAGCCAACAGACGGCCCCCTCCGGCGAGGACGGACCACCGGCGCTGCAGGAAGCGGCCGACGACGCCGGCCCACCGCTCCCGGGCCTCCTCGTCCAGCGCCGGGGGGCGATGCTCATGAGCCTTCGCTGCGGCGCGGGAGAGAAGAAGATCCCGGTCGTCAGCCGGCGAGGCGGGCGCACTCCTCGCACCGGGCCGCAGGGCGGTCGGACGTCCAGTCCTGCGCCGCGGTGGCGCGCACCAGCTGCCCGCAGAGCGAGGCCTCGAGCCCGTCCACCACGGGCTTGGCGACGGCGTGCGCGACGTCGTGCGCCCGCGCGAAGCCGTCGTCCCCCGGCAGGACGTCGGGTCCGATCCACCCGACCCGGATGCCGATCACGAAGAGGCTCGCCGTCATGCCGCCAGGGTGCGCACCCGAGGTGTCGGCCAGGTGGCGCCGGGTCGAACACTTGGCGCGCGGGTGCCGACGACGGGCTCAGGCGTTCCGGGCCGGCCGGTAGACCAGGTGCAGGACGCCGGTCGGGAAGGCCTCGGAGTGCACCAGCTCCAGCGGGGTGCGGCCCAGCTCGTCGGTCCACCGGCGCTCCCCGGACACCACGATCGGGTCCACCATCAGCACCAGCTCGTCGAGCAGGCCGGCGTCCAGCAGCGACCGCACCGTGGTGAGGCTGCCGGACATGCCGATGGTGCCCTCGGTGCGCTCCCTCAGCGCGCGCACGTCGTCCAGGCTGCGCAGCACCGTGGTGCCGGCCCAGTCCGAGCTCTCCAGCGTCGTCGACAGCACGTACTTCGGGACCGGGTTGATGAACTGGGCGAAGTCGTCGGTCTCGTTGCCCGGCCAGTACTGCGACCACTGGTCGTGGAGCACCCGGCCCATGAGGTACGCCTCGCACCGCCCGGTGTGGCGGTCCACGGCCTTGCCCATGGCCTCGTCGAAGTACGGGAAGTGCCACTGGTCGGGGCGCTCGGCGGAACCGTCGACGGTGGCGAAGAGGCTGGCGGCGATCTGTCCCACGGGGGACTCCTTCGGTGTCGGGTGGACGTCGAGGAGTGGACCGGGCGGCGCTCCGGAACTCATCGGCCACCGTGCCCGGAACGCGGTTCCCGGGCAGGGTAGGAGGGGGCGGCCGGGGGTCGGCCGCCGCGTCCGAGGAGGTCCGCGTGTCCCGTCCACCGTTCCCGCCGTTCACCGTCGAGACCGCCCGGCAGAAGGTGCAGGCGGCCGAGGACGGCTGGAACACCCGGGACCCGGAGCGCGTCGCGCAGGCCTACACCGAGGACACCGTGTGGCGGAACCGGGACCAGTTCCTGCGCGGCCGGGACGAGGTGGTCGCCTTCCTGACCCGCAAGTGGGAGCGGGAGGTGGACTACGCCCTGCGCAAGGAGCTGTGGGCGTTCACCGACGACCGGATCGCCGTCCGGTTCCAGTACGAGTGGCACGACGCCGAGGGCCGCACCTGGCGCTCCTACGGCAACGAGAACTGGGAGTTCGCGGCGGACGGCCTCATGCGCCGGCGCGAGGCCAGCATCAACGACGTGCCCATCGCCCCCGAGGAGCGCTGGATCCTCGGCCCGCGGGAGGACGGCGACACGACGCCGCTGCCGCTGCACTGACCGCCGTCGTCAGGGCTTCGTCGTGACCTTGTAGGGCGCGCCGCTGCGGTCGTAGGTCGTCCACTCGCCGGTCTGCCTGCCCCGGTCGAAGGATCCCGACCGCAGCGTGGTGCCGTCGACGCGGAACCACTCCCAGTAGCCGTCCGGCTGCCCGTCGACGACGCGGCCACGTGCCCGGACGGAGCCGTCCCGGTGGCGCTCGACGTGGTGCCCCTCGGTGAACTCGGTCTGCGGCATGCGTCGATCCCACCAGAGGAACGGCTCGCCCGGGGAGACCCCGAGCGCGGAACCAGGGCCGGATCCGGGGATCACCGGATGTCCGGCAGGCAGCGCGGGCGGCACGCTCGAGCCATGACGAACTCGGTTCCCCTCACTCCCCCCGCGGACGCTCCCGGCGGCGAGCGGCAGCTCCCGCCCGGCCGGCCGGAACTGCGGCGCAGCACCACCGACAAGATGGCCGGCGGGGTCTGCGGCGGTCTGGCCGACTACAGCGGCATCGACACCGTGCTCTGGCGCGTGGGCTTCGTCGGCCTCACCGTCGCCGGAGGCGCCGGCATCCTGGTCTACCTGCTCCTGTGGGTGCTCATGCCGGCGGGCCCGGCCCGCAGCGACGAGACCCCGAGCCCCCTCGAGCGGCTCGTCCAGCGTCTGCACGACGCCCTCACCGGGCGGGGGACGACGGCCCCGCGCTGAACCCGGCGCCCCGGCGCGCCCGCGACACGGGGATCGGCGCCGCCCCGCCACCGGCGCCGATCCGCCAGGATGGGCGTCCGCCCCCCTCGACCTGCGACGGAGCATCACCGTGACCGTTCCCCCCGCCCACCAGCCGGCGCCCATGGTGGTGCCGAAGTTCTTCATCCGGCAGCGGGTCACCGTCATGGTCAACCGCTACGAGATCCGGGCGGCCGCCCCCGACGGCAGCGAGGGGCACCTCCTGGCCTTCGCCCAGCAGAAGCGGATGAAGCTGCGGGAGGAGGTCGTCTTCTTCGCCGACGAGTCGATGAGCCGGCGGGTGTTCTCCTTCAAGGCCCGCCAGCGGCTCGACGTCGGTGCCGAGCACGACATCATCGACGAGCACGGCCAGCCGATCGGCTACTTCCGCAAGCAGTTCGGCGCCAGCCTGCTGCGCTCGACCTGGAACCTGTCCGCGCCCGGTGTCGAGGCGGTCGGCCAGGAGCGCAACCAGTTCATCGCGGTGCTCCGCCGGGTGTGGAACTTCATCCCGTTCCTGAACAACATCCCGGTGCCGTTCCTCTTCCACTTCGACTTCACCGACAGCCGCAGCGGTGCGGTGGTGATGAGCAGCGAGAAGCGGGTCGCGCTGCGCGACCACTACACCGTCACCGTCCCCGACCCGCGCCTGGACTTCCGGGTGGCGGCGGCGATGGCCGTGGCCCTGGACGCGCTGCAGAGCCGCTGACGCGGGCGGCGGGAAGCACCCGGGCCCGGACGGCGTTGCGCCGAGCAACCGACGTGAAAGGCCTGCACCGCATGAGCATCAAGCTGTCCGTCCTCGACCTGGCACCCATCCCGCGCGGGGAGACCCCGGGCAGTGCCATCGCCGCCAGCGTCGCCCTCGCCCAGCGCGCGGAGGAGCACGGGTACGAGCGGGTCTGGTACGCCGAGCACCACAACATGCCGCGGATCGCGTCGTCGGCCACCAGCGTGCTGATCGCCCACGTCGGCGCGCACACCAGCAGCATCCGCCTCGGCGCGGGCGGGGTCATGCTGCCCAACCACGCGCCGCTCACCATCGCCGAGCAGTTCGGCACCCTCGACGCGATGTACCCCGGCCGCATCGACCTCGGCCTCGGCCGGGCGCCCGGCAGCGACCAGAACACGATGTACGCCCTGCGCCGCGACCCGCGCTCGTCCGACTCGTTCCCGCAGGACGTCCTGGAGCTGCAGGCGTACCTGGCCGGCGAGACCCGGGTGCCCGGGGTCGACGCCATCCCCGGCAAGGGCTCCCGCGTGCCCCTCTACGTCCTGGGCTCCTCGATGTTCGGCGCCACGCTGGCCGCCGCCCTCGGCCTGCCCTACGCGTTCGCCTCGCACTTCGCGCCGGCGATGCTCGAGTCCGCCGTCGCCGCCTACCGGCGCGAGTTCACGCCCTCCGAGCAGCTCGCGGAGCCCTACGTGATCGCCGGCGTCAACGTCGTGGCGGCCGACAGCACCGCTGCCGCCCAGGAGCAGCTGCAGGCGGTGCGGCGCAACCTCGCCATCGGCCTGTTCGGCCGCGGGCAGGCCCTCACCGACGAGCAGGCCGACCAGCTGCTGGCCCAGGGGGCCGGGCAGCACGTGGACACCATGCTCACGCACACCGCCCTCGGCACGCCCGCCGAGGTGCGCGAGCACCTGGCCGGCTTCGCGAAGCTCGCGGACGCCGACGAGCTGATCGTCGCCCACCAGTCGGGAGCCCTCGACGGCCGGCTCCGGTCGGTCGAGCTCCTGGCGCAGGCGATGGAGTCGGTCACGGCGTGAGCGACCGGTGTTTCGGTCCCCGGGCAACCGCGGGTAGGCCGCAGGCGTGACGTACTCGATCGTGGCCCGTGACCCCGAGACGGGGGAGATGGGCGTCGCCACCCAGTCCCAGGCATTCGCGGTGGGCAACAGCGTCCCCTTCGCCCTGCCCGGGCACGGGGTGATCGCCACGCAGTCCATGGCCGAGCCGATGTACGGCGCGGTCGGGCTCGACCTGCTCCGCGGCGGGTTCACCGCCCAGGAGGTGCTGACCGCGCTCAGCAGCGTCGACCCCCAGCCGGAGCGGCGGCAGGTCGCCGTCCTCGGCGTGAACGGCGACCTGGCCTGCTACACCGGCACGACCTGCGTCGACGCCGCCGGGCACCTGATGGGCGACACCTGCGTGGCCCTGGCGAACATGGCCAGCTCCCCTGCGGTGTGGGAGTCGATGGTGGAGCGCTTCGAGGGTTCCGCCGGGCCGCTGGCCCAGCGGCTGCTCACCGCGCTGGTGGCGGGGGAGGAGGCCGGCGGCGACTTCCGGGGGCGCCGGTCCGCGGCGATCATGGTCATCCGCGCGACCACCACCGGTCGTCCCTGGCACGACATGGTGGTCGACCTGCGCGTCGACGACTCCGCGGACCCGATCTCGGCCCTCGCCGACCTCACCGTCACCCGCGCCCGCTACCAGGACGTCGTCCGCGCGTTCCAGCAGGCCATCGACGGCGATCCGGTGACCGCCGACCGCGAGCTGGAGCTGCTCCGGCCCATGGACCCGGTGAGCGAGCCCGACCAGCTCATGTGGCGGGCGGTCGTGGCCGCGCTCGCCGGCCGGGAGGACGCCGCCCGCGAGATGCTGGTCGATCTCGCCGCGTCCGCACCGCAGTTCCTGGAGGCCGCGAGCAGGTTCGGCAAGGCCGGGCTGATGCCCGCCGACATCGTGGAGCGGATCATGCCGCCGGTGCCCGCCACCTGACCCACCGCCACCTGGCTCGGCCGGGCCAGGGCGCGCGCTCACCCCGAGGGGGGACCGCGGGCGTGAGCTGCATTTCAGTCGGTTCCGTACCGCGCCGATCGGGTGGACATGCAGCGCCGCCGACCGGGGAGCACGCGACACCGCGACGCGGACCGCACCCTGCGCGCCGTGCGGGTGACCGGGGCGGTCTCCACCGGCGTCTGGGTGGCCAGCGTCGCGCTGGCCGCACTCGGCGTCCCCTACGTCGGGGAGTCACTGGCCGCCGGCGGGAAGCTGGTGTTCCTCGCCGCGCTCACGGCGATGTTCGTCCTGCGGGCGGGCGTCGCCTCTACCGGACGCCGGGCGTGGTGGTGCTTCGCCGCCGCGATCGCCGCCTACCTGGCCGGCGGTCTGGTCTACGAGCTCCACTACCGCACGCTGGACACCGTCCCGCGGCCGTCGTGGGCCGACGTCCTCCAGCTGGCGTTCTACCCGCTGACCTTCCTCGCGCTGCTGCTCATCATCCGGTCGCGGGTCCGCCGGCTGACCGCGAACCTCTGGCTGGACTGCCTCGTCACCGGTCTCACCGCGGGGGCCGTGGCCGCCGCCCTCGCCCTCGGCGACCTGCTGGGCAGCGCCGGAGGCGCCGGCGGGGAGGTGTTCGTCAGCATCGCCTACCCGGTCGGCGACCTGCTGCTGCTCAGCCTGCTCGCCGCCGGGCTGGTCGTCCTCGGCCGTCGCGGCGGGGGTGGCTGGTGGTGGGTGGCCGGTGGCCTGTCGCTGTTCGTCGCGGCCGACACCGTGTACGCCTACGAGGTCGTGCAGGGCACCTACCAGGCCGGCAGCGTGCTCGACCTGGTGTGGGGCGTGGCCTTCGTCTGCTTCGGCGTGTCCGCCTGCCACGCGCCGGTCGGTGGGATCGCCGACCCGTCGGCGGTCCGCGCGCCCCTCGTCGTGCCGGCCGTCTGCACGCTGGCCGCCGTCGGTCTGCTCGCCCACGGGTACTTCCGCGGGGGCGACCCGGTCGCCGGTGCCCTGGCCCTCGGCGCCGTCCTCGCCGCGCTGGCCCGCACCGCACTGACCTTCCGTGCCGTCCGTGCGCTGGCCGACAGCCGCCGTCAGGCGCGCACCGACGAGTTGACCGGGCTGCCCAACCGCCGGTCGGTGTTCGAGGCGCTCGACGCGGTCGACGTCCGGCTGCTCGGCGGCGAGGAGCTCGCCGTCCTGGTGCTGGACCTGGACCGCTTCAAGGAGATCAACGACTCCCTCGGCCACGGCGTGGGCGATGCCCTGCTGTGCGAGGTCGCCACCCGGCTGCAGGCCGAGGTGCGCACCGGGGACCTGCTGGCCCGGCTGGGCGGCGACGAATTCGTCGTCCTGGCCCAGGACCTCGACGCCGACGGCGCGCTGGTCCTGGCCGAACGGCTGCGCACGCACCTGCAACGGCCGTTCCGGCTGGGCGGCATGGAGCTGACCGTCGACGCCGCCGTCGGCGTGGCGGTGGGACCCGAGCACGCGGAGAGCGCCGTCGAGCTGCTGCAGCTGGCCGACCTGGCCATGTACTCGGCGAAGGCCGGTCGGCTGGGCGCCGCCGGGTACGACGAGGCCCGCGACGGCCACGGCCGGCACCGGCTGGAGGACGTCGCCGCGCTCCGGCGGGCGCTGGAGCACGGAGAACTGGTCCTGCACTACCAGCCGAAGCTCGCCCTGACGACCGGCACGGTGGAGGGGGTCGAGGCGCTCGTCCGCTGGCAGCACCCGACGCGGGGGCTGCTCTACCCGGACGCCTTCATCGACCTCGCGGAGTCCGCCGGGCTCATGGCCCCGCTGACCACCCTGGTCGTCGACATGGCGCTGGCCCAGTGCCGGCGCTGGGCGGACCAGGGCCGCTCCCTGACGATGGCGGTCAACGTCAGCCCGTCGAACCTCGTCGACCAGACCTTCCCCGACGACGTCGCCCGGCTGCTCGCCGCGCACGGGCTGCCGGCGACGAGCCTGGTCCTCGAGGTCACCGAGAGCTTGCTGATGGCCGACCGCGAGCGTGCCGTCCGCGTGCTCGGCCGGTTGCGCGAGGACGGCGTCGGCGTGGCCATCGACGACTACGGCACCGGGCACTCCAGCCTGGCCTACCTCGCCGCCCTGCCCGTCACCGAGCTGAAGCTGGACCGCACCTTCATCGCCGCGATGACCGGCAGCGCCCGCGCCGCCTCCATCGTCACCTCCACCCTGCAGCTGGCGCACGCCCTCGGGCTGGTGCTGGTCGCCGAGGGAGCGGAGGACGCCGCGACGGTCGAGGCGCTGGCCGAGCTGGGCTGCGACGTCGTCCAGGGCTTCCACCTGAGCCGCCCGCTGCCGCCGGAGGAGCTCGAGGTCTGGCTGCACGAGCGGGCGCGGACGGCGCTCACCAGCCGGGCGTGAGCCCCTCGTCCAGCCAGGTGGCGTACTCCTCGTCGGTCATCGGCCGGGCCGCGGCCAGCGCCTGCTCGAGCACCGGGACGGGGACCTCGGGCCCGGCTGTGGCACCCACCCGCACGTCGGCGTCGTGGCGGGCCAGCTCCTGCCACCCGTCGGTGGTGCGCAGCCACACGCCGTCCCGGACCGCGGTGCAGGACGTCATCGGCTGGTCGCCGCCCGGGGTCCAGAGGCTGGTCGCCGCGCACGGGTCCGAGGCGGCGGGGTCGACCGGGTCGTCGCGGAACAGCCAGACCCCCGGGTCCCCTGCGGCGGAGGCGTAGGGGGTCCAGATCAGCGGGCTCCCGGTCACCTGCGGCAGCTCTGCCCGGTAGCCGTCCACCTCGGTGACCCACGGCAGCGCCGACGTGCCCACCTCGGTGGTGACCCGTTGCGACCGGTCCTCCTGCACCGCCTGCTGCGCGCGCGGAACCGCGACGGCGGCGATCACGCCGACGAGGGCCACCGCGGTGACGACGCGCACCACGCCGGGCCACTGCAGGCCGGCGATCGCGGCGAAGGGCAGTCCGGCGACCGCGTAGCGCAGCAGGACGGGGATCGTGTCACCGGCGTCCTCCTGCATCAACGCGTACGCGAGCACCGCGACCGCGGCCGAGGCAACGACCCCGAGCGTGATCCCGCGTGCCAGGGAGCCCGGCCGGCCGCACCCGCCTGGCCCCGCCGTGCGGTCGAGCGCGACGGTCAGCGCGCAGACGGCGGTGACGACGACGGCGAGCGCGACGAGGGCGGTGGTCCAGCCGCCGAGCATCGAGCCGATGACCAACGGCGCGGCCAGCATCGCGGACAGGGTGCCCGCCACCCAGGCGAACAGCACGTGGAGCAGGGCCCGGGCCGGTGTCGCCGGTGTCGCCGGTGTCGCCGGTGTCGCCGGAGGGGCCGGAGGGGCCGGCGGTGCCGGGGCGGCTGCGGGGGACGTGGGCGGCACGGGCGCAGTGTGGCAGCCCGGACGATCCCCGGGAACGCGACGGGCGGGCACCCGGAGTGGGTGCCCGCCCGTCGTGGTGGCCCCGTCGTCGACGGGGCCCGTGCTCAGCTCTTCGGCCGGGCGCCGGCGCGCAGGGCGCCGAGCAGGTCGTGGTTCAGCCGGGAGATCGTCTCCATCGAGATGCCCTTGGGGCAGGAGGCGGAGCACTCGCCGATGTTGGTGCAGCCGCCGAAGCCCTCGCGGTCCTGCTGCGCCACCATGTTGACCACGCGGTCGTTGCGCTCGGGCTGACCCTGGGGGAGCAGCCCCAGGTGGGTCACCTTCGCGGCGGTGAACAGCATCGAGGAGGCGTTCGGGCAGGCCGCCACGCAAGCGCCGCAGCCGATGCAGGTCGCGGCGTCGAACGCGGCGTCCGAGTCGGCCTTGGGCACCGGCGTCGCGTGCGCCTCCGGCGCGGTCCCGGTCGCCACGCTGATGTAGCCACCGGACTGGATGATCCGGTCGAACGCCCGCCGGTCGACGGCGAGGTCCTTGATGATCGGGAACGCGGTGGCCCGCCACGGCTCGATGTCGATCGAGTCGCCGTCCTTGAACGACCGCATGTGCAGCTGGCAGGTGGTCGTCTGCTGCGGGCCGTGCGCCTGGCCGTTGATCATGACGCCGCACATGCCGCAGATGCCCTCGCGGCAGTCGTGGTCGAAGGCGACCGGGTCGTCACCCTGCATGATCAGCTGCTCGTTGAGCACGTCGAGCATCTCGAGGAACGACATGTCGGGGGAGATGTCGGTGATCTTGTAGGTCACCATCTTGCCCTTGGCCGTCGGCCCCTGCTGGCGCCAGATGCGCAGCGTCAGGTTCATCCCGCGCTTCTCGGCGCCCGGGTTGCCGACGCTGGAGCGCATCGCGCCTTCGTGTGTGGCTGTCACTTGTAGCTCCGCTGGGCGAGGTGGACGTACTCGTACTCGAGGTCTTCCTTGTGGAGGACCGGGGGCTGGCCCTCCGGCGTCCACTCCCAGGCGGCGACGTAGGCGAAGTTCTCGTCGTCGCGCAGCGCCTCGCCCTCGGGGGTCTGGCTCTCCGCGCGGAAGTGGCCGCCGCAGCTCTCGCGGCGGTGCAGGGCGTCGATGCACATCAGCTCGGCGAGCTCGATGAAGTCGGCGACCCGGCCGGCGTGCTCCAGCGTCTGGTTGAACGAGTGCCAGTCGCCGGTCACCTTCAGGTTGGTCCAGAACTCGTGGCGGATCTCCTGGATGCGGTCGATGGCCTTGCGCAGGCCCTCGTCCGTGCGCTCCATGCCGCACAGGTCCCACATCAGCTGGCCGACCTCGCGGTGGAAGGACGCCGGGGTGCGGTTGCCGTTGATGCTGAGCAGCTTCTGCACCTGCTCCTGCACGCCGGTGAGCGCCTCGACGGCGGCCGGGTGGCTGTCGTCGACCTTCTCGAACGGGCCGTCGGCGAGGTAGCTGCTGATCGTCGACGGGAGCACGAAGTAGCCGTCGGCCAGGCCCTGCATCAGCGCCGAGGCGCCGAGCCGGTTGGCGCCGTGGTCGGAGAAGTTGGCCTCGCCGATCACGAACATGCCGGGGATCGTCGACTGCAGGTCGTAGTCGACCCACAGACCACCCATCGTGTAGTGCACGGCGGGGTAGATCCGCATCGGGACCGCGTAGGGGTCCTCGCCCGTGATCTGGGCGTACATGTCGAACAGGTTCCCGTACTTGGCCTCGACCGCCGGGCGACCCAGCCGCTCGATCGCCTCGGCGAAGTCCAGGTAGACGCCCAGGCCACCGGGGCCGACGCCGCGGCCCTCGTCGCAGACGTTCTTGGCCTGGCGCGAGGCGATGTCGCGGGGCACCAGGTTGCCGAACGAGGGGTAGAGCCGCTCGAGGTAGTAGTCGCGGTCGGACTCGGGGATCTCCCGCGGGTCGCGGTCGTCGCCGCGCTCCTTGGGCACCCACACGCGGCCGTCGTTGCGCAGCGACTCCGACATCAGGGTCAGCTTCGACTGGTAGTCGCCCTTGACCGGGATGCAGGTCGGGTGGATCTGCGTGTAGCAGGGGTTGGCGAAGTACGCGCCCCGCTTGTGCGCCCGCCAGATCGCCGTGGTGTTGGAGCCCTTGGCGTTCGTGGACAGGTAGAAGACGTTGCCGTAGCCGCCGCTGGCGATGACGACGGCGTCGGCGAAGTGCGTGCTGATCTCGCCGGTGACCAGGTCGCGGGCGACGATGCCGCGGGCCCGGCCGTCCACGATGATCAGGTCGAGCATCTCGGTGCGGGCGTTCTGCTCGACGCTGCCGGCCGCGATCTGCCGCTCCAGCGCCTGGTAGGCGCCGTAGAGCAGCTGCTGACCCGTCTGGCCGCGGGCGTAGAACGTCCGGGACACCTGGGTGCCACCGAACGAGCGGTTGTCCAGGAGGCCGCCGTACTCGCGGGCGAAGGGCACGCCCTGGGCGACGCACTGGTCGATGATGTTGACGCTGACCTCGGCGAGGCGGTGCACGTTGTTCTCGCGGGAGCGGAAGTCGCCGCCCTTGACCGTGTCGTAGAACAGCCGGTGCACGCTGTCGCCGTCGTTGCGGTAGTTCTTGGCGGCGTTGATCCCGCCCTGCGCGGCCACGCTGTGCGCGCGGCGCGGGCTGTCCTGGTACCAGAACGACTTCACCTGGTAGCCGGCCTCGCCGAGCGTGGCGGCGGCCGAGCCACCGGCCAGGCCGGTGCCGACCACGATGATCGTCATCTTGCGGCGGTTGGCCGGGTTCACCAGGCGGCCGCGGAACTTGCGCTCGCTCCAGCGCTCGCCGATCGGGACGTCGGTCGGGGCCTTGGTGTCGGCGATCGGCTCGCCGACGGTGAAAAGCTCGAGAGGCATCTGGGGGAGCTCCTTAGTCGATGAGCCCGAAGAGGACGGACAGAGGCACGAGCAGGAAGCCGACGGTGATGAGCGTCGCGAACGCCACGGCGAAGAGGCTGACGGTCTTCTCGCGGCGGCGGTTGCTCTGGCCCAGCGTCTGCGTGGCGCTCCAGATGCCGTGCCGCAGGTGCATGCCCAGCAGGATCACCGAGATGGCGTAGAAGAGCGTGACGAACGGGTTCTGGAAGCTGGCGACGAGCCGGTCGTACGGCGTGCTGTCGAAGCCCTCCGCGTTCACCGCCCCGAGGGTGAGGTCGAGGATGTGGTAGATGATGAAGGCGCCGATGATCACGCCGCCCCAGCGCATCGTCCGCGAGGCGTAGCTCTGGGCCGTGGCCTTCTTGGTGACGTAGCCCTGGGGGCGGGCCCGCTTGGCCTGGCGCCACAGCGAGACGGCGGCCCAGAAGTGCGCCACCACCGCGACCAGCAGCACGATCCGGATGACCCAGAGCGTCGTCTGCCCCGGCAGTGCCGGGTTGCCGACGGTCCGGATCCAGCCCGAGTACGAGTTGAAGGCCTCGGGACCGGAGAAGGCCTTCAAGTTCCCGATCACGTGCGCGATCAGGTACAGCACCATGATGATGCCGCTGATGGCCATCACGGCCTTCTTGAAGACCGAGTTGGTCTTAGCAACCTTGGGGGTCCTGCGCTGCGCGTGCTCCACCGTCACCACAAGTCCCCACGCTAGGACTACACCGTGCTTGCCACCAACCAAACACGAGGTGACACAGCTCATGTAAGGGGACCCTCACCGCAGGTCGGAGGGGGTCCACCGGGCATCCGTGCACGTCGGGGGCGGGGACGCTGGTCCAGCGGCGCCCGATAGGGAATCGTGTTCGGCGTGCCCACCCCCACGCGTGGATTCCTCGGCCGCCGTCGCGAGCGCGACCCGCGGCTGCCCCCTGGTCAGTACGACGTCGGTGGCGACTGGCCGGTCCTGACCGCCGAGCCGACCCCTCGCATCGCTCCGGAGACCTGGAGCATCACCGTCGACGGGAGAGTGGCGTCCCCGACGACGTGGTCCTGGGACGAGGCCCACCGGCTTCCGGCCGCGGAGTACCGCGGCGACATCCACTGCGTCACCACGTGGTCGAAGTTCGACACCCGGTTCTCCGGGGTCAGCGTCGACACGCTGCTGGAGGCCGCCCGGCCGACGGCCGAGGCGCAGTTCGTGATGGCGACGTCGAAGACGGGCTACACGACGAATCTGCCGCTGGCCGACGTCACCGGGGGGAAGGCGTGGCTGGTCTGGGATTTCGACGGCCGTCCGCTGACCCCGGAGCACGGCGGGCCCGTCCGGCTGCTGGTCCCGCACCTGTACTTCTGGAAGAGCGCCAAGTGGATCAGCAGGCTCACCCTGCTGGCCCGCGACCAGCCCGGCTTCTGGGAGCAGAACGGCTACCACGACCGCGGGGACCCGTGGCGGCAGCAGCGGTACCAGGGTGACTGAGACCCCGGACCCGGTCGTGCTCGGCGCCGGGGTCCCCGGTGCCCCTGCCGGTGGCTGGCGCACCGCCACCGTCGCGGGCGTCCGCCGCCCGGTGCCGCGCTCGGTGCAGCTGCGGCTGGACGTGGCCGACCGGGTCGACCACCTCCCCGGCCAGCACTACGTCGTCCGGCTGACCGCCCCCGACGGGTACACCGCGCAGCGGTCCTACTCGGTCGCGTCGGCGCCGGGCGACCCGCTGGTGGAGCTGTTCGTCGAACGGCTGGACGACGGCGAGGTCTCCACCCACCTCGCCGATGTCGTCGAGCCCGGCGACGAGCTCGAGGTGCGCGGCCCCATCGGGGGCTGGTTCGTCTGGGACGGGTCGACGCCGGCGCTGCTGCTCGCCGGCGGCAGCGGCGTCGTCCCCTTCGTGTCGATGCTGCGCACGGCGCGCGCGCTCGGGCGGGCCGACCTGCTCCGCACCGCGGTCTCCGTCCGCGCGCTGGAACTGCTGCCCTACGCCGACGAGCTCCGCGAGGCCGGGGCGCTGATCGCCACCACGCGGGAGCCGAGCGGCATCCGCCCGGCCGGCCGGCTCACCGCGGCGGACCTCGTCCCGCTGTGGGAGCCCGGTCAGACCGCCTTCGTCTGCGGCTCGGCCGCGTTCGCCGGCGCGGCCACCCGGCTGCTCGAGACCCTGGGCATCCCGGCGGCCGACATCCGGGTGGAGCAGTTCGGGCCCAGCGGCTGAGGAGCCCGGCGGGGCTCCTCAGCCGCCCGGCTCAGCCGGTCGCGGTCGGGTTCCCGGGGGTGAACAGCCACCGCTGGAACAGCTCGTCGAGCTGCTGCCCGGACACCTTCTCCGCCAACGCGACGAACTCGTCGGTGGTGACGGTGCCGCCGGCCTGCGACGCGACCCACTCCCGGACGATCGCGAAGAAGGCCTCGTCGCCCACCTCGGTCCGCAGCGCCTGGAGGGTCATGGCGCCGCGGTAGTAGACCGCGATGTCGAAGAGGTTCTCCGTCGCCGCTCCCGGGTCCCCGATGGTGAGCTCCCAGAACTCCGGCGGGGCGCCGGCGGCGATGGCGTCGAACTCCTGCTGCGGGGTGGACAACCCCTCGCGCTCGAGCCAGAGCCACTCGGCGTAGGTGGCGAACCCCTCGTTGAGCCAGATGTGCTGCCACGTGTCGACGCGCAGCAGGTCGCCGGTCCACTGGTGCGCCAGCTCGTGCACCACCACGAGGTCGCCGCTCACCGAGTCGGTGAAGAACGCCGAGGAGTAGATCGGCCGGGTCTGCGTCTCCAGCGCGAACCCGAACTCCGGCAGGTCGTCGACGATGCCGCCCGAGGCGCGGAACGGGTACGGGCCGAAGACGCCGGAGAGGAAGTCGGTGATCTCCGGCTGCCGGGCCAGCGACCCCTCGGCCACCTCACCGACGGAGGCGCCCCCGGACTCCGGGTCGAGCTCCATGGTGAACAGGTCGGGGTCCAGCGCGTCCCAGTACCGGATGCCGTCGGCCCGGTACTCGCGCAGGTCGAACTCGCCGATCGCCAGCGTCACCAGGTAGGTGGCCATCGGCTCCTGCGCGCGCCAGTCCCAGGTGGTCCACCCGTGCGCGGCGCGGCTGCCCCGGAGGACGCCGTTGGAGACGGCCTCCAGGCCCTCCGGGACCGTGGCGCGGACGGTGACCGAGGCGGCGTCCCGGGGGTGGTCGTTGGCCGGGAACCAGGTGGCGGCGACGTCGGGCTGCCCGGCCACGATCGCGCCGTCGTCGGTGTGCATGAAGCCGGAGGTGCCCAGCGCATCGGTGATGGTCTGCGGCACGCCGTCGTAGGTGACGGTGGTGGCGAACCGCTGCCCCGCCCGGGGGGCCTTGGCGGGGGTGACGGTGAGCTCGCCGCCCTCGCGGGTCCAGGCGGCGTCGCTGGAGCCCACCCGCACCGACCGGACCTCCATGCCCTCGAGGTCGAGGTTGAAGCTCGAGAGGTCCTGCAGGGCCCGTGCCGTGATCGTGGCGACCCCGTGCAGGACGTCGGTCGCGGGGTCGTAGCGGATGTCCAGGTCGTAGTGCAGGACGTCGTACCCGCCGTTCCCGTCGAGCGGGAAGTAGGGGTCCCCGATGCCGGGGGCGCCGGGTGCGCCCGTGCGGGATGGGTCGTCGCCGGCGGAGGCGGCCCCCGGGCCGAGGCCGAGGGCCACCACCGTCGTCACGGTCAGGATCGAGAGTTTCCGGGACATGGCTGCTCCTGTGCGCCGCCGGGGATCTCCTCTGCACGGAGACGGCGACGGTAACGGCTCCGTGCGGGGACGGAACCGTGGTCCGGCCCGGCGGTCGCTCCCGGCAGCGTGGGGCCACCGGGTGGACACGCACGGTCGCTCGCTGCGACGGGCGGCCCCGGCGGGGGCTCAGATCCAGCCGTGCCGGCGGGCCTCGGCGACGGCGGCGTGCCGGTTGGGCGCCCCGAGCTTGGCGGCCGCGGCGGAGAGGTGGTTCCGGACCGTGCCGGGGGAGAGGTGGGCCTTCGCGGCGATCTCCTCCACCGGCGCACCGCCGGCGGCCAGCTCCAGGATGTCGGCCTCGCGCGGGGTGAGCGGGCTGTCCCCGGCGCTGATCGCCTCGGCGGCCAGCTCGGGGTCGACGTAGCGCCCGCCCGCGTGCACGGTCCGGACGACGGTGGTCAGCACGGCGGAGTTCACCGTCTTGGGCAGGAACCCGCGGACGCCGGCCTCCAGCGCCCGCTTGAGGTGGCCGGGGCGGCCGTGCCCGGTCACGATGACCAGCCCGCAGCCGGGGACGACGCCGGCCAGGTCCGCGGCCAGCGAGATGCCGTCGCGGTCGGGCAGCTGCAGGTCCAGGACGGCGACGTCGGGGGCGTGCGCCCGGGCCATGGCCAGCGCCTCCCCGGCCGAGGCCGCCTCGGCGACCACCGCCAGGTCCTCCTCCAGGCCCAGCAGGGCCGCCAGCGCGGAGCGGATCAGGTTCTCGTCGTCGGCGAGCAGCACGCGGATCACCGGGGTGGTCACGTCGCGAGCCGTGGCAGCGTCGCGTCCAGCACGAAGCGGCCGCCCTCGGCCCGCGTGCACAGCCGCCCGTCCAGGCCGGCCAGCCGCTCGGCCAGGCCGGTCAGGCCGTTGCCCCGGCCGGGGTCCGCCTCCCCGGCGCCGTCGTTGACCACGGACAACCGCACCTCCCCGGGCGTCACGGACAGGGTGATCGTGCACTCCGCGGCGCGGCTGTGCCGCAGCACGTTGGTCACCGACTCGCGCACCACCCAGCCCAGGGCGGTGTGCACCTGGGCGGGCAGCCCCGCACCCGCGTCCTCCCCGGTGACGGTGCAGGCCACCCCGGCCGCCCGGAGCACCGACCGTGCACCCGCCAGCTCGGAGGCCAGGTCCGCCGAGCGGTAACCGCGCACCACCTCCCGGACCTCCCGCAGCGACCCCTCGGCGATGCGCGCGATGTCGGTGAGCTCGTCGGCGGCGCCCGGCTGCCCCCGGCGCACCAGCTCGCCGGCCAGCTGGCTCTTCACCGCGATGGTGGACAGGTCGCGGCCCATGACGTCGTGCAGGTCGCGGGCGAAGCGCAGTCGCTCCTCGGCGAGCGCCAGCTGCAGCTGCACCCCGCGGCTGCGCGCCGTCTCCTGCACCACGTCGAGCACCCAGACGGAGAACCGGAAGGCGAGCACCACCCCGACCACCGCCAGGGTCAGCGCGGCCGCCTGCGCCACCGCCGCGGGGGCAGGCGTCCCGTCGAGGTAGGACGCGAAGCCGCTGAGCAGCCCCACGGTGACCGTGTGCGGCAGCAGCTGCCGGGTCGTCCAGACCGTGGCGCACGCGGTCAGCACGGTGCCGAGCGGCAGCGCCACCGACCACGGCACGGCGGGCGAGGCGTCGCCGGTGGCGAACGCCCACACGCCCGCGGCCGCCATCACCCCCGCGGCGGCGAAGGCGGCGAGGACCGTGCCCGCCGAGAGCGTCCCGCCCCGGCGGTGGGCGGCCAGACCGCGGCGGGTCACCACCACCCCGCCGACCGCCGTGGCGACGGAGCCGGCGAAGAAGACGGCGACGGTGACGTCCGCGACCGGCTGCGCGGAGGAGCCGAGCACCGCGACGGCGAAGAGCGGGATCGCGCCGAGGAACGCGTAGAACGACCACCGCGTGTAGAGCTCGATGCGCTCGGGGTCGGTTCGGCTGCCCCACCAGCGCGTCACGGTCGGCACGGCGCCCATGCTGCCCGACCGGCGCGCCGGCGCTGTGCTCACCGCCGCGGCGCCCAGCGGAACCCGCGCCTGGCGAGCGAACCGCCGATGCCCAGCCAGGCGGCGAGCACCGCGAGCGGGAGGGGGGCGGCGGTCCACGCGCCGGCCCAGTCCACCGCCGCACCGCTCCAGGTCAGCCCGGCCAGGCCCAGCTGGCTCAGCTCGACGACCGGGGTGAGCGGCAGGAACCGGGCGGCGGTGGCGAGCGGGTCGGGCAGCACGGACAGCGGGAAGAACAGCCCGGACAGCGTGGTGGAGACGAGCAGCAGCGGCAGCGCGGTGATCTGCGCGCTCTCGGACGTGCGGGTGAACGCGGTGCTCGCCGCCGCCAGCAGCAGCATGAGCGCGCCACCGCCGATCAGGGCCACCAGCGGCAGGACGACGTCGACCGGCGCCGTCCACTCGCCCAGGGCGGCGGTCCCGGCCCCGACGAGGGCCACCTGGCCCACCGTGATGAGCAGGGTCGGCGCGGCGGTCCCGAGGAGGACCTCCGCACCGGTGAGCTCGCCGGTGCGCATCCGCTGCAGGACCAGGTCCTCCCGGCGGGCGACGAACGTGGCGAGCAGGTTGGTGTAGGTCAGGAAGACCAGCATCACGCCGATCGCGCTGACCACCAGCCGGGGGCCGACCGGGACCTCGCCGCCACCGAAGCCGAGGACGGGGACGGCGGCGACCAGCAGCAGCGGCAGCAGCGCCGAGTTCACCACCGCGGTGCGGTTGCGCAGGAAGAGCCGGGTCTCGGCGCCGGCGAGCGCGAGGGTGCGCCGGACGCGGCTCGGGCCGGCGGGGGACGTGGTGGGCGGGGCGGCGGTCGCGGGGAGGGACATCAGGCGCTCCTGGTCTCGAGGTCGGATCGGTCGGTGGCGGGGGAGGCGCCGTCGGCGACGGCCAGGAAGGCCTGCTCCAGGGAGGCGGACCGGGCCTGGAGGCCGGTCAGCTGGAGGTCCTCGGCGGCGGCCCACGACAGCAGCGCGGTCAGCGCCGCCTGCAGGTCGCGGGTGTGCAGCTCGACGCGGGGAGCCGGCGCGACCACCCGCACGCCGGGCAGCGGCGGCAGCGGGGGAGCGGCCGGCGGCAGCGAGAAGCGGATGCCGGCCGGCTGGGTCGCGGTGATCTCGTCCGGGGTGCCCTCCAGCTCGATCCGCCCGGCGCGCAGGATGGCGATCCGGTCGGCCAGCTCCTCGGCCTCCTCGAGGTGGTGGGTGGTGAGGACGACGGCCGTCCCGCCCCGCACCATCTCCTGCACCAGCGACCACACCGTCCGCCGGCTCTCCGGGTCCAGCCCGGTCGTCGGCTCGTCGAGCACGAGGACCCGCGGGCGGCCGAGGAGTGCGAGGGCGAGGTCGAGGCGGCGGCGCTCGCCGCCGGAGAGGCTGCGCACGCGGACGTCGGTGCGGCCGGCCATGTCGACCTGGGCGAGCGCCTCGTCGACCGGGCGGGGGCGGGTGAGGGTCCGCGCCCAGGTGGAGACCGTCTCCCCGACGGTCAGGTCGCCCGGCAGCCCGCTGGTCTGCAGCAGCACCCCCAGGTGCGGCCGCACGGCGGCGTGCTCCCGGCGGGGATCGGCGCCCAGGATCCGGACGGTGCCGCCGTCCGGGGGAGACAGGCCCTCCAGCACCTCCAGCGCCGAGGTCTTGCCCGCGCCGTTCACCCCGAGCAGCGCGAACACCTCGCCGGGGTGCACCTCGAAGGAGATCCCGCGGACCGCCTCGAAGTCCCCGTAGCGGCGCCGCAGGTCGGTGACCTCCACCGCGGGCGCGTTCCCGTGGGTCCGGCCCGGCGGGCGCCGGGAGTCGTCGACGGTGGTCATGCGGGCCTCCTCCGTGCGTCCCGCCGGCCGCCGTCGGGCCGGTGCTCCGGAACGCACCTCCGACGCTGCCGCCCGGGTGGGCGCAGCACAGGTGCCGTCGTTCACGTCCTGCGGCGCCGTCCGCACGGCCGACCCGTGACGCGTGTCATGGTCGCGCCGGCCCGGGTGTGGCCGGCGTGCCCCCGGGTAGGGCGCCCGGACGGACGTGCCGCCCGTTCCCGGTCCCGGTGTCCGACGATCGGAGGAGCACCGTGGAGGACCAGGAGCAGGACCGGAAGCGCGCGGAGCTGGGCGAGACCGACGTCCCCGCCGAGGACGAGGTCGCCGAGGCGTTCGAGAAGATCGTCAGCGAGGGTGCGCAGCGCCTGCACCGCCGGTGGCGGGAGGTGCTGGCCACGGGTCTGGCCGGCGGGCTGGAGATCGCCGTCGGCGTGCTCGCCCTGCTGGCGGTCCTGGAGGCCACGGGCAGCGAGCTGCTCGCCGGCCTGGCGTTCAGCGTCGGCCTGATCGCGCTGATGCTCGGGCGCAGCGAGTTGTTCACCGAGGGCTTCCTGGTCCCGGTCACCGCGGTGTTCGCCGGGCGGGCGAGCACCGCCCAGCTGGCGAAGCTGTGGGCCGGGACGCTGGTCGCCAACCTCGTCGGCGGCTGGCTGGTCATGTGGGTGGTCGTCCTGGCGTTCCCCCAGCTGGCGGACACCGCAGTCGAGTCGGCGACGCACTTCGTCGAGGCGCCGCTGGACGCCCAGGCGGTCTCCCTGGCCTTCCTGGCCGGCAGCGTGATCACGCTGATGACCCGCATGCAGCACGGCGCGCACTCCGAGACCGGGAAGATCGTCGCCTCGGTGATCGGCGGCTTCCTGCTCGCCGGGCTCGTGCTGTTCCACTCGATCCTGGACTCGCTGCTGATCTTCGGCGCGCTGCACGCCGGCGCCCCGTTCGGCTACTTCGACTGGCTGGGCTGGTTCTGGTACACCCTGCTGCTCAACATGGCCGGGGGCCTGTTCGTGGTCACCCTGATCCGCCTGGTGCGGAGCAAGGAGCTGATCGAGCGGGAGCGCGCGGCGGTCGCCTCCGGCCACTGAGCAGCCGAGGTGCGGCGGGACCGTCAGCCCCGGGCGGCCCGGCGGATCGTCGAGACGTACCGGGCGGTGCCCAGCCGCTGGAGCGCCAGGCTGAGCGGCCCGGCCAGCCGGGCGGCCGGCGAGGCCAGCCGGAAGAACACCCGGATCCGGTAGACGACGTCGCCGCCCGGCGTCAGCTGCACGGTGAACCGTTCCTCGCCGCTCTCCGGGTGGCCGGGCAGGGTGCCGTAGGCGAACCCGCGCTCGTCGCCCTCGGTACGGGCCCACACGACCCGGCAGGGGAGGTCGTAGCCGAACCGGGGCAGCCCGGCGGTGAGGACGACGACGGTGCCCGGCACGCCGGCCGGGCCGTCGGCGCGCACCCGGAAGCCGGCGCCGCGCTGCGCGCGCCAGCCGAAGACCGCGGTGGCGGCCCGCTCGAAGACAGCCGCGCCGGTGCCGACGACCGCGGAGAGCTCGGCGGAGCGGTAGCCGGCCGGCAGCTCGGGGTGGCCGGTCGCCCCCACCTCGGCGTAGTTCAGCGGCGCCCCGGTGAAGTCGGCCGGGTCGGTCGTGCGCAGGAGGCCCACCCCAGCAGTCTGCGGGGCGGACGCCGTTCCCGCCGGGGCGCCCAGCCCACGCGGGATGCCCGCCGGCGGAGTCGCGTGAGCGCCGGTGCCGTCCCGGCGTAGGTTGACGGCACTGTGCTCCCCGCCGTCACCGCCACCCGCTACGTCACCCCGCTGCGCGAGGGTGGCTCGCTGCCCGGTCTCATGGAGGCCGACGACCTCGGCACCTACGTCGTCAAGTGGCGCGCGGCCGGGCAGGGCGTGAAGGTGCTCGTCGCCGAGGTCGTCTGCGCCGAGCTGGCCCGGGCGCTCGGGCTGCCGGTGCCGGCGCTGGTCACCGTCGACGTCGCGGCCGAGCTGGCGGTGGGTGAGCCGGACCACGAGGTGCAGGAGCTGCTGCAGCGCTCCGCCGGACGCAACCTGGGGCTGGACTACCTCCCGGGCGCGCTCGACTTCGAGGCCGGCGCCGACGGAGTGGACCCGGAGCTCGCCGGCCGGGTGCTGTGGTTCGACGCGCTGATCGGCAACGTCGACCGGTCCTGGCGCAACCCCAACATGCTCTTCTGGCACGGTCGGCTGCAGCTGATCGACCACGGCGCCGCCCTGACCTTCCACCACCACTGGCCCGGTGCCGAGGCGGCCGTGACCCGGCCGTACGACGCCTCGGCGCACGCGCTGATCGAGTGCGCCCCCGACGTGCCGGCGGCCGACGCGGCGTTGGCCGGCCGCGTCACCCGCCCGCTGCTCGAGAGCGTGCTGGCCCAGGTGCCCGACGAGTGGCTGGCCGACGACGGCGAGCAGCCGGTGCACGCCGTCCGCGCCCGCTACGCGGGGCAGCTGCTGGCCCGCCTGGCCGCCCGGGACGCGTGGCTGCCCGGGCTGGTGGCGGCCGCGGCCGCCGGGGGAGTGGGGCGCCGGCGGGCCCGGGTCGGAGCCAACCGGCCGGGATGGCTGGGGCCGCCGCCGCCGGAGGGGATGAGCCAGCGATGAGCGCGCCGACGGCGAGAGAGACCTTCGAGTACGCGGTGCTGCGGGTGGTGCCGCGCATCGAGCGCGGGGAGTCGCTCAACGCCGGCGTGCTCGTCTACTGCCGGCAGCGCGACTACCTGGGCGCCCGGCTGCACCTCGACGTCGACCGGCTGCGGGCGCTGGACCCGACCGCCGACCCGGTAGCGATCGACCGGGCGCTGCAGGCGGCCGCCGACGTCTGCTCCGCCGACCCGGGGGCCGGTGCCGCCGGGCGGGAGGCGCTCGGCTCCCGGTTCCGCTGGCTCACCGCGCCGCGCAGCACCGTGATCCAGCCGGGTCCGGTGCACACCGGGCTCACGACGGACCCCGACGCCGAGGCCGACCGCCTCCTGTCGCTGCTGGTGCTCCCCGTCGTCGGCTGACCGCAATAGGTGGCCAGCGGTCACCGCGCGTTAACCGACCGTCCACCGGCCGGTGGCGGTAGCGGGTTTGGGTGCCAAGGCCCCCACCTCCTCGCAACCAGAGGGACCGATGACCGAGATCTCCAAGCCGCGCGCCCGCACCCTCCTGCCGCTGCTGAACACCGTCCGGCACGGCAGCCGCAGCCACACGACGTGCTTCTACAAGTGCGGCAACGCCTGCGACAGCGCCGTCCCCAACCCGACGGACAACCCCACCTTCGCCGACGTCGTCCAGAGCGCCTTCAGCCGGCGCAGCATGCTCAAGGCGGCCGGCATCGGCGCGCTCGTCGTCGCCGCCGGACCGGCCCTCCCGGCCGCCGCCCAGCGCCGCACCGGTGGCGCCGACGGTGCCCTGACGTTCGAACCGGTCCAGCAGAACTTCCTCGACGAGCTCGTGGTCCCCGCCGGTTACGCCTCCAGCGTGGTCATGCGCTGGGGCGACCCGGTGCTGCCCGGTGCGCCGCCGTTCCGCATCGACCGGCAGACGCCCGAGGCCCAGGCCATGCAGTTCGGCTACAACTGCGACTTCATCGGGTGGCTGCCGCTCGACGACCGGAACGCCCTGCTGGTGGTCAACCACGAGTACACCGACGAGCAGCTGATGTTCGCCGGTGTCGCCGACGAGGAGGGCGCCGGCGACATCAGCGACGAGCAGAAGCGCATCGCGATGATGGCGCACGGCATCTCGGTGGTGAAGGTCCGGCGGGACGGTCCGGCCGGTCGGTGGCGAGCCACGCGCGAGCGTGACCGCAACCGCCGGATCACGACCGACACACCCTTCCGGCTGACCGGGCCCGCCGCCGGATCCGAGTACCTGAAGACCAGTGCCGACCCCGAGGGCAGGACCGTCCTGGGCACGCTGAACAACTGCGCCGGCGGTGTCACCCCGTGGGGGACGACGCTGCACGGCGAGGAGAACTTCAACCAGTACTTCGGGACGACGGCGCCGATCAGCGAGGCCACCCAGATGGCGGCGCTGCGCCGGTACGGCGTCAGCCCGGAGGACGTCCCGACCCGCAAGTGGCACACCGTCGACCCGCGCTTCGACCTCAGCCAGGAGCCCAACGAGGTCAACCGCTTCGGCTGGGTGGTCGAGGTCGACCCCTACGACCCGACCTCGACACCCAGGAAGCACACCGCCCTGGGGCGCTTCAAGCACGAGGGCGCGAACGTGCAGATCGCCGCGGACGGCCGGGTGGTCGCGTACTCGGGCGACGACGAGCGCTTCGACTACATCTACAAGTTCGTGTCGAAGAAGAAGTACCGGGCGGGCACCGACCCGGCGACGCGCCAGCACAACATGACCCTGCTGGAGGAGGGCGACCTCTACGTCGCCCAGTTCACCGGCGACTCGCCGGCTGCCGAGATCGACGGCAGCGGACGGTTGCCCTCCGACGGGGAGTTCGACGGCGTGGGCCGCTGGATCCCGCTGGTCAAGGACGGCCGGTCGATGATCCCTGGCAAGGACGTCGCCTGGGTTCTGGTGTTCACCCGCCAGGCCGCCGACCGGCTCGGCAAGCAGCTGGACGAGAACGGCGACTTCCCGGACCCGGAGAACGTCCAGGTCATCGACCCGTCGAAGGTGCCCACCAAGATGGACCGGCCGGAGGACATCCAGGTCAACCCGGTCAACGGGCGCGTCTACGCGGCGCTGACCAACAACTCCAACCGCACCGGTACGAACGGCCGGCCGGGGGCGGACGAGGCCAACCCGCTGACCCGCTCGTTCGCGTTCGTGCCCGCCGATGAAGAGGCCGGCACGCCGGCCGCCTTCGCGGAGCGGCCGGGCAACCGCAACGGGCACGTCATCGAGTGGGAGGAGCTGGGCTCGGCCACCGGCGACACGTTCAGCTGGCGGATTTTCCTCATCTGCGGCGACCCGGAGTTCCCCGGCACGTACTTCGCCGGGTACGACAAGTCGCAGGTGAGCGCCATCTCGTGCCCGGACAACCTGGAGTTCGACCCGGCCGGCAACCTCTGGATCTCCACGGACGGGAACGTGCTCTCCACGCGCAACCAGGAGGCCGGCACCATCGGCGGAACGAACGACGGGCTCTTCGCCGTTCCCACCCAGGGCCCGGAGCGGGGCCACCTCAAGGCGTTCCTGACCGTTCCCATCGGCGCCGAGTGCAGCGGCCCGATGATCCCGCCGGACGGCCGGGCGGTGTTCGTCTCCGTGCAGCACCCCGGTGAGACCACCGGCTCCACGGTCGAGAACCCGTCCAGCCGGTGGCCCGACATGCAGGCGTACCGGCCGTTCCCGCGGCCGAGCGTGGCTGTCGTGTACCGCCCCGACGAGGGTCGCGTCGGCAGCTGAGGATGGACCCTCTCCGTCCCGCCCCGCGTATGCCCGGGGTGGGACGGAGGGGCCGACCGGCCCCCGCACCGCACGGTGCGGGGGCCGGGGTGGTTCAGGGGAGGAGCGCGTCGATCCGCCTGGCCAGCTCCAGGTCCAGCTCGCTCACGCCGCCGGCGGAGTGGCTGACCAGGGTCAGGTGCAGGGTCCGCCAGCGCAGGTCGACGTCGGGGTGGTGGTCCATCTCCTCGGCCACGTCGGCGATGGCGACGATCGCGGCGACGGCGTCCCGGAAGCTGGGCAGCTCGACGGTGCGCCGCAGCCCGTCGGCGTCGCCGGACCACAGCGGCAGGCCGCCCAGCGCGGCGGAGACGTCGTCGGGGGAGAGGCGGGGAGGGCGCGGCATGCGCCGATCCTCGCGCTCAGCGGCTCAGGTGTGCAGGCCGCACTCGGTCTTGCCGCTCCCCGCCCAGCGGCCGGCGCGGGGGTCCTCGCCGGGAGCGACGGGGCGGGTGCACGGCGCGCAGCCGATCGAGCCGTAGCCGAGCTCGAACAGCGGGTTGACCGGGATCTGGTGCTCGGCGGTGTAGGCATCGACGACGTCCTGGGTCCAGGCTGCCATCGGGTTGACCTTCACCATGCCGCGCTTGGCGTCCCAGTCGACCAGCTTCGTCCCGGCCCGCGTGGGTGACTCGTCGCGCCGCACGCCCGAGCCCCAGGCCGCGAACCCGGCCAGGGCCTGGGCCAGCGGCTTGACCTTGCGCAGCTCGCAGCAGCGGTCCGGATCCCGGTCGTGCAGCTTCGGCCCGAAGGAGAGGTCCTGCTCCGCCACGGTCTGCGGCGGGGTGACGTTGTGCAGGGTGATCGGCAGGACGCTGCTGATCCAGTCGCGGGTCCCGATCGTCTCGGCGAAGTGGTAGCCGGTGTCGAGGAAGACCACGTTCACGCCGGGGATCACCCGGGAGGCCAGGTGCGACAGCAGCCCGTCGGCCATGGACGAGGTGATCGCGAACTGGTCGCCGAAGGTCTCCCCGGCCCAGCGCAGCACGGCGAGCGCCTGCTCGACCGGGTCGGCGATGCCCTCGAAGCGGGCGTCGGCGCCGGCCGCGAGCTCCGGCGTCGCCGAGAGGGTCCTGGCCGTTCCAGCAGCTGTCATTCCTGGACTCCCGTCCCGATCAGGCGGACGGAGAACGCGCGCAGGCAGGCGCCGCAGCGCCACCCCGTGGCCGACTCCCCGTCGTAGGGGGTCAGCTCCTCGTCCCCGCAGTACGGGCAGTGGAACACCGGCAGCTGCCGGGTCCTTCCCGCACCCGCTTCCTCGCTCACAGCAGCCAGTCCTCGTCCGCCCGCGAGACGTAGTGGGCGAAGGACTCGCCGGGCGTGCGGCGCTCGAGGAATCCGCGGAGCACGCGCTCGCAGTAGTCGGCGGTCTCCGCCTTGGTCACCTTGTGGCCGCGGAACTTGCGGCCGAAGGTGGCCTCCACGCCGAGGTGACCGCCGAGGTGCACCTGGAAGCCCTCGACCATCTCCCCGGCGTCGTCGCGGACCATCGAGCCCTTGAACCCGATGTCGGCGGTCTGGAAGCGGGCGCAGCTGTTCGGGCAGCCGTTCACGTTGATGCCGATCGGCACGTCGAAGTCGGGCAGCCGCCGCTCCAGCTCCGCGTAGAGGTCCTGCGCGTGCTGCTTGGTCTCGACGATCGCCAGCTTGCAGAACTCCAGCCCGGTGCACGCCATGGTGCCGCGGCGGAAGGCGCTGGGCCGCACCTGCAGGTCGTGCTCGGCCAGCGCCTCGACCAGCGCCTCGACCTTCTCGTCGGGGACGTCGAGGATGACCAGCTTCTGCTGCGTCGTCGTCCGGATGCGGCCCTGGCCGTACTCGTCGGCCAGGTTCGCGATCGTCGTGAGCAGGGAGCCGCTGATCCGGCCGGTGCGCAGCGCGAAGCCGACGGCGTTGTTGCCGTCCTTCTGCCGGCTGACGCCGACGTGGTCGCGCTGGTCGTGCTTGGCCGGCGCGGGGGCGGGGCCGTCCGGCAGGGCCTCGTGCAGGTACTCGTCCTGCAGCACCTGGCGGAACTTCTCCGGGCCCCAGTCGGCCATGAGGAACTTGATGCGGGCCCGGTTGCGCTGCCGCCGGTAGCCGTAGTCGCGGAAGACCGCGGTGCAGGCCGCCCAGACGTCGGTGACCTGCTCGGGCCGGACGAAGACGCCGATCCGCTGGGCGAACATCGGGTTGGTCGACAGGCCGCCGCCGACCCACAGGTCGTAGCCGGCCTCGCCCGCCTCGTTCACGACGCCGACGAAGGAGACGTCGTCGATCTCGGGCTCGGTGCAGTGGTCGACGCAGCCGGACATCGACGTCTTCCACTTGCGGGGCAGGTTGCTGAACTCCGGGCTGCCCACGTACTTCGCGACGGTCGCCGCGATGACGTCGGTGGCGTCGAGCACCTCGTCCTCGAGGATGCCGGCCAGCGGGCAGCCGAGCATCACGCGCGGCACGTCGCCGCAGGCCTCCATGGTGGAGAGGCCGACCGACTCCAGCCGCCGCCAGATCTCCGGGACGTCCTCGATGCGGATCCAGTGGTACTGCACGTTCTGCCGGTCGGTCACGTCGGCGACGTCCCGGCCGAACTCGGTGCTGATGCCGCCGAGGACCCGCAGGGCGTCGCTGGTCAGCTGCCCGCCGTCGATGCGGGCCCGCATCATGAAGTAGGAATCCTCGAGCTCCTCGGGCTCGAGCACGGCGGTCTTGCCGCCGGGGATGCCCTGGGCGCGCTGGGTGTAGAGGCCCATCCAGCGCATCCGGCCGCGCAGGTCGCCGGGGTCGATGCCGTCGAAGCCGGTCTTCGAGTAGATGTCCAGGATCCGCTGACGCACCTCGAGGCCGTCGGAGTCCTTCTTCATCCGCTCGTTCGGGTTCAGCGGTTCGCGGTAGCCCAGCGCCCACTGACCCTGACCGCGCTGCGGCCGGTTGCTGGTACGGGTGGGGGTGCTCACGTGGCGTACTTCTTCCTGCGCTCGCCGTCCGCGCGGCAGCCGGGCCGGGGACGGGGCGCTGCTGGATCGGGACGCAGCAGGGGAGCTGCGCGGGGGACCTGGGTCAGCGCGCGGCGCGACAGGCGGCGCTGGAGACCAGCGCCAGATCGATGTGCAGACGCGCGACGAGCAGGCTGCCGCGGTCGGTCATGCCGCCGATCCTCCCATATCCCGGCCGATCCGGTGTGTGAACCAGCCGACGGCGCCGATCGCGGTGACCGGTCAGTCCGGGTCCGGCCCGCTGAACGAGCGCCAGGCGGTGTCGATGGCGACGAGCTCGGCCGCGTGCGGGGGGAGTTCCCCGGCGACGACGTCGGCCACGGTGACGCCCTCGAGCACCTGGCGGTAGGCCTCGCGGGCGGCGACCCACACGCCGGCCAGCCCGGCGGCGGCACCGGGGTAGGCGACGTCCTCGGGGCGCTGGCCGTGCACCTCGGCCAGGAAGCCCTGCTCCACGCGCATCACGCGGGCGATGGAGATCTCCGAGGCCGGCAGCGCCAGCCGGTAGCCGCCGTCCCGGCCGCGCTGGCTGGTGACGAGCCGGGCGTGCTGCAGATCGGCGAGGATCGCCTGCAGGAAGCGGTTGGGGATGTGCTGGGCGGTCGCGATGCGGTCGCAGGTCAGTGCCTCGGGCGCAGCCGCGGCGAGCTCCACGACGGCTCGGACGGCGTAGTCGACCCGGGCATTGATGCGCACGGAGCCCATAGTGCCGTCATCTGGGAGAGTGCCCGGGTGTTCCAGCTGCGTTTCACCACGTTGGTGGAGGCGCCGCTGACCGTGGCGTTCGACGTCGCCCGCGCTGTCGGCCGGCCGTGGCCGGTGCCGCTGGAGGAGGTCGTCTCCGTGCGCCCGGAGCGGGACGTGTACGCGGCAGGCCCCGGCACCGGGCTGCGGTGGCTCACCCACTCCCGCACGTTCTCGGCCACCGGCGCCGGCACGCTCGTCGACGAGCAGGTCGACTGGGAGACCGGGCTGCCCGGCGCCCTCGGCGGCGTCGTCGACCAGGTGCTGCTCCGCCGACGGGTCGTGCGGGCGATGCAGTCGCACCTCGACGGCTACGCCGCCGCGGCGGCCCTGCGGGCGCGCGAGGTGGTCCAGGTGGTCGGCGCCGCCCTCGTCGAGGGCGACCGCGTGCTGGTCGCCCAGCGCTCC
The DNA here is from genome assembly GCF_054051035.1 of Blastococcus sp. SYSU DS0619. Taxonomy (NCBI): domain Bacteria; kingdom Bacillati; phylum Actinomycetota; class Actinomycetes; order Geodermatophilales; family Geodermatophilaceae; genus Blastococcus; species Blastococcus sp. SYSU DS0619. The sequence continues at coordinate 273,277 of NZ_JBJHAM010000004.1, read as the reverse complement.
GGCGGGCGTTTCGACGGCTGCTGGGAGTTCCCGGGCGGCAAGGTGGAGCCGGGGGAGCCGGAGCTGGCCGCGCTGGTGCGCGAGTGCGCAGAGGAGCTGGGCGTCGCCGTCGCGCCGCAGTCGTTCCTGGGCGAGGTGCCGCTGGACGGCGTCGTCGCCGGTGGCGCTCCGGGCGCCTCGACGATGCGGGTCTGGTGGGCGCGCATCACCGCCGGCCGGCCGGTGGCGCACGAGCACGCCGAGCTGCGGTGGGTCGGCGCGGGTGAGCTGGACGCGCTGGACTGGATCCCCGCCGACCGCCCCCTCCTCCCGGCCGTCCGCGCCCTCCTCGCCCGCCTCTGACCACTCGCCCGCCTTTGACCACTCTCCCGGCGGGCGCGACGAAGGGCGCCGCTCCGGGATGGGAGCGGCGCCCTGGACCGTGTTCTCACGCGCACCCCGTCGTGGGGGTGCGGGGAGGGGCGGCTACTTCTTGAAGACGTCCTTGACCTTCTCGCCGGCCTGCTTCAGGTTGCCCGACGCCTGGTCGGCCTGACCCTCGGCCTGCAGGTCCTTGTCGCCGGTCGCCTCGCCCACGGACTCCTTGCTCTTGCCCGACAGCTCCTCGGCCTTGTTCTTCATCTTGTCCATGCCGCTCATCGCGGTACCTCCGGTGCTCGTCGGTGCAGTGGGAACTCCGGTACCCCCGCTGCGGGCCCGCGACACCCAGCCCCGGTGACCCGCTGGAAGGCCTCCGGTGAACCCGGCGTAGCAACCGGAGGACCGCCCGCGCTACCCGTCGCGAGGCGTGGAAGTTACGGTGACGAAGCGGATCGTGAGCCCAGGTCACAACTCGATGACGTCCGTGGACACCCCCTTCGAGGCGTGCCTAGGGTCCACCCGTCACTGCTGGGAAGTCATCTCCCGGTCGTGTTCGGTTCGTGACCAGTCAGTCGTCCATTCGCCCTCGGGCCCGTGGTTCGACCTGTCCGTTCCCCCCGCTGGTGCGGGTCGAGGGAGGCATTGCACGTGAAGTTGAGCAAGCGCAGGACTGCGCTCGTGGCCGGCGGCGCCGCCGCCGCGATGCTGCTGTCCGCCTGTGGTGGCAGTGACGAGAACGGCGGCGGCGAGGGCGGTACCTCCGCCGAGGGCGGCTCGTTCAGCGTCTACGTCGGTGAGCCGGAGAACGCCCTGGTCCCCGGCAACACGACGGAGAGCGAGGGCCACCAGGTCATCTCCGCGCTGTGGACGGGTCTGATCGAGTACGCCGCCGACGGCGAGGTCGAGTACACCGGTGTCGCGGAGTCCATCGAGTCCGAGGACAACACCACCTGGACCGTCGAGCTCAAGGACGGCTGGACCTTCCACGACGGGACCCCGGTCACCGCGCAGTCGTTCGTCGACGCGTGGAACTACACCGCCTACAGCCCGAACGCCCAGGGCGCGTCCTACTTCTTCTCGAACATCCTCGGGTACGACGACCTGCAGGCCCCCACCGACGACGAGGGCAACGTCACCGGTGACCCCGCCGCCGAGGAGATGAGCGGCCTCCGGGTCATCGACGAGAACACCTTCGAGGTGGAGCTCGCCACGCCGTTCGCCCAGTTCCCGGTGACCGTCGGCTACAACGCCTTCTGGCCGCTGCCCGAGGCCTTCTTCGAGGACCCCGAGGGCTTCGGCGCCATGCCGATCGGCAACGGCCCGTACCAGGCCGACGAGGAGTTCGTCCCCGGTCAGGGCTTCACCGTCACGCGGTACGAGGACTACGCCGGCGAGGACCCGGGCAACGCCGAGTCGGTGGACTTCACGGTGTACGCCGACCTGAACACCGGCTACAACGACCTGCAGGCCGGGAACCTCGACGTCCTGCCGGACCTGCCGCCGGACGCCATCGCCTCGGCCGAGGACGTGCTCGGCGACCGGTACCTGGAGGCCCCGTCGTCCGGGTTCACCTACCTGGGCTACCCGACCTACGACGAGCGCTTCTCCGACCCGCTCGTGCGCCGGGCGCTGTCGATGGGCATCGACCGGCAGGCGATCTCCGACGCCATCTTCGCCGGTAGCCGGGAGCCCGCCGACGCCTACGTCGCGCCGGTGGTCGACGGGTACCGCGAGGGTGTCTGCGAGTACTGCGAGCTGAACGTCGACGAGGCGAACGCGCTGCTCGACGAGGCCGGTTTCGACCGCAGCCAGCCGATCGAGCTGTGGTTCAACGCGGGCGCCGGTCACGACGCCTGGGTGCAGGCCGTCGGCAACCAGCTGCGCGAGAACCTCGGCATCGACTACGTCCTCCGGGGCGAGCTCGACTTCGCCGAGTACCTGCCGCTGCTGGACGAGCAGGGTGTGACCGGTCCGTTCCGCCTCGGCTGGAGCATGGACTACCCCAGCCCGCAGAACTACCTCGAGCCGCTGTACTCGACGGCGGCCCTGCCGCCGGCGGGTTCGAACGCCACGTTCTACTCGAACCCGGAGTTCGACGCGCTGATCCAGCAGGGCAACAGCGCCGAGAGCAACGACGAGGCGATCGACTACTACAACCAGGCGGAGGACATCCTCCTCCAGGACATGCCGATCATCCCGATGTTCTTCGACCTGGAGCAGGCCGCTCACTCGGAGAACGTCAGCGACGTGGTGATTGACGTCTTCGGTGACATCGACGTCGCCAACGTGAGCGTCAACGGCTGACCCAGCCGCACACCGCAGGCCGCCGCCGGGGGTACCCGTCCGATCCGGACAGGTGCCCCCGGCGGTCGGCCGCTCGGGCTCGTCCCGCATCATGGACGACGCGTCCGCGCCCGCGACCCGGGGTGACGCGTCCTGACCGAGGAGCGACATGGGCCGCTACATCGCGCGCCGCCTTCTACTCACGATCCCCGTCCTGATCGGGGCCTCGTTCCTGATCTTCGCGATGGTCTACGCGCTCCCGGGCGACCCGATCCGGGCCCTGGGCGGCGACCGGCCGCTCGCCCCCGCCGTGGTGGCCCAGCTGACCGACGAGTTCAACCTCAACGACCCGCTCTGGCTGCAGTACATCAAGTACGTCGGCGACCTCCTGCAGGGCGACTTCGGCACCGACTTCCGCGGGCGTGAGGTGCTGGACACGATCACCCAGCGGCTGCCGGTCACGGCGAAGCTGGCGCTGGTCGCCATCGCGTTCGAGGTCGTCATCGGCATCGTCGCCGGTGTCATGGCCGGCATCCGCAAGAACGGCTTCTTCGACAACGTCGTGCTGGTGAGCACCACGCTCATCGTCTCCATCCCGATCCTGGTGCTGGCGTTCGTCGCGCAGTACACCTTCGGGCTGCAGCTCGGCCTGTTCCCGATCGCCGGCGTCAACGACGGCTGGTACAGCTACCTGCTGCCGGGCCTGGTCCTGGCCGCCGGGTCGCTGGCCTACGTGGCCCGCCTCACCCGCACCAGCATCGCGGAGAACATGCGGGCCGACTACGTGCGCACCGCACGCGCCAAGGGCCTGCCGCGCCGGGACGTCATCGTCCGGCACACGCTGCGCAACAGCCTCATCCCGGTCGTCACCTACATCGGCGCCGACATCGGCACGCTGATGGGCGGCGCGATCGTCACCGAGACCGTGTTCAACCTGCCGGGCATCGGCCGGGCGGTCTTCGACGCCGTGCGGGCCCAGGAGGGCGCCGTCGTCGTCGGCATCGTGACGCTCCTGGTGTTCGTCTTCATCTTCTTCAACCTGGTCGTCGACGTGCTGTACGCCGTGCTCGACCCGAGGATCCGCTATGAGTGACTCGAAGTTGACGACCGTGGGCCACGACGAGGTCGGGGCCGGCACCGTGACCGATGCCGCCCCCGGTCAGCCGGACGAGGCCCGCCAGAACAGCCTGTGGAGCGACGCCTGGCGCCAGCTCAAGCGCAACGTCCTCTTCTGGATCGGCGCCGTGCTGGGCCTGCTGTTCGTCGGCATGGCGCTCCTCCCGACGGTGTTCTCCCGCGGTGTCGACCCACGGTCGTGCAACCTGTCCAACTCCAACGCCAAGCCGTCGGCGGAGCACTGGTTCGGCTTCGACCAGCAGGGCTGCGACTACCTGGCCAACGTGGTCTACGGCGCGCGGAACTCGCTGATCATCGGCCTGCTGGCGGTCGTCGTGATCCTGGTCCTCGGCGTCCTGGTCGGCGCCATCTCCGGCTTCTACGGCGGGGTCACCGACAGCATCCTGTCCAGGATCGCCGACATCTTCTACGCGCTGCCGCTGATCCTGGGTGCGCTGGTGGTCCTGCGCAGCGGCATCCTCGGTCGCGGTGTGTTCGCGGTGGCGCTGGCGCTGGCGTTGTTCGGCTGGATGACCGCCATGCGGCTGGTCCGCTCGCAGGTCATCGCGGTCAAGAGCTCGGACTACGTCGCCGCGGCGAGGGCCATGGGCGCCTCCGACTCCCGGATCCTCATGCGGCACATCCTGCCCAACGCCGTCGCCCCGGTGCTCGTGTACGCGACGATCACCATCGGCATCCTCATCGCCGCCGAGGCGACGCTGACCTACCTCGGGGTGGGCCTGCAGCCGCCGGCGATCTCCTGGGGACTGCAGATCAACACCGGGCAGAGCCTGCTGCGGACCGCTCCGCACGCCGTCCTCTTCCCGAGCCTCATCCTCACCCTGACGGTGATGGCATTCGTCCTCATGGGTGACGCCCTGCGCGACGCCCTCGACCCGAAGCAGCGTTCATGAGCACCGCGTCCACGTCAGTCCCGTCCGGCCCCGTGCAGGGCCGGTCCGGCCCGATCCTCCAGGTCGAGGACCTGCGGGTGGAGTTCCGCACCGAGTCCGGGGTGGTGAACGCCGTCAACGGCGTGAGCTACACCGTCTCGGAGGGGGAGACCGTCGCCATCCTCGGCGAGTCGGGTTCCGGGAAGTCCGTCTCGGCCCAGGCGATCATGGGGATCCTCGACATGCCGCCGGCGGAGATCACCAGCGGGCAGATCGTGTTCGAGGGGCGCGACCTGCTGACGCTGCCGGCCGAGGAGCAGCGGAAGGTCCGCGGTCCGGGGATCTCGATGATCTTCCAGGACGCGCTGTCGTCGCTGAACCCCGTCTACAGCGTGGGTTTCCAGATCGGGGAGATGTTCCGGGCGCACCGCGGCATGTCCCGCAAGGACGCCAAGAAGCAGGCCGTCGAGCTGATGGACCGGGTGCGCATCCCGGCCGCCGCGCAGCGCGTCAACGACTACCCGCACCAGTTCTCGGGCGGCATGCGGCAGCGGGTGATGATCGCCATGGCGATCGCCCTCGACCCCCGCATCCTCATCGCCGACGAGCCGACGACGGCCCTCGACGTCACGGTCCAGGCCCAGGTCATGGACCTGCTCAAGGACCTGCAGCGGGACACCGGCATGGGCCTGGTCCTGATCACGCACGACCTTGGCGTGGTCAACGAGGTGGCCGACAACGTGGCCGTCATGTACGCCGGTCGCATCGTCGAGCGCGGCACCGTCGACGACGTCTTCGGCAACCCGGCCCATCCCTACACCGACGGGCTGATGCGCTCGATCCCGCAGGTCGAGGTCAAGGGCGGCCGGCTGCAGCCGATCGGCGGACAGCCGCCGAACCTGGCCGCCATCCCGTCGGGCTGCCCCTTCCACCCGCGCTGCTCGAAGCGCCGTACCGGTGCGCAGGCGGCGACCGGCCGGGACTGCGACACCGACGTCCCGCCGCTGCGGCTGGTCGTCCCCGGCCGCGAGGCGGCCTGCCACTACAGCGAGGAGGTCCTCAATGCCTGACGACAGCTCCGGGAGCATCGCAGCGAGGAACGAGCGAGGAGCGGACCGGGGCGCGGAGTCGGGCCGGACGACGATGCCTGACGACAGCTTCGGCAGCTCCGGGAGCAGCGCAGCAGGCCGGGCCGCGGAGGCGGACCGGAGGACCGCGTCCGACGCCGCCGACGCGGCGACCCGCCCGGTGCACACGCCCGGCGAGGTGCTGCTGGAGGTCAAGGACCTCAAGAAGCACTTCCCGCTCACCCAGGGGATCGTCCTCAAGCGCACGGTCGGCCACGTCCGGGCCGTCGACGGCGTGAACCTGCGGCTGCGCCGTGGGGAGACCGTGGGCCTGGTCGGCGAGTCCGGCTGCGGCAAGTCGACGGTCACCAAGATGCTGGTGGCCCTCGAGAAGCCGACCGACGGGCAGATCCTCTACAAGGGCGAGGACGTCACCAAGATGAGGGGCGGCGCGCTGAAGCAGTACCGGCGCGAGGTCCAGATCATCTTCCAGGACCCCTACGCCTCGCTGAACCCGCGGATGACCGTGGGCGACATCGTGGCCGAGGGCTGGTCGGTGCACGCCGACGTCGCGCCCAAGAAGGGCCGGCTGCAGCGCACCCAGGAGCTGATGGAGCGGGTCGGGCTGAACCCCGACTTCGTGAACCGGTACCCGCACCAGTTCTCCGGTGGGCAGCGGCAGCGCATCGGCATCGCCCGGGCCCTCGCCCTGCAGCCCGAGGTCATCGTCTGCGACGAGCCGGTGAGCGCCCTGGACGTCTCGGTCCAGGCGCAGGTCGTCAACCTGCTCGAGGACCTGCAGAACGACTTCGGGCTCTCCTACCTGTTCATCGCCCACGACCTGTCAGTGGTGCGCCACATCTCCGACCGGGTCGCGGTGATGTACCTCGGCAGCATCGTGGAGGAGGGCACCGAGGCCGAGGTCTACGGCTCGCCCACCCACCCCTACACCCAGGCGCTGCTCTCCTCCGTGCCGGTGCACGAGCCGCACCTGCGCGGGCTCAAGGAGCGGGTCCCGCTCGAGGGCGACGTCCCGAGCCCGGCGAACCCGCCGTCCGGGTGCCGATTCCGCACCCGCTGCTGGAAGGCGCAGGACATCTGCGCCACCGAGGCGCCGGCGCTGGTCGACCGCGGGCAGGGGCACCCGTCGGCGTGCCACTTCGCCGAGGCGCGGCAGGTCGTCCCGACGGAGTGACCCGTGCCGGGCGGTGCCCTTCCGGGCCCGCCCGGCACGAGGAGCAGAATGCCGGAGTGATCCCCAACCGGCGCCTGCTCCTGGTCCACGCGCACCCGGACGACGAGACGATCAACAACGGGGCCACCATGGCCCGCTACGTCGCCGAGGGCGCCGGCGTCACCCTCCTCACCTGCACGCTGGGCGAGGAGGGCGAGATCCTGGTGCCGGAGCTGGCCCAGCTGGCGGCCGACCAGGCCGACCAGCTCGGGGGTTACCGCATCTGGGAGCTGCGCGCCGCGATGGCCGCTCTCGGCGTCGAGGACATCCGGTTCCTCGGCGGGCCGGGGCGCTACCGCGACTCCGGGATGATGGGCACGCCGGCCAACGACCACCCGCGGGCCTTCTGGAACGCCGACCTGGACGAGGCGATCGCGCACGCCGTCGCCGTCGTCCGCGAGGTGCGCCCGCAGGTCGTCGTCACCTACGACGAGTTCGGCGGCTACGGCCACCCGGACCACATCCAGGCGCACCGCGTGGCCATGGCCGCGGTCGAGGCCGCGGCCGATCCGGACTACCGGGCCGACCTCGGGGAGCCGTGGGAGGTGGCGAAGGTCTACTGGAACGCCATGCCGCGCTCGGTGGTCCGCGAGGGCATCGAGGCGATGGCGGCGCTGGGGGAGGCCTCGCCGTTCGAGGGGCTGGGCAACCTCGACGACGTGCCCTTCGTGGTCCCCGACGAGGTGGTCACCTGCGCCGTCGACGGGCGGGCCCACGCCGGGCGCAAGGACGCCGCCATGCGCGCCCACCCGACGCAGATCACCGTCGACGGCCCGTTCTTCGCGCTGTCCAACAACCTCGGCCAGGAGGTCCTCGGCGTCGAGTACTACCGGCAGGTGGCCGGCGAGCGCGGCCCCGTGAGCGGACCGCACGACCGGGAGGACGACCTGTTCGCCGGGCTGCCGGGGTGAGCCGCGGGCGGTGGGCGCCGGTGGCCTGGGGGGTGTGCGCGGTCCTCGTCTCCGCCTGGCTGGCGCTCGTCGAGATCTTCTGGCTGCCGCTGCGGCTCGGGGGCGTGCTCGTGCCGGTGTCGGTGGCCGCCGCGGTGGTGGGCAACGTGCTGCTCGTCCGGGCCGCGTTCCGGCTCAGCGGGTCGAGGGCGGTCGCCGCGCTCCCCGCCGTCACCTGGCTGGTGGTCGTGATCGGTGCGATGGTGCGCCGCCCGGAGGGTGACCTGCTGCTGGGCGCCGGCGGTGCGCTCGGCGGGCTCACCCTGGCGTTCCTGCTGCTCGGTGTGCTGGCCGGGGCCCTCGCGGCCGGGCGGGCTCTGGGGGCGCCGCCCCGCGCGGTCACGCCGGCGGTGCCGGGGCCCAGCGGTAGGCGTACCGGTGGTGCTCGCTGAACCCCAGCCGCGCGTAGAGGGCCAGCGCCGGGCCGTTGGACTCCGTGACCTGCAGCAGGCAGGAGTGGCCGCCGCGGGCCCGGGCGTCGGCGGCGAGCGCCGCCATCACGGCCGTCGCCAGGCCCCGCCGCCGGTACTCCTCGTCGACGGTCACGGCGCTGATCACCAGCCAGCCGTCGCACAGCACGCCGCGGGCGACGGCGGCCGGTGGCGCCGGGTCCGGGGCGAGGCGGACGGTGGCGAACCGCGGCTGGTCGGCGTTGCGCAGGACGGCGACCGCGGACGCCCGCAGGGCGGCGCCGCCGGAGCGGTAGCCGGACAGCCAGGCCGCGTCGGGTGCCTCCGCGAGCTCGACCGGGACATCGGCCCCGGGCCACGGGCCGGCCGGGGCGGTGAGGACCAGCGTGTCCTCGTCCCGGGTCCACCCGGCCGCGGCGAAGGCCGCGTCGGCGTCCGCCGCGCCGGACGAGGGGACGGCGGCGCACGGCCGCAGGCCGCGGTCGGCGTACCAGGAGGTCACCTCCGCGACGGCGGCGGGCAGCCCGGCGGGCGGATCGCCGACGACGAGGACCGAGTTGGCGCGACCGGTGAAGCCACCGCCGGCACGCAGCAGCCAGTCGCCGTAGGGCTCCTCCTCCAGTCCCCGCCAGGTGCGTGCGGCCAGCCGCTCCAGGTCGGCGACGGGCACGGAGGGGACGGCGGAGGACGTGAGCACATCGCTGATCCTCGTGCCCGGTCCCGGCCGGGGCGGCGGCGCCCCCGGGTCAGTGGCGGGGGCGGGTGGTGGAGTTCCACGCCGCCGGCGTCGGGCGGGCCTCGAGCCAGCCCTGCACACGCTCGGCCGGCATGGGCCGGGAGATGTGGTACCCCTGCGCCACGTCGCAGCCCCACTCGCGCAGCGCGGCCAGGGAGTCGGCGTCCTCGACACCCTCCACGACCATGCTCATGCCCAGGTCCCGGCTCAGCTGCAGGGTGCTGCGCACGATGGCGGCCGCCCGGGTGTCGCTGGTCAGGTGGGTGACGAAGCTGCGGTCGAGCTTCAGCTCGTCGACCGGCAGCGCCCGCAGGTAGGACAGCGAGGAGTAGCCGGTGCCGTAGTCGTCGACCGACAGCCGCACGCCCAGCCGGCGCAGCCCGGCCATCACCTGCTGGCTGCGGGCGGCGTCGGCCATGAGGACGTCCTCGGTGATCTCCAGGACGAGCGCCTCGGCGGGCACGGCGAATGCGTCCAGGAGCATCGCCACCTGCCCGGGGAGGGCGACGTCCTGGAGGTTGGACACCGAGAGGTTCACCGCGACCGACAGGTCGTGACCCTGGGCCCGCCACGACCGGAGGTCGCGGAGGGCGCGCTCCAGCACGCGCAGCGCCAGGCGGCGCATCAGGCCGGCCTGCTCGGCGAGCGGCAGGAAGACGTCGGGGTACAGCAGCCCGCGGTCGGGGTGGTTCCAGCGGACCAGCGCCTCGAGGCCGACCACGGCGCCGGTGCGCAGGTCCAGCTGGGGCTGGTAGTGGTTGTCCAGCTCCTCGCCGTCCAGGGCCGACCGCAGCTGCTCGAGGGTCTCCAGCCGGTCGCGGGTGGCCGGGGTGCCGTCGGGCGCCCACACCTCGTACCCCAGGCGGCCGCGCTTGGCGGCGTACATGGCGGTGTCGGCGCGGGCCAGGAGCAGCGACCGGTCGCGGCCGTGGTCGGGGCACAACGCGATGCCGATGCTGGCGTCGATGTGCAGGGACATGCCGTCCAGCACGAAGGCGTCGCGCAGCTCGGCGCCGATGTGCTCGGCCACCTCCCGGGCGCGGCCGTCGTCGGCGTCAGGCAGCAGGACGGCGAACTCGTCACCGCCCATGCGGGCGAGCAGGTCCTCCGGGCCGAGGGCGCGCCGGAGCCGGGGGCCGACCAGGCAGAGCAGGTCGTCGCCGACGCTGTGCCCGAAGCTGTCGTTGATCTCCTTAAACCGGTCGAGGTCGATCATGACCAGCGCGCACCGGCGGTCGGGGTCGCCGTAGACCGTGTGCTCGACCTGCTCGATGAACCGGCGACGGTTGGCCAACCCGGTGAGGGGGTCGTGGTGGGCCTCGCTGGCCAGCTGCGCCAGGCGCCGCTGCTCGGCGGCGCGCAGCTCGGCGTTCTCCACGACGAGCGCGCCCTCGAGGGCCACCTGGCGGACGGCGTCTCGGACGGCCGGGCTCCAGGTGCGCCCCGACCCGACCGATCCGGTGACAACCAGTCCGAGGAGCCGGTCGCCGGACATGAGCGGCACGCTGATGTAGGAACCCAGCTCCAGGGCCCGGACCAGCTGAGGGTCCAGCAGCTCGCCGGCGGCGGCGTCCTCGACGAAGACCGGGGTCTTCTGCTCGGAGGCGAGCCGCCAGAGGGCCACGTCGGCCGCCGGCCGGCCGACCAGGCGGGTCTGGATCACCTGCTTGTGCGACTCGGGCCAGTCCACATGCCGGACCTCGCCGATGCGGTCGTCGTCGTCGACCAGGTAGGCGGCGCTGCGGTCGGTGCCCGCGAGGCACTGGACCGCGCGGGCCAGGACCTCCGCGGCCTCGGCGGCCCCGGTGACCCCCGAGCCGTCCACGAGCAGCTGCCGCACCACCCGGGCGGTCGCGAGGGAGGCCGCGCGGGCCTGGCTCGTGCGGGCCTGCTCGATCACCCCGCCGAGGTGCGCCCCGGCAGCGGCGGCCAGCCGGCGGACGTCCTCGGAGAACGGCCGCACGTGGGTGCTGTCGAGGATGAGGACGCCGGCCAGCTCCGGGGCGCGGCCCAGCGGGACCGCCAGCGCGGAGGCGATGTGGAAGGAGTCCACCCACCAGCCGGAGATGAGGCCGGAGCTGCGGTCGGCGGTCGTGGCCTCGCCGGTGCGCAGCACCGTCTCGGCCAGCTCGAGGGCCACGGGGGCGTTGCGGAACTGCTGCCAGGTCGCGAGGTCGCGGCGGCCGTCGGCGTAGGCGGCCATCCGGGGGACGAGCCGGCCGTCCTCGAGCAGGAAGATGCAGGCGCGCTCCACCTCGCCGAGCTCGGCGAGCTGACGGCAGGCCGAGCCGAGCAGGTGGTCCATGGACTGGGCCTGCGCGGCGGACTCGATCAGCCCCAGCAGCACGGCGGCCTGGTCCAGCCGGCGCTGCTCGGACCGGCGGGTCCACGTCTCGGCCAGCGCCGCGGCCAGCTTGGGGGCCACCTGGCGCAGCAGGTGCGGTGCGGCAGCGGCCGCGGGTTCCACGGTCAGGACGCCGACGACCTCGCCGTCCAGCAGCAGCGGCTCGCCGTGGGCCGAGCGGATGCCGACCTCGGCCAGCTGGCGGTCGGCCGCGCGGCGCCCGTCGGCCGAGGCGACGACGGCCTGGCGGCCGGTGATGACGGCGGAGAGGAAGGGGGCGTCGGAGACGAACGCGGGGGTGCGCAGCGCCGGGTGCTGCGGCAGCGGGTCGCCGGAGGGGCGGACGGCCTGCCGGAAGGGGACGACCAGCTCGGTGGTGGCCTCGTGCACCCACACCGACACGCGGGTCGCCCCGGAGGACGAGCGCAGCCGGGACAGCAGGTGCACCAGCGCCGCCTGGGCATCGAAGGGCGACGCCGGCGACAGGCGCCGCGGCGTGACCTCGGGGAGCGGCATCTGGGACACATCGTCGACATCGGCGCCTGCCCGGCCGCCTTGAGCAGGGGCTCCCGCCCCCACCCCGATGGGGGGAGCTCGGCCGGTGCCCGCGGTTCCGCGGCCCCGCGCGGGGCAGGCGGCGGGTGGCCCGTCGAACGCCGCCGGGCCGGGGAGGTGATACTAGGTGCGCATCTGGTGCTCCGGCCGCGGCCGGCGGCGCCGCCGGATCGTCCCCGGGAGGGAAACCCCGTGACCTACGTCATCACCCAGGCCTGCGTCGACGTTCTCGACAAGGCGTGCATCGACGAGTGTCCGGTGGACTGCATCTACGAGGGCGACCGGATGCTCTACATCCACCCCGACGAGTGCGTCGACTGCGGGGCGTGCGAGCCGGTGTGCCCGGTCGAGGCCATCTACTACGAGGACGACGTCCCGGACAAGTGGAAGGACTTCTACAACGCCAACGTGGAGTTCTTCTCCGACCTGGGCAGCCCGGGTGGTGCCGCGAAGACCGGCAAGGTCGGCAAGGACCACCCGCTGGTGGCCGCCCTGCCGCCGCAGGGCGAAGAGCACTGACGGCTCCGTCCGCAGGGCCGGCCCGTGCCCTGCCGGACTTCCCCTGGGATTCCCTGGCCGGGGCGCGGGCACGGGCCGCCGAGCACCCGGACGGGGTGGTCGACCTGTCGATCGGCACCCCGGTCGACGACACCCCCGAGGTGCTCCGCGAGGCACTGGCCGGGGCCGCTGACGCCCCGGGGTACCCGACGGCGCTGGGCACCGCTGCGCTGCGCACCGCCGCGGCGGGCTGGCTCCGGCGGCGCCTGGGTGTCGGGGTCCCCGATCCGCTGGGGGCCGTGCCGCCGCTGATCCCGACGGTCGGCTCGAAGGAGCTGGTCGCGCTGCTGCCGACGTTGCTCGGCCTGCAGGGCACCGCGAGCACGGTGCTGGTGCCCGAGGTCGCCTACCCGACCTACGAGGTGGGGGCGGTCCTGGCCGGCCTGGACGTGCGGCGCAGCGACACCCCGCCGGCCGACGCGGGCAGCATCTCCCTGGTCTGGCTGAACTCGCCGGGCAATCCGCACGGGCGGGTGCTCACCGTGGAGCAGCTGCGCGGCTGGGTGACGTGGGGCCGTACCCACGGCGTGCCCGTGGTCGCGGACGAGTGCTACATCACCCTGGGCTGGGACGTGGCCCCGCGGTCGATCCTGCATCCCGACGTGGCGGGGGAGGACCACACCGGCCTGCTGGCCGTGCACTCGCTGTCCAAGCAGTCGACGGCGGCCGGCTACCGGGGCGGGTTGCTCTCCGGCGACCCCGAGCTGGTCCGCCGGGTCTGGGAGGTGCGCCGGCACCTCGGCCTGCTGGTGCCGGGGCCGGTCCAGGCCGCCATGGCCGCGGCGTTCGACGACGACGCGCACGTCGAGGCGCAGCGCGAGCGCTACCGCGGCCGACGGGAGCGGCTGGCGGCCGCCGTGCGCGCCGCCGGGATGCGGATCGACCACTCCGAGGCCGGGCTGTACCTGTGGGCCACCCGCGACGAGGACTGCTGGGTGACCATCGACCGGCTCGCCGCCCTCGGGGTCGTGGCCGCCCCGGGTAGCTTCTACGGCCCGGCCGGCGCCCGCCACGTCCGGCTGGCCCTGACCGCCACCGACGAGCGGATCGACGCCGCGGTGCAGCGACTCACCGCCTGACCGGTCAGCGCCGCGCCGCCTGACGGGCGGGGTGCTCGGCCGGGCTCGCTCCCGTCACCCGCTTCACCGCGGCGCTGAGCGCGAACGGTGTCGCGTACCCGACCCGCCGCGCGATGGCGGCCAGGGTCAGGTCGGGGTCGCGGAGCAGGTCGGTGGCGAGCGCGATCCGCCAGCCGGTGAGGTAGGTCAGCGGCGGCTCGCCGACCAGCGCGGTGAAGCGGCGGGCCAGCGTCGCGCGGGCGACCCCTACTGCCGCGGCCAGCGACGCGACCGTCCAGGGATGGGCGGGCTGCGCGTGCAGCAGCGTCAGCGCGGGGCCTACGACCGGATCGGCGTGCGCGGAGTACCAGGCCGGGGGGCGGGCGTCGGGCCGGTCGAACCAGGCGCGCAGCGCCGACACCAGGGTGACGTCCAGCAGGCGGTCCAGCACGGCGCTCTGGCCCGGCGCCTCGCGGGCGAGCTCCGCGGCCAGCAGCCCAGCCAGCGCCCGGGTGCTCTCGTCGCCGGGGACGACGGCGAGCTCGGGCAGTGCACGCACCAGCCGGGACCCGACCTCGCCGGGGGCCGGGTACGTGCCGGTGAGCAGCACCGTCTCGCCCCGCGCGTCATTGCCCCAGGTGCGCAGGCCGAGTGCCGTCATCCCGGTCGCCGTCCCGGCGGGGGACGGCGGGCTGCACACCTGTCCCGGGCCGACGACGACCTGCGGCGGCGTCGCCGGGTCGTCGGCCACGGTGTAGGGCCGCGGGCCGCGCAGGAGGGCGACGTCCCCGGGTCCCAGCTGCGTCGCCGCGCCGTCGGCAGCGAGCACCCAGGCCGAGCCGCGCAGGACGGTCATCGTGGTGAGCGGCGCCTCGTCGGCGATGCGCATGGCCCACGGTGCGCGCAGCACCGAGCGGAGCACGAAGGCGCCCTGCGCGCGGGGGCCGGCGAGCAGCCCGGAGACGGCGTCCATGCCAGGACCGTAGACGCTCGCGCATGCGATCGGGGGCTGGGGCGATGGACCGTCTCACGGTACTGCCGCTGTACTCACCGCATGACGACGATCGGGCGGGGCTGAACCGGTGGCCGGGGTGCTGGTCGCCGCGGCGGCGCTCGGTTCGGGGCTGGTGGGCGGGGCGTTCGCCGTCTTCAGCCTGATGGTGATGCCGGCGCTGGCCGCGCTGCCTGCGGCGGCGGGCGCCGCGGCGATGCAGTCGGTGAACCGGACGGCGATCCGCCCCGCGTTCCTCGCCCTGCTCTTCGGCACCGGGGTGCTGTGCCTGGCGGCCGCGGTGATCGAGCTGGGGGGCGCCCGGCGGCCGGAGGTGCTGGCGGCAGCCCCGCTCTACCTGGTCGGGGTGCTCGGGGTGACGGTGGCGGCCAACGTCCCGCTCAACGACGAGCTGGCGCGCCTGCACCCCGGCTCCACCGCGACCGCGGACCGCTGGCCCGGCTGGGTGCGCCGGTGGACCGGGTGGAACACGGTGCGGACCCTGGCGGCCGCGACAGCGGCGGTGCTCCTGATCGCCGCACCGGCCGCGTGACGGCCGGCGCCGGCGCTCCGCTCAGCTGGGCTCGCGGTACCGGATCACCGTGCCGGCGCCCACCCGGCGCGCGGCGGTGAGGCTGAGCGTGGCGCGGCGGAAGATCTCGGTGGCCGGGCGGCCGGCGTCGACCGCGGCGATGCCCGCGGCCGCCGACAACCCGGGGATCCCCTCGGCGAGGACGGCCGAGACCAGCCGGCCGGCGGCGACCTCGGCGGCCGTCCCCGGTCCGGCGATCACGAGGCCGAACTCGGCCGGCCCGGAGGCGGACACCCAGTCGTCGCCGCGGATGGAGCGGGCCAGGAGCGAGGTGATCCGGGCCAGGGTGCTCGGCGGGGTGGGCCAGCCGTCGTCGCGGCGCAGGAGCCCGAGGACGACCAGGCTCGTCGGCCGCTCGGCGGCTCCCGGCAGCTCCTCTGCGAGCCGGTCGAGCAGGGCCTCGCGGGAGGGCAGCAGCGCCGTGACGTCGGCGACCGGGGGCGCAGCGGCTCCGGTGGGAGCCGCGGTGGTCGGGACGTGGGGCGCGATCGTCATGGCCAGCATGTCGGTGCCGGTCGACCGGTCGTTGAGCGCTGCACCCACGGCCTCCCTCCGCAGAGGGAACGAGAACGGCCGGAATGTGACGACGGTCGCCATCAGGAGCAGTCGAGCGTGCCCTCGGCCAGGGCCGCGGACAGCTGCTGCGCCATGCCCTCCCACTGCTGGTAGAGATCGGGAAAACCGCTGCGCTGCACGGCCTGGGCGCTGTCGGTGAGCCGGCCGGCCTCCCACCCGGGGACGGTCACGAGCCCGTCGTAGAACTTGTTGGCGGCGTAGACCGGGTCGCGCACCTGCTCCGGGGTGCCCCACCCCTGGGACGGGCGCTGCTGGAACAGGCCCAGGGAGTCCCGGTCGCCGTAGTCGAGGTTCCGCAGCCGGGACTCCTGCTGCGCGGTGGCGAGGGCGATGACGACGGCGCGGTCGGGCAGGCCGCGCTCCCTGCCGACCCGCGCGATCGTCGCGGCGTGCCCGGCCTGCTCGGCGGTGACGGTGACCGAGCCGTCGGGGACGGTGCAGGTGCCGGCCGCGGGGAACGTCGGGTACTTCTCGCTGCCCCACGCGACGCCGGCGAGCACGGCGGCGGCCACCAGCAGCGCCGGCCACCAGCGGACGATCGAGGGGAGGTCGCGCGCCTTCCGCCGTCGCCGACCGGTCCGGCGCGTGGACGCCCGGCGGGCCGGGCGCCGCGAGGACGTCCGGCGGGCGCTCCCGTGCCGGGCGGTGGGCCGGGGCCGGGTGGACGTGCGCGCCCGCGGGGCGACGGCGTGCGCCGTGGTGCGGGGGCTGGTCATCGCCTGCCGACTGTAGGTGCCGGACCTGACCGTTCCCTGGACGCGGCCACCGTCCGGGCTGCGCGGGGCGCGCGGCCTGGTCGGCCCGACCTCGCGGCGAGCCCGCGCAGGGCTGTTCCCGCCCGGCCCGCGCCGATAGCGTGTGCCCGCCGTCGAGGAGGAGCCATGGACGTCCTGCTGCCCGGGATCACCACCACGCGGGTGGCCACCCCGCGGCTGACCCAAAACCTCGTGCACCCGGCCGCCGTCGAGCCGGCGGGGCTCGGCGCCGCCGACGGCGAGGTCGTGCTCTTCGTGCACGGCAACGTCAGCTCCGCGCTCTTCTGGCAGCAGCCGATGCTGGCACTGGTGGACCAGGCGCGCGTGCGGCCGGTCGCGGTGGACCTGCGCGGTTACGGCGACACCGATCCGCTGCCCGTGGACGCGCGCCGGGGCGTGCGCGACTGGGCCGACGACGTCGCGGCGCTGGTGGAGACCCTCGGCGTCGAGCGGGTGCACCTGGTCGGCTGGAGCATGGGCGCGGGCGTCGTACTGCAGTAACTGCTGGACGCGCCTGCGCGGGTCGCCTCCGTGACGCTGGTGGCGCCGGTCTCGCCCTACGGCTTCGGCGGCACGGCCGGGCCGGAGGGGCGCCGTCTCGCCGAGGACGGTGCGGGCTCCGGTGGGGGCGCCGCCAACCCCGAGTTCGTCGCCGCGCTCGCTGCCGGCGACACGGGCACCGGCAGCCCGACGAGTCCGCGGTCGATCCTGCGGGCGTTCTACGTGGCGCCGGGGTCGCTGCCGCTGGACCCCGTGCTGGAGGACGTCTTCGTCGCCTCGATGCTGTCCACGCGCACCGGTGCCGACCACTACCCGGGCGACTCCGCGACCAGTCCGACGTGGCCGGGCGTGGCCCCGGGAGAGCGCGGCGTGCTCAACACGATGGCGCCGACGGTCATGGACGTGTCGGGGCTCGCCGAGCTGGCCGGCAGGCCTCCGGTGCTGTGGATCCGCGGGGACGCCGACGCGATCGTGTCGGACACCTCGGCGTTCGACCTGGCCCACCTGGGACAGCTGGGAGCCGTACCGGGCTGGCCGGGCGAAGAGGTCTGCCCGCCGCAGCCGATGGTCGCCCAGACCCGGGCCGTGCTGGAGCGTTACGCCGCGGCCGGGGGCGCCTACCGCGAGGTCGTCCTGCCCGGCGTCGGGCACTCCCCGCACGTCGAGCGTCCGCAGGAGTTCGTCGTGGCCCTGCTGGAGCACCTCGACGTCGCCACGGAGGCCGCAGCCTGACCTCCGCCGAGGCGAGGCATAGGAAGCTCTACCTGCGGCTCGGGTCGAGAAAGCGCAGGTATAGCTTCCTTTGCCTCGGTCAGTTGGCGTGCAGCTCGGCGTTGAGCGCGCCCCAGTCGCCGTCGCGCGGGAGCGCCTCGAGCGCGCCGCTGACGCTGTTGCGCCGGAACAGCAGCCCGTTGCGGCCGGAGAGCTCCTTGGCCTTGACCGCCGAGCCGTCCGGGAGGGTGACGCGGGAGCCGGCGGTCACGTAGCAGCCGGCCTCGACCACGCAGCCGTCGCCGAGGGAGATGCCGACGCCGGAGTTCGCGCCGAGCAGGCAGCCGCTGCCGATCGAGATCACCTGCGTGCCGCCGCCGGAGAGGGTGCCCATGATCGACGCGCTGCCGCCGATGTCGCTGTCGGCGCCCACGACCACGCCGGCGCTGATCCGGCCCTCGACCATCGAGGGCCCGAGCGTGCCCGCGTTGAAGTTGACGAACCCCTCGTGCATGACCGTCGTGCCCTCGGCCAGGTGTGCGCCCAGCCGCACCCGGTCGCCGTCGGCGATCCGCACGCCGGAGGGGATGACGTAGTCGACCATCCGGGGGAACTTGTCGACGCCGAAGACGGTGAGGTGGCCGACGGCGGCGCGCAGCCGGTGGGCGTTGAAGCCGGCGGCCTCGACCGGGCCCGCGCTCGTCCAGGCCACGTTGGTGAGCAGGCCGAACACACCGGTCATGTCCGCGCCGTGCGGCTGGATCAGCCGGTGCGAGAGCAGGTGCAGCCGGAGCCAGACGTCGTGGGTGTCCACCGGCGGTGCGGCGAGGTCGGCGATGACGGTGCGGACGGCGATGACCTCGACCCCGCGGGCCTCGTCGCGGCGCACCAGGCCGCCGTAGTCGGGGCCGAGCTCGCCGGACAGCTCGAGCGCCCCCAGCCGGGTGGAGCCGCTCGCCGCACCGGCGGGCGCACCCAGCCGGGGCTCGGGGTACCAGGTGTCCAGCACGGTGCCGGACGGGGTGACGGTCGCCAGACCGGCGGCTACGGCGGAGACGGGGGCGGACGCTGCGTCAGTCACGACGACGACGCTACCGATCGGCTGACCGCGCCGCGGCGGCCGGGCGGCGGCACGGGCCCTACGCTTCCTCGTCGTGAGCACCCTCCCGCCGCTGGACCTCTCCGCCGACGTCCTCGCGCTGACCCGCGCCCTGGTCGACGCGCCCTCGGTCTCCGGCAGCGAGACCGCGCTGGCCGACGCCGTCGAGGCCGCCCTGCGCGGGCTCGGCGGCCTGGAGGTGGAGCGCGTCGGCGACGCCGTGCTCGCCCGCACCAACCTCGGCCGGCCCACCCGGGTGGTCCTCGCCGGCCACCTCGACACCGTGCCGATCGCCGACAACGTGCCCAGCCGGCTCGACGAGGCCACCGGCCGGCTCTACGGCTGCGGGACCAGCGACATGAAGGCCGGGGACGCGGTGATGCTGCGGCTGGCCGCGGCCTTCGGCGGCCCCGGTGCCGCCCCCGCGCACGACCTGACGTTCGTCTTCTACGACAACGAGGAGGTCGAGGCGGTCAAGAACGGTCTCGGCCGGGTCGCCCGCGAGCGGCGGGGCTGGCTCTACGGCGACCTCGCGATCCTGCTCGAGCCGACCGACGGCGAGATCGAGGCCGGCTGCCAGGGCACGCTGCGCGCGGTGCTGGAGACCAAGGGCCGGCGGGCGCACAGCGCCCGCAGCTGGCTGGGGGAGAACGCGATCCACGGACTGGCCGGGGCGCTGGCGGCGCTGGCCGCCTACTCGCCGCGGGAGGTCGAGATCGACGGCTGCACCTACCGGGAGGGGCTGAACGCCGTGGGTATCGCCGGTGGGGTCGCCGGGAACGTGATACCCGACGAGTCGTCCCTCACCGTGAACTTCCGCTACGCGCCCGACCGTGACGAGGACGCCGCCGAGGCACACGTGCGCGAGGTCTTCGCCGAGGCGATCGCCGCCGGCGCCACGCTGACCGTCGTCGACAACTCCGGGGGGGCGCTGCCGGGGCTGGCCGAGCCGGCCGCCGCCGCGTTCGTCACGGCCGTCGGCCGGCCCGCGCGCGCCAAGCTCGGCTGGACCGACGTCGCACGGTTCGCCGCCTTCGGCATCCCGGCGATCAACTACGGCCCGGGTGACCCGCAGCTGGCGCACACCCGCGAGGAGCACGTCGTCGTCGCCCGGCTCCAGCCGGCCGTCGACGCGCTGACCGCCTACCTGTCCGGGAACCCCGTCACGAGGAGCGAGGCATGACCACCCCACCGAGCGACGAGCGCCGCGCCCGGCCCACCCGCCACCGCGGGCCGATCATGCTGCGGGGTGGCGAGCCCGACCCGCAGCGGCAGGGGTCGACCACCGACCAGCGGCTGCTCGACAAGCGGGGCCCCAGCGACTGGGTGCACACCGATCCGTGGCGGGTGCTGCGGATCCAGAGCGAGTTCGTCGAGGGGTTCGGGCTGCTGGCCGAGCTGCCGCGCGCGGTCAGCGTGTTCGGCAGCGCCCGCACGCCCCGCGACCACCCGCACTACGCGCTCGGGGTGGAGCTGGGCGCCGCGCTGTCCCGGGCCGGGTACGCGGTCATCACCGGGGGCGGCCCCGGTGCGATGGAGGCGGCCAACAAGGGCGCCTGCGACGCCGGCGGCATGTCGGTCGGCCTGGGCATCGAGCTGCCGTTCGAGCAGGAGCTCAACGAGTGGGTCGACGTCGGCATCTCGTTCCGCTACTTCTTCGTCCGCAAGACGATGTTCGTGAAGTACGCGCAGGCGTTCGTCATCCTGCCCGGCGGCTTCGGCACCTTGGACGAGTTGTTCGAGGCCCTCACCCTGGTGCAGACCCGCAAGGTCACCCGCTTCCCCGTCGTGCTCATGGGCAGCGAGTACTGGTCCGGCCTGCTCACCTGGATCCGCGAGACGATGGTCCCCGCGGGGACCATCGGCGCCGGCGACCTCGACCTGGTCACCGTGACCGACGACGTCGCCGAGGCGGTGGCGGTCATCCAGGCCGCCGAGGCGTCGCGCGCGGCCGGGGACAACGGCGGGGGGATGCGGGTGCCGATCGACACCCGCCCCTCCGACGCCTGAGGTGCTCTCCTTCGTCGTCTTCGTCGTCGCCGTCCTGCTGGTCGGCGGGGTGCTGTTCGTGGTGGGGGCGCTGCTGCTCGGGCGGGGGGAGACCCAGCCCCCGGCCGAGCCGGACCGCTCGCCGGTGCACCTGCCCGACGACCGCCCGGTCGTGTCCGACGACGTCCGCGCGCTGCGGATCGCGGTCACCCTCCGCGGCTACCGGATGGCCGAGGTCGACTGGCTGCTGGACCAGCTGGCCCTGACCCTGGACGAGCGCGACGCGCAGATCGCGGCGCTGCGGACCGAGCTGGCCGCGCGCGCCCACGAGGAGCGGCCGACCGACCCCGGGGTCGGATCGTCCGACGGAGAGGGGAGCCGGGATGCCTGAGCTGGTCGAGCGGGTCGAGGTCGCGGCGCCGCCCGAGCGGGTGTGGGCCGCGCTGACCGCCTGGACCCGCCAGGGCGAGTGGATGATCGGCACCGACGTGCGGACGGTCGAGGGGCCGGCGCAGGGCGTCGGTGGCCGGCTGGCCGCACGCACCGGGCTGCCGCTGCCCGGCGGCCGGCACGTCGGGCTGCTGGACACGATGGTGGTCACGACGTGGGACCCGCCGCGCCTGGTGGAGGTCCAGCACACCGGGCGGCTGGTGCGCGGCCCCGGCATCTTCGAGATCCAGCCCCGCGGGGAGCACAGCACCTTCGTGTGGACCGAGCGGCTCGACCTGCCCCTCGGGCGGCTGGGGCGGGTCGGCTGGGTGCTGATCAGGCCGTTCGCGCTCGTGGGCATCCGCTGGTCGCTGAAGCGCTTCGCGGCGTTCGCGCGCACCTTCGAGCCGGCTGCGGGGCCCGCGGGCGACCGATGAGGACGGGGCCGTGAGCCGACGGGGCTGGGTGCTGTTCGGCGCCATGTCGGTGATCTGGGGTGTGCCCTACCTGCTGATCAAGGTGGCCGTCGGCGAGGTGTCCCCGGTCTCGGTCGTCTTCGCCCGCTGCGTCGTCGGCGCCGTCCTGCTGCTGCCGTGGACGATCGCGCGGGGGCACCTGCGCCCGGTGCTGCGGCGCTGGAAGCCGCTGCTGCTGTTCACCGTGCTCGAGATGACCGCGCCGTGGCTGCTGCTGTCCTACGCCGAGCAGACCCTCTCCAGCTCGCTCACCGGGCTGCTGGTGGCGGCGGTGCCGTTCGTGGCGGCGCTCGCCGCCCGGCTGGCCGGGGAGGAGGAGCGGCTGACGCCGGTGCGGCTCCTCGGCATGGGGATCGGCGTCGTCGGCATCGCGGTCCTGCTGGGGCTGGACCTCGACGGCGCCCATCTCCTGCCGATCGCCGCCGTCGCCCTCGTGGTGGTGGGGTACGCGACCGCACCGCTGGTGGTCAGCCGCGCGCTGCCCGACGTGCCGGGCGTGGCCGCCGCCTCGATCGCCCTGGTCGTTACCGCGGTGGTCTACGCGCCGTTCGCGGTGCCGCGACTGGGACAGGTGGCCGACGCCTCGTCGGAGGCGCTGCTGTCCCTGCTCGCCCTGGGCGTCGTCTGCACCGCCGTCGCGCTGGGGTTGTTCTTCGCGCTGATCCGCGAGGTGGGCCCGCAGCGGGCGCTGGTGATCACGTTCGTCAACCCGGCGGTGGCCGTGCTCCTCGGCGTCTGGCTGCTCGGCGAGCCGTTCACCCTGGGTCTGGCGCTCGGGCTGCCGCTGGTGCTGGCCGGCTGCGTCCTCGCCACGCGGCGCAGCACCGCGCGCCCCGAGCCCAGCGTCACGGCCGTCGACTCGGCCGCCCGGTAGTCAGCCGAGCCGGCGCAGCTGCGGCCAGATCTCGGACCACGGCACCTGCCGGTCGCTCGCCAGCCAGATCGTCCGGCCCTGCTCGTCGTTGTCCAGCTCCACCCCGTTGTCGATGCGGCCGGCCGGCCGGACCTCGCCGAACCAGCGGGCCAGGTCCGCCGGGGGGAGCCCGACCACCACGGCGGCGTCGGCGCCCTCCGGTGGTGGGCCCCACGTCCAGTACGAGTTGTGCCCGCTGTAGGCCGGGCCCAGGGCGGGGGCGAACCGGTCGACGGCGCCGGCCTGCCCGTAGTTCCCGGTGAGGACGACGACCTCCGCCCCGGCGGGCAGCCCGGCCCGTGCCTGCTGCACGGCGGTGGCGAACCGCGGCCAGCCGACGGTCTCCCCGGCGTCGTAGTTCACCGCCGGCACCGGTGTGGCCGACAGCCAGCGGGCCGGGAGCACCGGCAGCATGAGGACCGCGGAGGCGGCCAGGCTCAGCGCCAGTGCGGGGACGAGGAGGCGCCGGGCCCCTGCGCCGCCCCGGCGGGCCCAGGCCAGCGCCGGGTCCGCGCCGGCCGCCAGCAGCAGCGGGTAGAGACCGGCCAGGTAGTACGGCTTGCCACCGGTGACGAGGAACAGCACGGCCAGGACGGCGTAGGCGACGGCGAAGCACCGCCACGGCGCCAGCGCGGGGTCGCGCAGCAGCCGCCACCACCCGGCCATCCAGACCGGGAAGAGCACCGGGCTGACCAGCACGAGCTGGAAGGGCAGGAAGAGGTACCAGGGCTCGCTGGTGCCCGAGCCGCCCGCGGCGATGGCCTCGGCCAGCGCCAGCTGCGGCCAGTCGTGCGTCGCCTGCCAGACCAGGTTCGGTGCCCAGACCGCCAGCGCCAGCGCACCGCCGGCCCACGGCCACGGCGAGCGGAGCACCGACCGGGGGCCGGCCAGCAGCAGCCCGAGCACCACGGCCGCCAGCAGGAACGCCGGCTGCACCTTGTTCTGCAGCGCCAGCCCGGCGACCGCCCCGGCGACCAGCCAGCTCGCGCCGCCGTCGCGCAGCGCCCGCACGAGCAGCCACGACAGCAGCGCCCAGAACAGCAGGTCGAAGGTCGTCGTCGAGAGCAGGTGGCCGACGGCCAGCAGGATCGACGAGACCGCCGTGCAGGCCGCCGCGAACAGCTGCGCACCCCGGCCGCCGCCGAACTCGCGGGCGAGCAGGCCGGTGAGCACGACGACCGCGCCGGCCGCCAGCGCCGACGGCAGCCGCAGCACGGTCAGGGAGCCCGGGGCGAGGGCGTCCATCGCGGCGGCCAGGAGCGGGGTGAGCGGCGGCTGGTCGACGTACCCGAGGGCGGTCTCGCGGCCGGCGCGGAGGAAGTACAGCTCGTCGCGGTGGTAGCCGTAGCGCCCGGCCAGGGCCAGCAGCAGCGCGGTTACGCCGGCGGCGAGGGCGAGCAGCGGCCCCCGGTGCAGCGCGGGCCGCACGGGGGTGGGCGTGCGCTCAGCGGTCCGGACGGCCACCGGCGGACCGTAGCGCCCGGAGGTCAGCCGCGGTGGGCCCGCCGCGTCCGCACCGCGGCCCAGACCGCGGAGACGGCGAGGACGCCGGCGACGAGCAGCAGCAGGTTCCGGCCGTAGTCCTGCGGCAGGAAGCCAGGCTCCGGCACGTTCCCCGGGTCGAGCACGAAGGGCAGGGCCACCAGCGTCAGCACCCCGCTCACCACCAGGCCCACCGCGATCGGCGCCCGGGCCGGCCGGGGGAGCAGGCGGGTCAGCACGGCGCCCGCGAGGAGGACCAGCGGGGCGATGACGACGTCGTGCAGCAGCGCGCTGCCGAGGAACCACGGCGCCCAGCCCGACAGCGGCACCCGGTCGCTCGCACCGAGCAGCCCGACGACCCCCCAGCCGACGGCGGCCAGGCCCGGGACCAGGAACAGCCACCGCCACCAGGGCGCGGCGGCCGACGCCAGCGGGCGGGCGGGATCGGAGGCGTAGGCATCCCGGCCGACCCGGCCGGCCGCGCGGTCGTCCCGCGAGATACCGGTGCTCATGCCGGCCGCACCCGGGCCAGCCACTTCGTCTGCATGGCGCCCGGCCGGTTGGGCGCGATCAGCCGCACCGGGAAGCCGTGGTCGAGGGCGAGCGGCTCGCCGCCGAGCTGCAGCGCCAGCAGCGTGCGCGGATCGGCGGCGTGCGGCGGCGCCACCACGCTCGTGCGGTACAGCCCGCCGGTCTGCAGCGACTCGACGACCACCTCGGTGCCGCGGGGCAGGCCGGCCTCCTCGAGCAGGTCGGCGAGGCGGACACCGGTCCACCGCCCGGACGCGCTCCAGCCCTCCACGCAGGTGATCGGCAGGGTCTCGGTGTGCTGCGGCCGCCGCACCAGGTCGGCGAGGGAGAGCTCCAGCCGGCGCGGGCCGTCGACGACCAGCCGGTACCCGGGATCGGTGGCGGTCTCGCGCACCCGGGCGGCGGCGGCCGTCTGGTTGACCGGCAGTCCCTGCGGCCCGACCGTGGGCAGCCGGGGCGCGAGGAGCGACACCGGCGCCAGCGCCGACACCGACTGCCCCACGGTGGTGAGGGTGACCGCGCCGACGCCCAGCCCGGCGGCGAGGACGAAGGCGCGGCGGCCGATCGCAGCCTCCTCCTCGGCGGCGTCGGCCGCTCCCAGCTCCCGCGCCTGCTCCGGTGCCAGCCCGGCCGTGGCCGCGGGCGAGCCCCGGCGGGCCAGGCCGCGCCGGATCTCCGGGGCCTTGGCCCCGACGTGCACCGCGACGGCGCCGATGGCGATCCAGCCGGTCCAGTAGTGCGCTACGGGGAAGAAGAAGCCGAACGGGTACCACTGCGCGATGTTGATCAGGCCGGTCACCAGCTGCATGGCCGCGGTGCCGACCAGCAGCAGGATCGACAGCCGGCTGACCAGCCGGGCGAGCGACCCGGCCGGCGGCCACTCGAACAGCAGCGGGTAGACCGTCCAGAGCTTCACCAGCAGCAGCGGGATCGCCGCCAGCCCGGTCGCCACGTGCAGGCCCTGCGTCAGGCCGTAGAGCCAGACCGGGGACGACGGCCAGGAGAACCACGCCGGTCCCGACTGGACCAGGTCGCTCACCAGCCCGGTCAGGAAGCACACCAGGAAGGCCAGCCCGAGCCAGACCCCCACCCGTGCCGAGCGGCGCTCGGAGTGCAGCGGGCTCGGGAAGGCCCCCGCGCGGAAGGGGCCGCGGCGCAGCCCCTCGGGCGGGTCGGGGATGCGGGCTCCCAGCAGCCGGTCCAGCCGGCCGGTCACGGCGTCGTCCCGAGGGCCTCGCCCAGCCCGGTCACCACCCGGTGGGTCCGGGTGCCGGGGCCGCACAGCGCGGCGACCGCGACGGCGTCGGGGAAGTGGTCGATGTCGGTGAGCACCGGCAGGTCGAGCACGGTCAGGCCGGCGCCCTCCAGCGCGGCGCGGGTGCGGACGGCGGTGTCCTCCCGGGACATGGGCACGGTGGTCAGCACCTGCGCAGGCTCCGGCGCGTGGAGGCCCAGGGCCCACCAGCCGCCGTCGGGGGCGCCGCCGAGCACGGCCGACCCGGGGCCGGCCGCCACCAGGCGGTCGAGGCAGTCGGCGAGCAGCTCCCCGGTCACCTGGGGAGTGTCCATCCCGATGAGCAGGGTGGGAAGCGCTCCGCCGGGGCCGGCCATGGCGTCGGCGAAGGCCGCCGCCAGCCGGACGCCGAGGTCGCCGTCGGTCTGCGGCACGACGACGCAGCCGGTCAGGTCGAGGGCGGCCGCGTCCCCGTCGAGCGCCACCACCCGGCGGGCCACCGGGGCCGCCCGGACCGCGTCGAGAGTGTCGCCGACCGCCGCCCCGGCGATGGCCGCCGCCTGCTCCGGCGTGCAGGGCGGCGTGAGCCGGGTCTTGCTGCGGCCGGGCACGGGCGCCTTGGTGATGACGAGCAGCTGGGTGCCGGTCACGACGAGAGCACCTGCCGCATGTCCCGGATGGTGCGCACCGTGCCGAGCACGGTGCCGGTGACCTTGGAGCGGGTGCCCTCGGCGCGTGGCGCGTAGGGCACGTCCACCTCGCGCACCCGCCAGCCCTCGTCGGCGGCGCGGGTGACCATCTCCAGCGGGTAGCCGAAGCGGCGGTCGGTGAGGCCGAGCCCGAGCAGGGCGGTGCGGCGGGCGGCGCGCATGGGGCCCAGGTCGTGCAGCGCCAGACCGGTGCGGCGGCGCAGCATGACGCCCAGCGCCACGTTGGCCACCCGGGCGTGCAGCGGCCAGGCGCTCCGCCGGGTCGGCCGGCGGCGACCGAGCACCAGGTCGGCGCTGCCGGCGAGCACGGGATCGGCGACCAGCGGCAGGTCGGCGGGGTCCATCGACCCGTCCGCGTCGCAGAAGCAGACGACGTCGTCGGTGGCCGCCTCCAGACCGGCGTGCGCGGCGGCGCCGAAGCCCCGCTGCGGCACGTGCACCACCGTCGCCCCGTGCGCGGCCGCGATCTCCGGCGAGCCGTCGGTCGAGCCGTTGTCGGCGACGATCGCGCGGTAGCCGGCGGGCAGCCGACCGAGCACCCAGGCAAGCGCGCCGGCCTCGTCGAGGCAGGGCAGGACGACGTCGGGCACGCCAGGACACAACCACGAACGCACCGGTCGCGCCCGCCGACGCCGCCGCTGCTGGTGGGCGGTTCCGCGGCCGGGGTCCTAGGGTCCGGCTGGTGACCGCGGCCCCTCCCGAGCTCCCCCGGGGAGCGGAGCGCCCCCCGCGGGATCGCCCGTGGCGCCCGGCGGCCGGCCTGCTGGTCGCGGTCCTGCTCGTCGGCGGGACGGCGCTGGTCGGCTGGCAGCTGACCCGGGGCGGCGTGGACCTGCACCTGATCGGTGGTCTCGTGCTGCGCGGTGCGTGGGACCCGCTGCTCTCCCCGCGGGTGCTCCTGCCCGTCGCGGTCGGGCTCGCACTCGTGCTGTGGGGGCCGGCCGCCGCCCGCCGGGCCCGGTGGCCGGTGCTGCTGGCCGGCTCGGCCGCGGCGACGGCCGGCTGGGCGATCTCCCTCGCCCTGGCCAGCGGGTGGGGGCGGCTGACCGAGCCGCTGGCCAGCCGGTACGAGTACCCCTACGACGTCGGCCGGGTGGGCGGGATCGGCGAGCTGCTGCGCACCTTCAACGCCTCCGTCCTCGCCGACTCCGCCGACCCGTGGACGACGCACGTGTCCGGGCACCCGCCGGGGGCGCTGCTCGCCTTCGTCCTCCTGGACCGGGCCGGCCTCGGCGGTCTGGGGTGGGCGGCGGCGATGTGCATCGCGGCCGGCGCGCTCGCGGTCCCCGCCGTGCTGCTCACGGTCCGGGCCGTGGCGGGGGAGGGCACGGCCCGGGCGGTGGCGCCCTTTCTGGTGCTGGCGCCGACGGCGCTGTGGGTGGCGACGAGCGCTGACGCGCTGTTCGCCGGGGTGATGGCCTGGGGCGTCGCCCTGCTGGCCACCGCCGCCGCGCGGGCGCCGGGCCGGGGTGCCGCCGGCTCCGCCCTGGGCGGCGGGCTGCTGCTCGGGCTGGCCCTGCACCTCTCCTTCGGGCTGGCGTCGCTGGGGCTGCTGGCCCTCGCCGTCGTCGTGGTGCACCGGGCGCGCCTCGGCTGGGGCGGGATGGTCCGCGTCCTGGCGGTGGCGGCCGCCGGGGTCCTCGTCGTCTTCGCGCTGTTCGCGCTCGGCGGCTACGACTGGTTCGAGGGGCTGTCCCTCACCGCGGAGCGGGTGCGCTCCGGGCCGTCCTACGCCGACCGGCCGCTGGCCTTCTTCCTCGTGGCGAACCTGGCCGCGGCGACCGTCGCGGCCGGGCCCGCGGCGGTCGCCGGGCTGGCCTGCCTGCGCCGCAGCCGGCTCGCCCTGCTCCTGGGTGCCGTGCTGGCCGGGCTGCTGGTCAGCGACCTCACCGGCCTCGTCCGCGGGGAGACCGAACGGATCTGGCTGCCGTTCACGGTGTGGCTGCCGGTCGCCGCCGCCTTCCTGCCGCCGCGGCAGACGCGGGTCTGGCTGGCGCTGAGCGCGGTCAGCGCCCTGGTGGTGGAGGTGGCGGTCCGCACCGAGTGGTGAGCCGCGTGCGTCAGCCGCGCGGGGCCGGGCGCAGCGGGGCGGTGGCGAACTCGCGCATGCCGTCGAGGAAGTCGACCTCGGCGCGGAACCCCAGTTCGGCCTCCGCCCGGGCGGGGCTGGCCACCACGTGCCGCACGTCGCCGAGCCGGTACTCGCCGGTCACCACCGGTGCCGGGCCGGCCATGGCGTCGGCGAGGGCCCGGGCCATGTCGCCCACCGTGTGCGGCCGTCCCGACGCCACGTTGCAGGCCCGCAGGGTCGACTCGGCGGCCGGGTGCTCGAGCGCCCGGAGGTTGGCCGTGGCCACGTCGGAGACGTGCACGAAGTCGCGCTGCTGGCCGCCGTCCTCGAAGACGGCGGGGGCGCGGCCGGACTCCAGGGCGCTGCGGAAGATCGACGCGACGCCGGCGTAGGGCGTGTCCCGCGGCATCCGGGGCCCGTACACGTTGTGGTAGCGGAGCGCGACGACGCTCCCGCCGGTGGCGCCGGCCCACGCGGCGGAGAGGTGTTCCTGGGCGAGCTTGGTGGCGGCGTAGGTGTTCCGCGGGTCCGGGGCGTCGTCCTCGGTCACGAGGTCCCAGGCCAGCTGCCGGCCGCAGCGGGGGCAGGGAGGCTCGAACCGGCCGGCGTCGAGGTCGGCGCGCCGTCGGGGCGCCGCCGGCACCGGTCCGTGCTCGGGGCAGGAGTAGCGCCCCTCCCCGTACACGACCATGGAGCTGGCCAGCACGAGGCGGCCGATCCCGGCCCGGGCCATGGCGGCCAGCAGCACCGCGGTGCCCAGGTCGTTGATGCCGGCGTAGAGGGGCATGTCCTGGACGTCGACCCCGAGGCCGACCATCGCCGCCTGGTGGCACACCGCGTCCACGCCGTCGAGCGCACGGTCCACGGCCGCGGCGTCGCGCACGTCGCCGACCTGCAGCTCCGCCCCCGGCGGCAGCGGCGGTCCGTCGGGGTAGTCGGGGTGGACGGCCGGCAGCAGGGCATCGAGCACCCGCACCTCGTGACCGGCGTCGTGCAGGGCAGCGGCGACGGCCGAACCGATGAAGCCGGCACCGCCGGTGACGAGGACGCGCACGAGCGGCGACGCTACTGGCGCACGGCCGGCCGCGCCGGTCGGACCAGGGCGTCGGTGGCCGGCGCTAGCGTCCGGTGCGTGCAGCGCTGCGCCTGGGCCACGAGCGCCCCCGAGTACGTCACCTACCACGACGAGGAGTGGGGGACGCCGCTGCGCGGGGACGACGCGATCTTCGAGCGGCTCACCCTCGAGGCCTTCCAGTCCGGGCTCTCCTGGATCACGATCCTCCGCAAGCGCCCCGCCTTCCGGACGGCGTTCGCGGGCTTCTCGATCGACGCGGTCGCCGCCTTCACCGCCGCGGACCAGGAACGGCTCATGGCCGACGCGGCGATCGTCCGCAACCGCGCCAAGATCGCCGCCGCCGTCTCCAACGCCCGGGCGGCGCAGCAGCTGCCCGAGGGGCTCTCCGCCCTGCTCTGGTCCTTCGCCCCGGGCGGCCCGCGGCCCCGTCCGGCCACCCTGGCCGACGTGCCGGCGACCAGCCCGGAGTCGGTCGCGATGGCGCGGGAGCTCAAGCGGCGGGGCTTCGTCTTCGTCGGCCCGACCACGGCGTACGCGCTCATGCAGGCCACCGGGATGGTCGACGACCACGTCGCGGACTGCTTCCGCGCATCACCCGCACGGGCCTGATGTTGGACGACGGCCGCTCATACGGGATCATTGCGGAAGCTCACAGCATCGGACACCACGCGGCTGCCTCCGGGCAGGCGCGTGGCTGGCGAAGGAGGCACGCATGGCGGCCATGAAGCCGCGCACGGGTGAAGGTCCCCTCGAGGTCACCAAGGAAGGGCGCGGCCTGGTCATGCGCGTACCGCTGGAAGGCGGCGGTCGCCTGGTGGTGGAGCTGTCGCCGGACGAGGCGGCCGCGCTGTCGGAGGCACTGAAGGGCGCGACCAGCTGACACCTCCCGCGAGCCTGCCCCCCGGCAGCCCCGCGCAGGACGACACGGCCCCGGCCGTCGGCACATCGCCGGCGACCGGGGCCGCGCCGTTCCCGCGGGTCGAGGTGCTGGCGGGGGTCCCGGAGCTGGGGCCCGACGACGTGCTGGCGGTGCCGGTCGCCACGGGTGCCGTCCTGCCGCCGTGGCTGACCGCCGCCGGATCGCCCGTGGTCGACCCCGGGCTGCTGACCGGTGCGCTGGCCGACACGGGCAACACCGGCCGGCCGCGCGCGTTCACGAACGTGCCGATCGCCGGCCGTCGGCCCCGCAGCGTGGTCGCCGCCGGCATCGGGAACGGGTCGCTCCCCGAGGTGCGCCGCTACGCGGCGACCGCGGTCCGCCGGGGGCAGACGCTGGCCAGGCACGGCGCCCGCCGGCTGGTCCTTCCCCTGGACGGGGCCGCCGCCCCCGCCGGAGCGGCGGAGGCCCGGGCCGCGGTGGAGGCGGCCCTGCTCGCCGGCTACCGGTTCCGGGACTCGTCGCGGGCGCACCCGCCCCGGCTGGGGACCGTCGCCGTCGTCCTCGCCGACGCCGACGACCCCGCGGTCGGCGCCGCCGTGCGCGCCGGGCAGGTGGCCGCCGGCGCCGTCGCCTGGGCCCGGGACCTGGTCAACACCCCGCCCAGCACCAAGACCCCGGCGTGGCTGGCCGACCGGGCCGTCGACCGGCTCGCCGGGCTGCCGCACGTCTCGGTCGGCGTGCTGGGTCCCCGGGAGCTGGCGGAGGGCGGCTTCGGCGGCGTCCTCGCCGTCGGTGGCGGCTCGGCGCGCCCCCCGGGAGTCGTCGTCGCGGCCTACCGGCACCCGGCCGCGGGGCCGGGGCACCCCGTGCTCGTCGGCTCGGGGACCACCTTCGACACCGGCGGGCTCTCGATCACCCGCTCCGCCGCCGTGCGGCACACGACGACCGACATGGCCGGCGGCGCGGCCGTCCTCGCCGCCCTGGACGCCGCCGCCCGGCTGGAGCTACCGGTCGCCGTGACCGCCGTCGTGCCGGTGGCGGAGAACGCGGTGTCGGGCTCGTCCTACCGCCCGTCGGACGTGGTTCGGCACGTGGACGGGCGCACGACCGAGGTGCGCACCACCGCCGCCGACGGACGCCTGGTGCTCGCCGACGCGCTGGCCCACGCCCGGCTGCACCTCGGCGCCACCGCGCTGGTCGACGTCGCCGTGCTGACCACGGCGGCGAAGGTGGCGCTCGGCGCGCGCACCGCGGCGCTGTACGCCACCACCGACGGGCTGGCGGCCGCCCTCGGCGAGGCGGGGGCGCAGGCCGGTGAGCCGGCCTGGCGGATGCCGCTGGACGACGAGTACGGCGCGCTGCTGGACAGCGCCGTGGCCGACACGACCGATGCGCCGGCCGGGCCGGGCGGGACCATGGCGGCGCTCTTCCTGCGGCCGTTCGCCGGCGACCTGCCGTGGGCCCACCTCGACATCGCGGGCCCCGCGCGGGCCGCGTCCGACGACGGGGAGCTGACGCGGGGCGGCAGCGGGTTCGGCACCCGCACGCTGCTGCGCTGGCTGGAGGCCGGCGCCCCGGTTTCCCGCCGGGACTGAGCCGGCCCCGTCAGACCGCGGGCGACGGAGGGCGCTGCAGGACCGCGAACCAGCGACCGCGCTCCGCCCAGGACTCGGTCAGGCGCAGCCCGGCGGCGGCAGCCAGCTCCTCGATCGCGTCGCAGCCGACGTGGGCCCAGTCGAACCACGCGCTGACCTCCCCGGCCCGTTCGAGCCGCAGGCGGGTGGTGCGCTGCCCGACGCCGGGCCGCTCGGTCTCCACGAGCACCAGGCCGCCGGGGGTGACCAGTGCCCGGCAGCGCCGGAGCAGCGCCGTCGGGTCCCCGCCGATCCCGATGTTCCCGTCGGCCAGCAGCGTGGTGCCCCACAGGCCCTCGGCGACGACCGGCTCGAAGACCGAGCGCCGGATCACCGTGGCGCCCGACCGGCGGGCCAGCCGCAGCGCCGTGGGGGAGATGTCGAGACCCACCGCGTGCACCCCGCGGCGGGCCAGCTCCGCGGCCAGCCGCCCCGGGCCGCACCCGACGTCGAGGACGGTGCCGCGGGCGCGGGCGAGGAAGCCCCCGTCGACGGCGTCGGCGTCGCCGGTCCACCGGTCGAGTGCACCGGCGAGCGAGAAGGTGCGGCCGTCGGCGTCCCGCACCGACCACGGCTCGGGCGCCGGGCCGCCTGCGGTCCCCGCGGACTGCAGCGCTGCCGCGTAGAAGTCGGTGGCTGCAGGAGGCATGGCGCATGGATAGCCAGGACCGGACGTGCTCAACCCAGTTGCGCCGGGACCTCGTGGCGGCGCGCCCCCGGCGACCCCGCTGGCCGAGCGCGGGCGGCCCGGGAGAAGCTGGTCGCGTGGTGGACGAGCGATGAGCGAGGACCAGGGGGTCGTGTTCCCGGCCGGGCCCGACGGACGGCGGAGCACCGCGGCGCTCGGCCGCGCCGTCGTCGCCGACGCGCTGCGGCCGGTCGACGCCGCCGGGGCGATGGCCGCCGAGCGGGAGACGAACTGGCGGGCGGGCTACCTGACCCACTTCCGCCGGCTGGTCGAGGCCGGGCTGACCTCGCCCGACGCCGCCCGGACCATCGCCGACGCCGGCCTGGTGGCGCTGCACCGGCGCATGCAGGTGGCCGGACCCGACGGCGAGAGCGGGCTGGGCGGGCTGGCCACCGCGCCCGCCGGCCGGTCGTTCGGGACCGCGTCGGTGACCGGGACCGCCGAGCCGGAGCGGGAGCTCTCGCTGCCCTTCCGCGGCGGGCGCCTGCGGGGTGACGCCCTGCTGCGCCGGCTGGACGGCTGGGTGGACGCCGGGGTGGTCGAGCCGTCGTGCGCGGAGGCGGTGCGCACGGTCGCGGCGCACCCGGAGTGGCTGTCGCTGCCCGACCGCACCGTCGTCGTGCTGGGCGCCGGCGCGGAGATGGGCCCGTTGACCGCGCTGCTGCGCTGGGGCGCGCAGGTGGCCGGGGTGGACCTGCCCCGCGCGCCGCTGTGGGAGCGGGTGCTCGGCACCGCCCGCGCCGGGGCCGGGACGCTGCTGGTGCCGACGGCGGACGCGGCACCGGACGCCGACCCGGCGCGGGCCGGCGCCGACCTGATCGCCGAGGTGCCCGCGGTCGCCGACTGGATCGCCGCGCTGCCCGGGAACCCGGTGCTGGGCAACTACGTCTACGCCGACGGCGCCACGAACGTGCGGGTGTCCGCGGCCGTCGACGCGCTCACCGTGCGGGTGGCCGCCGACCGCGCCGATCTCGCGCTGGCGTTCCTGGCCACGCCCACCGACGTCTTCGCCGTGCCCGCCGACGCCGTGGCGCAGTCGGTGCAGGCGTACGCGGGGCGGACCCGCACGGCCAAGCTGCTCGGCCGGCCGCTGCGCACGGTGTCGGGCGGGCGGCTGCTGCAGCGCGCCTACGTGCCCGGCACCGACCCGGGCATCGCCGACAGCCTGGTCGCCCAGCAGGGGCCGAACTACGCCCTGGCCAAGCGCCTGCAGCGGTGGCGGGCGACGGTCGCGCGCGCCGCGGGCAGCACGGTGTCGATGAACGTCGCCCCGCCGACGCGGACCCGGTCGGTGGTGAAGAACCGGGCGCTGGCCGCGGCCTACGCCGGTGCGCACCGGTTCGGCGTGGAGATCTTCGAGCCGGCCACGGCCAACGTGCTCATGGCCGCGCTACTCGTGCACGACCTGCACACCGGCGGGGGCCCGGCGCATGAGCACCCGTGGCAGGACGAGGCGTACGAGGCGGCGCACGGGGGACTCTGGCGCGCGGCCTACCAGCCGCGCAGCGCACTGGGCCTCGCCGCGCTGCTCGGCTACGGGGCCGCCCGCGGCTGAGGTGCCGCCGGCGCGGTGTCAGGCGGGGCCGACGAGGCCGGCGACGATCTCGGCCGAGAGCCCGACCAGGGGCAGGCCGCCGCCGGGGTGCGACGAGCCGCCGGTGAGGAACAGCCCGGGGATGCGGGAGGCGTTCGCCGGGCGCAAGAACGCCGCCCGTGACCCGTTGCTCGAGGTGCCGTAGATCGATCCGCCGACGCTGCCCGTGTCGCGTGCCAGGTCGGCCGGCGTCCGGGCCACCCGCCAGCGGAGGCGGTCGCGGACGTCGAGCCCGCGCCGGGCCATCACCTCCAGCACCCCGTCGGCGTAGTCCTCCGCCAGCCCGGGGGCGTCCCAGTCCACCCCGTGCGCGGGGTCGTGCCGGGGCGCGTTGACCAGCACGAACCACGACGAGCTGTCGGCGTCGGGCACCAGCGCCGGGTCATCGGGCGCGCTGACGTACACGGTGGGGTCGGGCACCGGGCACGGCCGGCCGGCGTACCGGCCGGTGCCGAAGACCGCGTCGAACTCCGCGTCGTAGTCGTCGGGGAAGAGCACGGTGTGGTGCGCCGGCGGCGGGGTCCGGCCGCGCAGCGCCAGCAGCAGCACGAACCCCGACAGCGACGGGGTGGCGCGGGCCAGGTCCCGTCGGACGCCGCGGGTGCGGGGGTCGGCGGGGAGCAGGTCGGTGTGCAGGGCGGCGGCGTCGACACCGGAGACGACGACGTCCGCGGGCAGCCGCTCGCCGTCGGCCAGCTGCACGCCCGCCGCCCGGCCGCCCTCCACCAGGACCCGGTGCACCGCGCAGCCGGTGCGCAGCACCGCGCCGTGCGCGACGGCCCGGTCGAGCACCGCGAGGCCGAGCCGGTGCAGCCCGCCCCGCACGTACCAGGAGCCGAAGGCCTGCTCGGCGTACGGGACGGTGGCCAGCACCGCCGGCGCCCGGCGCGGATCGGAGCCGGAGTAGGTGGCGTAGCGGTCGAGCAGCGTCCGCAGGTGGGGGTGGCTCAGCTGCCGGCGGCCGAGGCCGCGCAGCGACTGCCACGGCGCGATCGCCGCGACGTCGGCCGGGCGCCGGGCCAGCCGGGCCAGCGTGGTGGCGCCCACCAGGGGGGTGCGGAGGAACGGGCCCTCGCTGATCCGCCACATGGTCGCGGCCCGGTCCAGCAGCGCGCTCCACTCCCTGCCGGCGCCCGCGCCCAGCGCCTCGTCGAGGGCGGCGGGCACGGCGGCCGGCTGCCCGGGCACGGTCAGCCGGGTGCCGTCGGCGAAGCGGTAGGCGACGGCGGGGTCGAGCCGGACGAGGTCCACGGCGTCCTCGAGCCGGCCGCCGGTGGCGGCGAACAGGTCGCGGTACACCTGCGGCAGGGTGACCAGGCTCGGGCCGGTGTCGAAGGAGTGCCCGTCGCGGGCGAACCAGCCGAGCTTCCCGCCGACCCCCGGCGCCTGCTCCAGGACCGTGACCGCGTGCCCCAGGGCGGCCAGCCGGGCGGCGGCGGCGAGCCCGCCGAGGCCGGCACCCACCACCACGACCCGCGCCACCCGACCACCGTAGCCAGGCCGGAGGCGGGGCCGGCCGGTCCCGGGAGGTGCGGCCCCTTCAGCGGGGGACGGACAGCGCCAGGAGGGCGAGGTCGTCGTGCTCGTGCCGGGAGCCGGCCAGCTGCTCCTCCACCGCGGCGGACACCGCCGCGACGGTCTCCTGCGCGTCGCCGGTGGGCACTCCGGCCACCACCCGCAGCAGCGCGTCCTCGCCGAACTGGGCGCCGCTGTCGTCGCGGGCCTCGGTGACCCCGTCGGTGTAGAGGACCAGCGTCGCGCCGGGCGGGAGGAGGAACTCCACCTCCGGGAACGCCACGTCGGGATCGATGCCCAGCGGGCGGGCGGCCGTGCCCACCGCGTGCGCCCCGCCGTCGGGGCAGCGCAGCAGCGGCAGCGGGTGGCCGGCCACGCCCAGCGTCGCCCGGTGGCCCTCGGCCACCGGCTCGAGCAGCAGGCAGCAGGCGGTGACGAAGCGCAGCGGTGCGCTGCCCTGCTCGTGCAGCAGGGCGGTGTTGACCGCGGCCAGGATCTCGCCGGCGCTGCCCGACGACGCCGCCGCCCGCGCGGTGTGCCGGGTGACCGCCGTGACGGCCGCCGCCTCCGCCCCGGTCCCGCAGACGTCCGCGATGAGCACCATCCACCGCCCGTCGGGCAGCGGCATGACGTCGTAGGTGTCGCCGCCGACGAGCGCGGCCTCGCCGCCGGCCCGGTAGGTGGCCGCCAGCTCCATCCCGGGGATGGCGGGCAGGTGGGAGGGCAGCAGGCTGCGCTGGAGCGTGTCGGCCAGCTCGCGGACCACCGACTCGGCACGCAGGCGGGCGAGGAACTGGCCGATCTGCCGGCCGGCGTGCCCCAGCACCTCGAGCAGCTCGGGCGGGACCGGCCGGGCCTCGGTGGAGAAGAGCTCGCAGACCGCGAGCAGCGTGTCGCCGCCCAGCACCGGGAACGCCACACCGGTCCCCAACCCGTCCGCCCGGACCACGTCACGGCGGACCACCCGCGGGTCGGACCCGAGCTCCTCGGCGACGACCGGCTCCCGGTTCAGCCAGGCACGCCCGGGCAGCCCCTCACCACGGCGGAACACCCGGCCCGGGGCGTCGGCGGCCAGTGCCGGGACATCGGCCTCGGGGGCGGCCCACGTGGCGGCGTGCACCAGCCGTCCGTGCTCGGGGTCGGCCTGCCACAGGAGGGCGGCGTCCCAGTCGAGCTCGGTGCAGAGCGTGGGCAGCAGCTGGCGGAAGGCGACGTCGGCGTCGCGCGCCTCGGTGAGCGCCGCGGTGACCCGGAGCGTCGCGGCCAGGTAGCGGCTGACGGCGAACTGCCGCTCCAGCAGGATCGTCGTGCTCGCGTCACGCAGGACGGCGACCACCAGCGCGTCGTCCGGCGAGGCCCCCTCCGTCGGGGTCACGCGGGACAGGGTGAGATCGACCGCGACCTCGTGGCCGGCCGCGTGCAGCGCCGGCAGCTGCGTCGTCGCGCCGACGAGCTTGCCCACGCCCGTGGCGCGGTACCGGGAGAAGCCGTCGTTGTGCCCGCTGCGCAGCCGCTCCGGCATGAGCACCTGCAACGGCCGGCCGACCAGCGCCGCCGGGTCGTGGCCCAGCAGCACCGTCACAGCCGGGCTCACGTAGGCGATCCGCCCGTCACCACCGGCCACGACGACCGTGTCGGGCAAGGCCGCCAGCAGGGTCGCCGCGGGCACCCCGGAGGTCGACTCGGGCACCGTTCCCCCTCGACCAGAACTCTCCGACGGGGCGTCAGAGCCCCGTCACAGCGCTCACTCTCTCACACAGCGGGTGAGGGCGCGGACACGAACCGTCGATATGTGGCCATGTCGACATCGCGACACGGCGACCGGTCAGAACGCGTACCGGATGTCCAGCCACGGCGCGTGCCGGGCCACCAGCTCCCGCAGCCGGGCGACCGCCGCCCGCTTGACCCCGGCCCGGTAGCGCACGTTGTCCTGCCCGTTCTGGCTGCGCTTGGGCTCCTGCAGGTCGGGCCGCCACAGCAGCTGCTCGGCGGTGGGGTGCCACCCGAGGTTCACCTCGTGCAACGCCTCGTTGTGGGTCAGGAAGATCACCTCGGCGGCGGCCTGCGCCTTCGCCGCGGCCCCGAGCTCGTCGTCCAGACGCTCCAGGAGGCCGCCCCAGTCCTCCTCCCAGCCCGGGCGCAGCACGACGGGGGAGAGGTTCAGGTGCACCTCGTACCCGGCGGCCACGAAGTCGTCGACCGCGGCGATCCGGTCGGCGACCCGGCTGGTGCGGACGTCGAGCACCCGGGCGTCGTCGTCGGGCATGAGCGAGAAGCGCACGCGGGTGCGGCCGGCCGGGTCGAGCTCCAGCAACCCGCGGTTGACGTACTTGGTGGCGAAGGACGCCTTCGCCGTCGGCAGGTCCCGGAACGTGGTCACCAGGTCGGCGACGTTGTCGCTCACCAGCGCGTCGACGGAGCAGTCGCTGTTCTCGCCGATGTCGTACACCCAGCTGGCCGGGTCGCACTGGTCGGGCTCGACCTTGGAGCCCTGCCGGGCCACGTGCCGGCGCAGGTGCGCGGTGATCTGCTCGATGTTGGTGAACACGGTGATCGGGTTGGCGAACCCCTTCCGCCGCGGCACGTAGCAGTAGGCGCAGGCCATCGCGCAGCCGTTGGCCAGGCCCGGCGCGATGAAGTTCGCGGAGCGGCCGTTGGGCCGGGTGGTGAGCCCCTTGCGGACGCCGAGCACCAGCGTCTCGGTCTTCACCCGCACCCAGCGGTCGACGTTCCCGGCGTTGCCGTGCAGCTCGGGGATCTGCCAGTGGCTCGGCACCTCGACCACCTCGGCGTCCGGGAACCGGCCCAGGACCTGACGACCCCGCGGGGAGTCCGCCGCCGCGGGCTCGGCGTAGACGCGGCGCACCCGGAGGAGGTGGTTGGGCGGCATCGGTGCCGGCGGCGGCCCCACGTCGAAGAGCGTGAGTGGCTCGGCGGCTCCCATGGCAGGTGCAGCGCCGCCGGGCCGCTCGCCATTCCGGTGCGAGACTGCCCCGGTGAGCGCACCGGACCCCCGCCGCATCGACCTCAACGCCGACCTCGGGGAGGGGTTCGGCGTGTGGCGGCTGGGCGACGACGACGCGCTGCTGGAGGTCGTGAGCAGCGCCAACGTCGCCTGCGGCTTCCACGCCGGCGACCCGGTGACGATGCGCCGGGTGTGCACGGCCGCCGTGGCGGGCGGGGTCGCGATCGGCGCGCAGGTGTCCTACCGCGACCTGGCCGGGTTCGGCCGCCGGTTCGTCGACGTCGCGCCCGACGAGCTGGCCGCCGACGTCCTCTACCAGCTGTCCGCGCTCGACGGCATCGCCCGGACGGCGGGTGGGCGGGTGTCCTACGTCAAGCCGCACGGGGCCCTCTACAACGCGGTCGTGCACCACGCGGACCAGGCGCGGGCGGTGGTGGCGGCCGTCGCCGGCTACGACACCGGCCTGGCGGTGCTGGGCCTGCCCGGGTCGGCGCTGCTCGTCGGCGCGGCGGCGGCCGGGCTGCCGACCGTGGCGGAGGGGTTCGCCGACCGCGGCTACGCCCCGGACGGCACGCTGGTGCCGCGCGGGGCGGCGGGCGCGCTGGTGCACGACCCCGCCGCGGTGGCCGAGCGGGCCGTCCGCATGGCTCTCGACGGCACCGTCGTGGCGGTGGACGGCAGCACCGTGCGGGTGGACGTGCGGTCGGTGTGCGTGCACGGGGACACCCCGGGCGCGGTGGGGCTCGCGCGGGCGGTGCGGGGCGCGCTCGAGGCCGCCGGTGTCCGGGTCGGCCCGTTCGCCGGCTGAGGCGTCAGTCGCCGCGGCCGAGGTCCTCGATCCGGCGGCGGCCGGTCAGGAGGTCCGCGGCCACGTCGTCCACGGAACGCCCGGACGTGTAGGCGTCGGTGCGCATGCGCGCCAGCGCCTCGGCGGGGTCCACGTCCAGGGCGACGCTGACCCTGCCCATGGCCTCCCAGACCGCGGCCCGCCGGCGCGGTGCCGACCCGTGCAACCAGCCGGGTCCCTCCGCCGGCGTCCAGGTCGACCACATCGCGGCGTCGCTGAGCGACGAGGTCACCAGCTCGCCGACGGCGACGGCCTCGAACACGTCCAGCTCGGCGACCGCCGAGGCGCGCGTGAAGAACAGGTCGAGCGCGCCGTCGCCCGCGGGCCCCGGCTGCAACGGCAGGGCGACGACGGCCCGGAACGGCGTCCCACCGAGCAGGAGGTCGGCGAACATGGGCCAGCGTCGCCGCAGGTCCTCCTCGACGGCGAACACCGGCTGCCCGGAGGCCTGGGAGGTCAGGCACGGGCCCTCGCCGACGGTGAACTGCATCCGTTCGGCGCTGGACGCCGCAGGGCTGCTGGCGCCCAGCGGAACGCGCCGGCCGGTGCCGTCGGCCAGGCTCAGGCCGGCGCCCTCGACCCGCAGGATCGCGGCGCACGCACGGCTGAGCCGTACCGGCAGCAGCTCCGATCCGGCCAGCGCCGGATCCGACTCGCGCGCGAGCGCGGCCTCGAAGCGGCCTCCGATGGTCACGCCCGATTCTCCGCCCGGCAGGTGTGATCTACATCTCGATGTGCCGCGGTGCCGGAACCGGTCCGGCCGGTCACCCGGCCGCGCCTCCGGGCCGGTAGGTGTAGGCCGCTTCGCGCACCGTCTCGTCGGTCTCCAGTCCCGCTCCCAGCGCACCCCCGACGGTGGCCAGCGAGCTGGTCAGCCAGGCCAGCTCCAGGTAGTCCGACAGGTGCGCGGGGTGCCCGAGGCCCTCGGCGAAGAGCGGCTCCACGACGAGCAGCAGCCCGCCGAGCAGGGCGAGCACGAACAGCGCCAGGTACAGCGAGAGCACGCCGATCGTCACCGTGGCCACGGTGGCGATGTTGAACAGCACGACCTGCTTGCGCACCCGCCGGTTCCGGGGTCGCTCCCACATCTGGGCACCCACGACGAGCGTGCCGGCGATGGCCACGACCGAGCCGACGGCGACGAACGCCAGCCGCCAGCCGCCGAAGGCGTCGGCCAGCCGCCAGATGTCCGGGGTGATCAGGGCGAACACGCCGGCGGCGATCGCCGCGGTCAGGGCGCGGGAGAGCCGGATCGCCAGCCGCCACGGCCGGTTGGCCCGCACCATGCCGCCGAGCAGCCGCAGGTTGCCCGACAGCACCCGGGCGGTGAACCGGACCCCGTCGGTGGTGTCCGCGGGGTCGGTGGCCAGCTGCCGCAGCCGCAGGCCGAGCGCGGCGCGGTCCCCGGGGTCCGCGGGGTCGTCGGCGCCGTCGCTCACCAGTGCCTGGACCAGGCCGACCGCCGCCTCCACGGCGCGGCGGCGGCGCCCCACGGCGCCGAGCGCGGGCAGCGAGAGCACCCCGACCCCGTGCACCGGGCTGGCGTGGCCGACCACCGGGCGCCGGGACACCTCCAGCGGGACGTCGGTGAAGCAGAGCGCGAGGTCCCAGTCGGCCGACAGCAGCCGCTCGCGGGTGGCGGCGACCAGCTCGGCGTCGTCGGCCGGCGGCTGGACCAGACCGTCCTCGACCACGGGGACCTGCCAGGTGACTTCCGGGTGCCGGGCCGCCAGCTCCGCGGCCAGGTCGGCGGCCACTCCCTGGGCCAGCTCGGCCGGGGTGCCGGGCGCGGCGACCAGCCCGACCACGACGGCGGGTGCGGCGCCGTCCGCGACCGGTGCCGTCCCCGTCGTCTCCACCGGCAGGGGGTCCGGGCCGGCAGCGGTCGACGAGGTCACGACGGGCCAGCATTCCACCGGG
The DNA here is from genome assembly GCF_054051035.1 of Blastococcus sp. SYSU DS0619. Classification (NCBI taxonomy): domain Bacteria; kingdom Bacillati; phylum Actinomycetota; class Actinomycetes; order Geodermatophilales; family Geodermatophilaceae; genus Blastococcus; species Blastococcus sp. SYSU DS0619. Next base: position 231,535 of record NZ_JBJHAM010000004.1, on the reverse strand, counting down.
GTGCGGACCGGGCGACCGCAGTGCCGCGGCGACGGTCCTGGTCATCCGGCCGGGTGACCGATGTCCCATCATGGTCCGGTGTCCGAGGGGGGAGCGGTCGCCCGTGCGGCGCCCTACGGCGACCGTGCGGTGCTGGTGGAGGCGGCGGACCCGGCCGACGTGCCGGAGCTGCGGGAGGCACTGACCACCACCCCCCTGGCCGGGCAGGTGGACCTGGTGCCGGCGGCGCGCACCGTCCTGGTGGTCCTCGACCGCCCACCCACCGACCTCGACGTCGCCGCGCTGCGGCGCCTGGCCCCGGCCCGGCCGGCCGCGAGGGCGCCCACGGCGTCCGTCGAGCTGCCGGTGGTCTTCGACGGTCCGGACCTGCCCGAGGTCGCCCGGCTCACGGGGCGCACCGAGGAGGACGTCGTCGCCGTGCTGACCGACGTCCGGTTCGTCGTGGCCTTCGGCGGCTTCGCCCCGGGCTTCGGCTACCTGACCGGGCTGCCGCCGGCGCTGCACGTCCCGCGCCGGGGGACCCCGCGCACCCGGGTGCCGGCCGGTGCGGTGGCGCTGGCCGGCCCCTATGCCGGGGTCTACCCGCGCGCCTCGCCCGGAGGCTGGCAGCTGGTCGGCCGCACCGGCGCGGTGCTCTTCGACGTCGACCGGGACCCGCCGGCGCTGCTCGCCCCGGGCACGGCGGTCCGGTTCGTGGTGGGCGGCTGAGTGCTCACCGTCCTCGACCCGGGCCCGCTCAGCACGGTCCAGGACGCCGGCCGGCCCGGGTGGGCGTCGATCGGGGTGCCCCGGTCCGGCGCCGCGGACGGGCCGGCCGCGGCCCTGGCCAACCGGCTGGTCGGCAACCGGCCGGCGGCCGCGGTGCTCGAGACGACCGCGGGCGGGCTGCGCCTGCGCGCCGAGCGGACGGTGCTGGTCGCGGTGACGGGGGCGCCGGTGCCGGTCTCGATCGACGGGCGTGCCGCACCGTTCGCCGCACCCACGACGCTGCCCGCCGGGGCGGTCCTGGCCCTGGGCGCCCCGCGCGCCGGCCTGCGCAGCTACCTCGCGGTGCGCGGCGGCGTCGACGTCCCGCCGGTGCTGGGATCGCGCAGCACGGACACCCTGTCGGGGCTCGGACCCCCCGCCCTCACCGCGGGGACGCGGCTGCCGGTGGGGGCGCTGGCGGGGGAGGAGCCGTTCGTCGACGTCGCCCCGGTGGGCGCGCCGGCGGAACGACCGGTGCTGCGCGTGCTGCCCGGGCCGCGGCGGGACTGGCTGGACGCGGCGGCGTGGGCGGCGCTGCTCGGCGAGGAGTGGCGGGTGAGCCCGGACAGCGACCGGGTGGCGCTGCGGCTGGCCGGCCCCCGGCTGGCGCGGGCGCGCGAGGGCGAGCTGGCCAGCGAGGGCCTCGTGCCGGGCGCGGTGCAGGTGCCGCCCGACGGCGCGCCGGTGCTCTTCCTCGCCGACCACCCGGTCACCGGCGGCTACCCGGTGCTGGCCGTCGTCGTCACCGCGGACCTGGCGGCGGCGGCGCAGCTGCGTCCGGGCGACGTCGTCCGCTTCCGGGCGGCCCGCTGAGGAGGGCGATCGAGGATCGCCGATCAGCGCAGCGGCAGGATCGCCGGGCCGTGCGGCCCCGGCACGATGCGGGCGCGGGCGCCGTAGTGGTCGGCCAGCGCGGCGGCGGTGAGCACCTCGTCCGGGCTGCCCTCCGCGGCCACCCGCCCGCCGGCCAGCAGGGTCAGCCGGTCGGCGTACTGGCCGGCCAGGGTGAGGTCGTGCAGCGTGCTCACGACCGTGAGCCCGTCCTGCCGGCGCAGCCGGTCCAGCAGGTCGAGCACCTGCTGCGCGTGGCCGAGGTCGAGCGCGGCGGTCGGCTCGTCGAGCAGCAGCACGCGCGGCTGCTGGGCCAGCGCCCGCGCCAGGACGGCGCGCTGCTGCTCCCCGCCGGACAGGGTGACCACGAGCCGGTCGGCCAGCGGCTCGAGGTCCAGGCGCTGGAGGACGTCGGCGACGATCTCCCGGTCGACCCGGCGGGGGGCGGCGAGCAACGGCCGGTGGGGGGTGCGGCCGAGCGTGACGTAGTCGCGGGTGGTGATGCCCTCGGGGAGCACCGGCAGCTGAGGGGCGTAGGCCAGCAGGCGGGCACGGTCGCGCCGCGGCATGCCGGTGGTCGGCACGCCGTCGATCCGCACCTGGCCCTGGGAGCGGTGCAGCCCGAGGACCGAGCGCAGCAGCGTGGACTTGCCCGAGCCGTTCGGGCCGATGACGGCCAGCCAGCCACCGGCCTCGACCGTGAACCGCACCGAGTCCAGCACCTGGGTGCGGCCGTAGGCGGCGCTCAGGTCGAGGACCTCGACCCGGGCGCCGCCGGGAGGGGTGGGCTGCCCGGTCATCGGCGCCGGGCCCCCGTCCACAGCAGGCCGGCGAAGAAGGGCGCACCGACGAAGGCGGTGACCACGCCGATCGGGAGCTCGGCCGGGGCCAGGAGAACCCGGGCGATCAGGTCGGCCAGCACCAGGAAACCGCCGCCGACCAGGACCGAGAGCGGCAGGACGCGGGTGTACGAGCCGCCGGCGAGCCGGCGGACGATGTGCGGGACGACCAGGCCGACGAAGCCGATGAGGCCGCTGACCGCCACCGCCGCGGCGGTGGCCAGGGAGGCGGCGAGGATGACCAGCAGCCGGAGCCGCCCCGGGTGCACCCCGAGCGCGCTCGCCTCGTCGTCGCCGACGGCGAGCACGTCGAGGGCCCGGCCGCAGCAGAGCAGGACGACGCCGGCGACCCCGAGATAGGGCAGCACGACCCCGACGTCGGACCACTGCGAGCTGCCGAGCTGGCCGATCATCCAGCCGTAGATCTCCCGCAGGTCGTCGGTGTTCTGCTGCTGCACCAGCGTCTGCGCCGCGGCCAGGAAGGCGGCGACCGCGATGCCGGCCAGGAGCAGGGTGGGGCTGTGCGACCCACCGGCCGCGGTGCCCAGCGCCAGCGCGCAGCCGACGCCGACCAGCGCTCCCACGAACGCGGCGAGCGGGACGATCCCCACCGGGCCGATCGACTGGACGGGGGAGTAGGCGATGACCAGGGTGGCGCCCAGGCCGGCCCCCGCGGCCGCCCCCAGGAGGTAGGGGTCGGCGAGCGGGTTCCGGAACACGCCCTGGTACGCGGCGCCGGAGACGGCCAGGGCCGCCCCGACCAGGACCGCGAGCACCACTCGCGGCAGGCGCAGCTGCAGCAGCACGGACGCCTGCGTGCCCTCGAGCCCGCCGGGCACGTCCACGCCCAGCGGGCCGACGGCCCGGTCGAGCAGGGTGGCGACGACGTCGCCGGGAGCCAGCGGCACCGCGCCCACCCAGACCCCCGCCAGCACGGCGGCCACGAGCACCGCCCCGGAGGCGCCGAACACCACGGCGGCCGGCCGACGGGACCGCACGGTCCCCGGTCCGGCCGCCGTGCGGCCGGACCGGGGACCGGAGGTGGTGGTGCTCATGCCGGGGCCGGGCCTCAGCCCTGGAGGGCCCCGGCGACGGTCTCGGCGAAGTCGGCCACGCGCGGCCCCCACCGGGACGCGACGTCGTCGTCGGCCTCGACGATCCGGCCCTCGGTCACGGCCGGCACGCTCGCGAACGCGGGCCGGTCGGCCACCGTCGCGGCGCTCTGGCCGCAGCACTTCGTGTCGGCGAGCACGATCAGCTCCGGCGCCTGGTCGACCACGAACTCGGCCGACAGCTGCGGGTAGCCGCCACTGGCGTCGGGAGCCTGGTCGGCGATGTTCTCCAGGCCGAAGAGGCTGTAGACGCTGCCGATGAAGGTCGAGCTGTCGGCGGAGTACAGCTCGGGGCCGAGCTCGTGGTAGACCCGCTGGCCGGCGACGTCGGTGGACACCGAGTCGACGGCGGCCTGGATCCGGTCCTGCACGTCGGCGACGACCTCGGCGGCCTCCTCCGGGTTGCCGGTGGCCTCGCCGAGCAGCTCGATCTGGGCGTAGGTGTCGTCGAGGTCCTCGGCGGCCTCGAGCAGCAGCACCGGGACGTCGAGGGTCTCGAGCGCGTCCACGATCCCGTTCGTGTCGTTGCTGACCACCACCAGGTCGGGGTCGTACTCCGCGACGGCCTCGGCGTTCGGCGTGAACGCCGACAGCTCCGTGGTCGGCGCCTCGGCCGGGTAGTCGGAGTTGTCGTCGACCGCCTCGACCTGGTCGCCGGCCCCGATGGCGAAGAGCATCTCGGTGGCCGAGGGCGACAGGGAGACGATGGACTCCGGGCGCTCCTCGAGGGTGACCTCGCCGTTGTCCGCGGTGACGCTGACGGGGAAGGCGTCGCCGCCGGCGGAGCTGGTGGCCGCGGTGTCGTCGCCGCCGTCGGAGGACCCGCCGCAGGCGGTCAGCGCCAGGAGCGGGGCGGCCAGCAGGGCGAGGGCCGGGCGGGAGCACCGTCGCGGAGCGCGCCCGGTCGTCCGGGCCGCGGGGGAGGAGGTGCCGAGCAAGGAAGAGCCTCCAGGGGAGGCGGCGGGCGTCGCTCCCGAGCTGACCCGACGCCCGATGCGCGACCCCTGCCGCGAGGGTCGGTTGCACGGCGCAGGGCAGGCGATCTGGCTCCGGCCCGCTCAGGGCCGTCACAGTTGCGGGACAGCGCCGGGTTCGCACCGGACTTCGCTGCGGCTGCACCGCCGGCAGACGCCGGCGGCCAGAAAGGTACCAGCGGCGGGGCGGCGGGCGGCCGGATCGGACCGGGCGGCGGGATCAGCAGGGTGACGTGGGCAGCGGGTGCGGCAGCGGCCACGCCCCGGCGACGACCACCCCGGCGACGCGGTCCTCGCCGACGGGTCCGAAGACGCGGGAGTCGATCGAGCCGCCCCGCTCGTCGCCGAGCAGGAAGACGGAGCCGTCGGGGACCCGCACCGGACCGAACCAGACGCCGTCGAGGTGCGCGGGGTCGCTCCAGGGCTCGCAGACGGCCCGGCCGTCGACCACGAGCACGCCGTCCTCGACGGCGACGGACTCCCCGCCCAGCGCCACGACCCGCTTGACCACCGGCTCGGCGTCCGGCCCGGGAGGGGTGGCCACCACGACGTCCCAGCGGTCCACGGACACCGGCCAGCGAAGGACCAGCACGGGTTCGCCGTCGTCCAGCGTGGGCGCCATGCTGCCGGACGCGACCCGCACCAGCTGGAGCGGGAGCACGCCCAGCACGGAGAGGACGAGCAGGACCAGGGCACCGGTCGCCAGCCGCCCCCACACGGGGGAGCGCGCCCGGGACCTGGTGCCCGGCGCCGCGTGCCGTCCCGTCACGACGGCCGCACCGGCGGTCCGGGGGTGTCCATGGGTCCCTCCTGTCCGCCGCTCCCGTCGTGCGGTGGCACCGACGGTGCCGGGCCGCTCGCGACCGGGGCAGCCGCACCCTGGGGCATCCCGCTCCCCCCAACGTGGGTGGTCCGCCCCCGGCGCCCGTCACACCTCGCGGTCCACCGGCAGCCGGGCCGTGACGCGAGCGCCACCACCCGGCCGGTCACCCGTGTCGAACCGACCGCCGAGCGCGAGGACCCGGTCGCGGCTGAGCTGCAGCCCCAGGTGGCCGTCGGGGCTGCGCTGGTGGCAGGACGGGAAGCCGACCCCGTCGTCGGCCACCTCGAGCCGGACCACCGTCCGCCGCCCGGACCCCTCCGCCTCGAGCGCCACCCAGACGTGCTCGGCCCCCGCGTGGTGGGCCACGTTGGCCAGGGCCTCCTTGGCCGTGCGGTAGAGGGTCGCGGCCTGCTGGGGGCCCAGCGGGGGGAGCGGCCCGGTCCGCACGTCGACCGTCAGCCCCCGCTCCTGCAGCGGCAGCGCCAGGTCGTCCAGCGCACGGGGCAGCCCGTCCGCCGACAGGTCGGGTGGGTAGACGTCGAGCATCACGCGGCGCAGCGAGGCCACCGCGGTCCGGACCACCCCCGCGAGCCGGTCGACCATCGCCTGCCGGGACTCGGGGACACTGCTGCGCAGGGCGCTGAGCGCGTAGCTGACCCCCGCCAGGTCCTGCACCGGCCCGTCGTGCAGGTCCGCGGCGATCGCCCGGCGCTCCCGCTCGGAGGACTCGAGGGCGGCGGCGGCGAGGGCGGCGCGCTCCTCGTCGTTGCGCCGGACCCGTCTGGCCAGCGAGGCAGCGATGGGGAACTGGATGGCCTGCAGCAGCACCAGGCCGCCGAGCGCCATCGGCAGCACCTCGCTGCGCAACCGGGCGGCCTGGCGCTCGATCACGGTGTGGTCGTAGTAGACCTCGAGCGCCAGGTCCTGACCGCTCCCCGACAGGGGGGCGTACACCTCCAGGGCCGGACCGGCGGCCGTCCCCTCGTAGGACGTCTCGGGGGACTCGTCCACCTCGGCGACGAGGGTGCCGGACAGCGCGCTGCGCAGCTCCTCGCTGATGGGGAACTGCTCACCGATCAGCTGGCGCTGGTTGGAGTACACCACCCGGCCCTGGTCGTCCCAGATGACGACGGACTCGATCGACGGGTCCCGGAGGCGGTTCGCGACCGCCCGCTCGAACTCGAAGCGGTCGGCGACCGTCCCGTTCAGGTAGCCGGGCACCAGCGGCCCGATCGCCAGGGCGGCGATCCGGACCGTCGTCCGCTCCACCTCCTCCAGTGCGTTCGACCGGGCGATGCGCTCGCTGATCAGCACGGTGGCGGTGGACACGGCGATCAGCGCCAGTACCCCCGCACCGGCGAAGTAGGTCAGTTCCCGTCCGTGGCCTGATCCGGGGAGACGTCGGTACCACGGGCGCGGGTCGGCAGCGGCCATCCCCCAGGTTCAGCGCTCGCGCGAGGCCGGCAGGAGCCCGACCTCCTGGGCCTTGATGACGGCCTCCAGCTGGGACCGGACGCCGAGCTTGGTGTGCAGCGACTTGACGTAGCCCCGGCACGTCTCGACGGTGATGCCCAGGAGGCGGGCGATCCCCTTGACCTGCATGCCGCGGCCGAGGCAGTCCAGCACCTCCTGCTCCCGCCGGGTGAGCACCGGCGGTGCGGCGGCGCGGGCGGCCGGGGCCGACGTCGCGCCGCCGGTGAAGGCGGACGGCGCGACGAGCATCTGGCCGAGCCGCACGCGCGAGAGCACGTCGATCATCTCGTCCAGCGAGCCGTTCTTCGGGATGTAGGCCGACGCGCCGGCCTGGGCCGCGCGGACCACCCAGGTCGGGTCGCAGTGGCCGGTGACGACGGCGACGACGGTCCGCGGCGCGACCTCCCGGATCTGGCGGGTCGCCGTGAGGCCGTCCTGGCGGGGCATCTCGATGTCCATGATCACGATGTCGGGCTGCAGATCGCGGGCCATGGCGACCGCCTGCGCGGCGGAGGTGGCCGTGCCCACGGGTGCCATGCCGGCGGAGCGGAGGGCGACGACCAGGAGCTCGGCGAAGGTGCGGTGGTCGTCCACGACCAGGACGCGCGCTGCGGCGACGCGGGCAGGGCGATCGGTCAGGGTCGTGAGCGGCACGGTCGACTCCCAGCTGCCGTGGCCCCCCGAGGGGCCGGTGGTGCGGGGAGTATGCGGTTGGCGCAGTTCCCCGTGGTACCGCGACGGCGCCTGTTGGGACCTTGGTCCCCGGCAGCTGCGGCGTCCGATCGTTGCGCCCTCGCGCTGGGTGACCGTGCCCGTAACGCTCGGTCGTGGCAGCTGTCCGGTCAGACGGGCCCGCTGGCCGTCGCCGGCTCCGGCCAGGCGCTGCCTCCGTCGGCGACGGTGCGGATGTGGTGGGGGAGCGCGTCGGAGTCCTCGCCCTTGGCGAGGAAGCCGGCTGCGCCGAGGGCCCTCGCCTCCGCCATCAGGCTGGAACCGACGGTGCCGGTGAGCAGCACCACCCGGACCTCGGGGCACTCCTCCCGCAGCTGCGCGGCGGCCTGCAGCCCGGTCATGCGCGGCATGACGTGGTCGAGCAGCGCGACGTGCGGACGGGTGGACCGGGCCGCGGGCAGCACCTCGTCCCCGTCCGAGCACGCAGCCACGACCGAGATGTCGGTGGTGGACCCGAACAGGTCCTCGAGCGCCAGCCGGACGCCCGTGTGGTCGTCGGCGATCAGCAGGCGGATCACGTGCACCCCTGTCCTGAGGTGACGGCCGCGTGCACCGGTGGTTCCGGCGCGGTGCGGCGGTGGGAGGGAGCCGGCCGGACTGTGCTGCCCCGACCGGCGGAGCGCCAACCGTGGACGGACGGCATTCGGCGCGTCGTCCGGGTCCGCCGGCGCGTGAGGGGGCCGGCTCCGCGGGCTCAGCGACCGGGCGGGGAGTGGATGGGGGTCGGCATGCGGTCCTCCTCCTGGGGCGATCGGGTCCCGGAGCCCCTCCGAGGGAGCGGTGACCGCGCACAGTCTCGGGTGTTCCGCCGGCCGGTGGACAGCCGAGGGGTGGGGACGTCGGTGCCCCCAATGTGGGGGCCCGGCCCCGGCGGTTCCCGTCGCCGGACGGTCACCCGCGGGCGGCGAGCACCCCCGCGTAGACGTCGACGGTCTGGCGGGCGATCGCGGCCCAGCCGAACTCCGCGACGACCCGCTCCCGCCCCGCCGCGCCCATGGCGGCGGCGCGCTGCGGATCGGCCAGCAGCTCGCCCATCCGGGCGGCCAGGCCCGCGGCGAACCCGGCGGGGTCCGCCTCCTCGTAGGGCACCAGCAGGCCGGTGCGGCCGTCGTCGACCACCTCGGGGATGCCGCCCACCGCGCTGGCGACGACGGCGGTGCCGCAGGCCGCGGCCTCGAGGTTGACGATGCCCAGCGGCTCGTAGACCGACGGGCACACGAAGACGGTGGCGCCGGTGATCAGCGGCACCAGCTGCTCGCGCGGCAGCATCGCCTCGATCCAGACGACGCCGTCGCGGCGGGCCTGGAGGGCGGCGACGGCGTCAGCGACCTGCTGCCGCTCCGCGGGGGTGTCCGCGGCGCCCGCGCAGAGCACCAGACCGGCGTCGGCGGGCAGCTGGTCGGCCGCCGCGAGCAGGTGCGCCAGCCCCTTCTGGCGGGTGATCCGGCCGACGAACAGCGCGTAGGGACGGTCGGGGTCGACGCCCAGCGCGCGGACGGTCTCCGGCTCGGCCACCGGGCGGTAGGCCTCGGCGTCGACGCCGTTGTGCACGACGTGCACGCGGGCGGGGTCGAGCTCGGGGTAGACGGCGAGTACGTCGTCGCGCATGCCCGCGCTCACCGCGACGACGGCGTCGGCGGCCAGGTAGGCGGTGCGCTCGGCCCAGGAGGACAGCCGGTAGCCGCCGCCGAGCTGCTCGGCCTTCCACGGGCGGCGTGGTTCCAGGGAGTGCGCGGTGATCACGTGCGGTGCCCCGTGCACGAGGGCGGCCAGCAGGCCGGCGGTGTTGGCGTACCAGGTGTGGCTGTGCACCAGGTCGGCACCGGCGAGGGCGGCGGCGATCTCGACGTCGACCCCCAGGGCCTGCAGCGCGCCGTTGGCCTCGCGCAGCCCCGCCGGCACGGTGTGCCCGGTCGCGTCGGCGCGCGCGCCGCCGAAGCAGTGGACGTCGAGCTCCAGCGGGCCGCCCGGCCCGGGAGGCAGCGCGCGGAGCGCCGCCACCAGGTGCTCGACGTGCACCCCCGCGCCGCCGTAGACGTCCGGCGGCCACTCACGCGTGACGATCCCGATGCGCACGCTGTCACCCTAGGGGGGCGGTCCCGGAGGACGGATGGCGCCGCCGTCCCCGGCAGCGGTTACGGTGCCTCCCATGCGCGGCGGTCCACGGGTACTCGGCATCGTCCTGGCGGGCGGTGAGGGGAAGCGGCTGGCTCCGCTCACCCGGGACCGTGCGAAGCCGGCGGTCCCCTTCGGGGGCAACCACCGGCTCATCGACTTCGTGCTCTCGAACCTGGTCAACGGCGACGTGCGGCAGATCGCCGTCCTGACCCAGTACAAGAGCCACAGCCTCGACCGGCACATCACCCAGACCTGGCGGATGTCGAGCCTGCTCGGCAACTACGTCACGCCCGTGCCGGCGCAGCAGCGCCTCGGCCCGCGCTGGTACACCGGCAGCGCCGACGCGATCTTCCAGAGCCTCAACCTGATCTACGACGAGCGGCCCGAGATCGTCGTCGTCTTCGGCGCCGACCACGTCTACCGCATGGACCCGGCGCAGATGATCCAGCAGCACCTGGACACCGGCGCCGGCGTCACCATCGCCGGGCTGCGGGTGCCGCGCCGCGAGGCGACCGAGTTCGGCGTCATCGACTCAGACGCCGCGGGGAAGGTGCGGGGCTTCCTGGAGAAGCCGGCCGACCCGCCCGGCCTGCCGGACTCGCCCGAGGAGAGCTTCGCCTCCATGGGCAACTACGTCTTCAGCACCGACGCCCTGCTCGAGGCGCTGCGCACCGACGCCGAGGACCCGGACTCGGTGCACGACATGGGCGGCTCGATCATGCCGATGCTGGCGGAGGCGGGGGAGGCGTGGGTCTACGACTTCTCCACCAACGTGATCCCGGGGGCGACCGAGCGGGACCACGGCTACTGGCGTGACGTCGGGACGATCGACTCCTACTACGACGCGCACATGGACCTCGTCTCGGTGACGCCGGTGTTCAACCTCTACAACGAGCGGTGGCCGATCTACACGCTGCCGCCGCAGCGCCCGCCGGCGAAGTTCGTGCTCGGCGGCCGCGCCGAGGAGTCGATGGTCAGCGCCGGCGCGATCATCGGCGGCGGCGCGGTGCGCGGCTCGGTCATCTCGCCCGGGGTCCGCGTCGAGCGGGGCGCCCGGGTCGAGGACAGCGTCGTCCTGGACGGCGCCTACATCGGTGAGGGTGCGCACGTCCGGCGGGCCATCCTGGACAAGAACGCGGTCGTGCCCGCCGGGGCGCGGATCGGCTACGACCCGGAGCTCGACCGCGAGCGCTACCACGTCAGCGCCGGCGGGATCACCGTCCTCGGCAAGGGCACCCGCGCCTACCTCTGATCCGGTCCGCTCGCCGGCTGCGGCGGTACCTGTCCGCGCCCTACGGTCGGGTCGTGACCTCGCGCTGGGCGGCCCCGTGCCTCGTGGCGCTCGTCCCCCTCGCGGGGTGCGGCTCCGGCACGAGCACCGGTGGCGGCGGGTGCGCGGGCCCGGCCATCACGGTGTCCGCGGCCACCGTGAGCCCCGGCTCCGACCTCGGCCTCACGGCGGAGCACGTGCGCGCAGGATGCAACGACACAGGGGGAGACCCCGCCGCTCCGGCACGGGACGTGCCGATCAGCCTCGTCCTCGAGGGCCCGACCGGGCAGCGCTACCCCCTGGGCGCCGTCGACGCGGATGCCCAGGCCCGCATCGAGACGACGGTGCGCATCCCCGAGGGCGTCCCTGCGGGGCCGGCACGCATCGAGGTGGGCCAGGGCGTGCTCCCCGTGGAGGTCGTGACCGGGTAGTGGTCGGCGAGGACCGTCGTTCGTCCGGCCCCGCCTGCTGAGGGCGTCCCGGAGCGGGTCAGACCCGCTTGGTGGCGACCAGCAGCCCGCTACCGATCGGGAGCACGGCCGGGAGCAGGCTCTCGTCGTCCCGGATCGTCCGGGCGATCTCGCGCCAGGCCACCGTCTGCGGGTCGCGGGCCGTGCGCTCGGCGATGCGACCGCCCTCGAGCAGCCCGTGGCAGGTGAGCGTGCCGCCGACCCGCACCAGGGACAGCAGCGCGGGCAGGTGCTCGGAGTACTCACGGGGCGGGCCGGCGCAGCAGACCATGTCGTAGCCCCCGGGCGAGAGCCGGGGGAGCACCTCGCCGGGGGTGCCGAAGATCAGCCGCACCCGGCTGGCGGGCACCTTGGCCTCGGCGAGCGCCAGGCGTGCCGCCCGGAGCTGCTCGGGATCGGCGTCCAGCGCCGTGAGGACGCCGTCGGGCCGCATGCCGCGCAGCAGCCAGAGCGCCGCGAGGCCGCCCCCGCTGCCGATGGAGACGACCGAGCGGGCGCCGGACGTGGCGGCCAGGACGGCGAGGGTGGCGCCCACGGGCGGCTCGACCGGGACCGCTCCCGACAGGACGTGCGCGCGGTGCCGCGCGGCCGCCATCTCGGGCGACTCCGCGGCGTAGCGGTCGGCGTAGGCGGCGCCCTGGTCTGTGCCGCGCCCGTGCGGCGGTTCCTCGGCGCTCATCACCGGCCGAGGGTAGTGGCCCCCGGCCCGACCACCCCGACCGCCGCGTCCTGGGCCGTACCTGTGCGTCTCCTGGGAGCCGCGGTGCGCGGGAACACGGATGTGCCGGTCGTCCGTTGAACCCTTCGTGCGCCTGAAGCGAGCCGTGTCCGCCCGACCCGCTGACGCCGGGGACGTCCTGACCGCCCCCGTCTGCGATCCTGGAGGCGTGTCCGAGGCCACCGCACCGCAGCCCTCCGGTCCGGGCGCGGAGCCCGACGCCTGGGTGGCCCCCACCTGGGAGCAGGTCGTGCGCGACCACTCCGCCCGCGTGTACCGGCTGGCCTACCGGCTCTCCGGCAACCCGCAGGACGCCGAGGACCTGACGCAGGAGACCTTCGTCCGGGTGTTCCGGTCGTTGGCCGACTACTCGCCGGGCACCTTCGAGGGCTGGCTGCACCGGATCACCACGAACCTGTTCCTGGACATGGTCCGCCGCCGGCAGCGGATCCGTTTCGACGCGCTGCCCGAGGACACCGAGCGGCTGCCCGGCCGGGCCCCGAGCCCGGAGCAGGTCTACGCCGACACCCACCTGGACCCGCAGGTGCAGGCCGCGCTGGACGCGCTCTCCCCGGAGTTCCGGGTGGCCGTGGTCCTCTGCGACATCGAGGGCCTCACCTACGAGGAGATCGCCGCGACGCTCGGCATCAAGCTGGGCACGGTCCGCAGCCGCATCCACCGCGGCCGGGTGCAGCTGCGGGAGGCGCTGGCGCACCTGGCCCCGCGTCGCGCGGGCACTCCCGGGGAGGTCGTGGCGTGAGCATCCCGGAGAGCCACCTCGCGCAGGAGGCGATCGCCGCGCTCGTCGACGGTGAGCTGACCGCCGGGCCCGCCGGCCGGGCGGCGCGGCACCTCGCCGGCTGCGCGACGTGCCGCATGGCGGTGGCCGCCCAGCGGGAGGCCAAGGAGGCCCTGCACGGCTCCGCGGACGTCGCGGTGCCGGGCGACCTCATGTCCCGGCTCTGCGCGATCCCCTTCACCGCCGACGTCCCGGGCTCCGGTGAGGGCACCGGGTCGATGAGCGCTGCTCCGGGCGAGCTCACCGTCTCCGGGAGCTCCGGCGCCTGGTCGCTCGACCTCACCGAGGGCGCGCACCGGCGCGGTCCCTTCGGCGGGCCCTGGTTCCGCCGCGGGGTGGCCGGGGCGCTCGTGGGCCTGGGTGCGGGCGTGACCGCGCTGGCGCTCACCCTCCCTGCCGATCCCGACCGCGTGCCGGGCGCCGACACCGCCCGCCCCGACCAGCACACCGAGGTCGCGCCACCGGTCCTGCGGACCGTCACCGTCGACACCTCCTCGGGCACCGGCTTCCCGGGCGGTACCCCCTGAGCGACTCCCGGGACGACCCGGCGGGCGTCCCCGCCGACGACGCGGTCTTCGCCCGGCCCGACGGGCAGTCCGGCGCGTTCGACGAGAGCGCGGCGCAGCGGTTGACCCCCCGCGCCGTTCCCGCACCGCAGCCCACTCCCGCGCAGGCCGGAGCGTTCGGCCGGCCCGAGCGCGTGTCGGGCAGCTTCGCCGGGAGCCGTCCCGCGGCGCCGCCGCGCCCGGTGCCGCCGCCCCCGCCGGAGGCCCTGCTGCGCGCCTTCGGCCCGCCCGCTCCCGGCCGCGGTGGCCTGCAGGACCCGCCCGGCGGCCGCCCGGGCGCGCGCCGGACCGCCACCGGACCGTGGTGGAAGGCCGACGCGCGCAGCGATCCCTGGCGCGACCCGGCGTCGCCCGCCGGCCTGGGTGCCCCGGCCGTCTACGACGAGGACAGCCAGCCGGGCCCGGTCCTCGTCGACGCCCAGGGCCGCCGCAAGGTCCGGCTGCGCGACGTCTCGGTGCGCCTGGCCACCCTCGCCGTGCTCGCCCTGCTGGTCGTCGGGCTGGTGGGCGGCGGCACCGGCTGGTACCTGACCCGCACCGCCGACGAGACGCCGCTGTTCACCCCCGGCACGACGCTCTCGCAGGTCGACCCGGGCATCACCCGCGAACCGGGCTCGGTGTCCGACATCGCCGACGCGGTCATCCCGGCGGTCGTCTCGATCGAGGTGCGCGTCGGCCAGGCCGGCGCGACCGGCTCCGGCGTGGTGGTCGACGGCGAGAACGGCTACATCGTCACCAACAACCACGTCATCTCCGGCGCCGACGAGGTCGAGGGCGCGGAGATCCGGGCGGTCTTCTCCGACGGCAGCGGCTCCGCCGCGCGCATCGTCGGCCGCGACCCGGCCAGCGACCTCGCGGTCATCAAGGTGGAGAAGCCGGGCCTGGTGACGGCGTCGCTCGGCCGCTCCGGCGACGTCGTCGTCGGCGACCCGGTGGTGGCCATCGGCTCGCCGCTGGGGCTGGCCGGCACGGTCACCAGCGGGATCGTCAGCGCGCTGGACCGCCCGGTGCGCCTCTCGGGCGAGGGCACCGACACCAACGCCGTCATCAGCGCCGTGCAGACCGACGCCCCGATCAACCCGGGCAACTCCGGCGGCGCGCTGGTGGACGCGAGCGGGGCGCTCGTCGGCATCAACACCGCCATCGCCTCCACCGGGGCCGGCGGCTCGATCGGCCTCGGCTTCGCCATCCCGATCGACACGGTGACCCGGATCGCCGACCAGCTGATCTCGACCGGCACCGCCGTGCACGCCTCCCTCGGGGTCAACGCCCGGTCGGTCACCGACGGCACCCGCGACGGCGCCCTGGTGCTCAACGTGGAGCCGGGCAGCCCCGCGGCGCAGGCGGGCATCCGCGAGGAGGACGTCATCATCGCGGTCGACGACACGCCGGTCGGCAGCTCGGAGGAGCTCGCCGTGGCGATCGACGCCCGCGAGCCGGGTGACCAGGTCACCCTCGAACTGGTGCGCGGGGGCAGCTCCCGCACGGTCGAGGTGACGCTCGGCACCGCCTGAACAGGGGGGCGACCGAACGGGGACTTCCGGCCTAGGCTGGTGCCGGCGACCGCGCGGGCGGTCGGCCAGACGGGAGCGACGGTGTTCGACTCGATCGGCTGGGGCGAGATCGCCGTCCTGGCGCTCGCGGCGCTGTTCATCTTCGGTCCCGAGCGCCTGCCCGACCTGGCCAAGGAGGCCGCGTCCGGGCTGAAGAAGATGCGCTCGGCCATCACCGGGGTGCGCGAGCAGGTCAACGACTCGCTGGGCGACGAGTTCTCGGACCTGCGGGATCTGGACCTGCGCAAGTACCACCCCAGGACCTTCATCCGCTCCCAGCTGATGGGCGACGACGAGGACGTCCCGGTGCGCCGGACCGGGGCCGCGGGCGCGACGGCGGCGACGGTGGTGGCCGCCCAGGCGCGCGACCGCGCCGTCCCGCCCCCCTTCGACATCGACGCCACGTAGCCGCCGACGACTCTGGGGGTGTTCCTCCCGCTCCCAGGGCCCTGCAGGACCCGGGAAGCGGGAGGAACACCCCCAGAGGGAGCCGGTCAGCTCAGTGCTTGACCGGCGTGAGGCCCAGGGACATGCCGGACAGGCCGCGCTGCCGGACGGCGAGCCCGTCGGCGATCTTCTCCAGGGCCTGCGCGGCGGGGGAGTCGGGGTCGGCGAGCACGATCGGCGCACCCGCGTCGCCGGCCTCGCGGAGCCGGGTGTCCAGCGGGATCTGGCCGAGCAGCGGCACCCGCGCACCGAGCGTCCGGGTGAGGGCGTCGGAGACGGTCTGACCGCCGCCGGAGCCGAACACCTCGACCCGGGAGCCGTCGGGCAGGTCCATCCAGCTCATGTTCTCGATGACGCCGACCACCTGCTGGTGGGTCTGGGTCGCGATCGCGCCGGCCCGCTCGGCCACCTCGGCGGCGGCCAGCTGCGGCGTGGTGACGACGAGGATCTCGGCGTTGGGCAGCAGCTGCGCGATCGAGATGGCGACGTCACCGGTGCCCGGGGGGAGGTCCAGCAGCAGGACGTCGAGGTCGCCCCACCACACGTCGGCGAGGAACTGCTGCAGCGCGCGGTGCAGCATCGGCCCGCGCCACACGACCGGGGTGTTGCCGGGGGTGAACATGCCGATCGAGATGACCTTCACGCCCATCGACTGCGGCGGCATGATCATGTTGTCGACCTGGGTGGGCTTGTCGTCGACGCCCAGCATGCGGGGCACCGAGTGGCCGTAGATGTCGGCGTCCACGACGCCGACCGCCAGCCCGCGCTTGGCCAGGGACGCGGCGAGGTTGACCGTGACGCTGGACTTGCCGACGCCGCCCTTGCCGGAGGCGACCGCGTAGACACGGGTCAGCGACCCCGGCTGCGCGAAGGGGATCACCGGCTCGGCGGCGTCGGACCCGCGGACGGTCTTGCGCAGCTCGCTGCGCTGCTCGTCGCTCATCACGTCGAGGGCGACCTGCACCGAGGTCACGCCGGGGACGGCCGAGACGGCCTGGGTGACCCGGTTGGTGATCGTCTCGCGCATGGGGCAGCCGGCGACGGTGAGGTAGACCTCGACGGCGACCGAGCCGTCCGGCCCGATCCGCACGTCCTTGATCATGCCCAGCTCGGGGAGCGGGCGGTTGATCTCCGGGTCCTGCACGGTGGCCAGGGCGGCGTTGATTGCATCGAGCGCCGGCTGGCCGGTCAGGGTGTCGGACATCGGGATGTGTGTCTCCTTCGACGGGGTACCCGGAACGGCCTCCGGGCCTCGGCGCTTGCCTCCACGGGTCTCCAGCCACTGTACGGCGGCTCCCACGGCGCTCCGCCGGGCGCGGGGGTGATCTGCTGCTCAGGCCGGTCCCGTGCGCGGGCGCACGACCGGCGCCGGAGGGGGCGCCGGGCGTCCCCGACCGCACGGTGCGCCGCCGGCGGGCACGTCCCGGGGAGGCTCCGTGAGCTCCGGGAGCGACGCCTAACCTCGGCGGACGTGTCCGATCCCGCCCGCACCCGCACGCTGCGCGACGCCGTCGGGCTGGGCCTCGCCGTCGGCCTCTACGGGGTGGCGTTCGGTGCGGCCGCAGACGCCGCCGGGCTCGACGTCTGGCAGGCGCTGGTGCTCTCGGCCGTCATGTTCACCGGGGCGTCCCAGTTCGCACTCATCGGCGTGCTGGGCGCCGGTGGCAGCGCGCTGGCCGCCGTCAGCAGCGCGCTGCTGCTCGGCACCCGCAACACCGTCTACGGCGTGCGGCTGGTGCCGCTGCTGCGCCCGCGGGGCCCGCTCCGTCGTGCGGGGACGGCGCACTGGGTCATCGACGAGACGACGGCGTTGTCGCTGGCGGCCCCCGACCGTGCGCTCGCCGGGCTGGCGTTCCTGGTGGGCGGGGCGACGCTCTACCTGACCTGGAACGCGACGACCGTCGTCGGTGCGCTGGGTGCGGCGGCGCTGGGCGGTACGGCGCGGGCGGCGCTGGACGCCGTCGTCCCGGCCGCGTTCCTCGCCCTGCTCTGGCCGCGGCTGGGCCGCGCCTTCCCCGAGCCCGCCGTGCAGCGCCGGGTGGCGCTCGGCGGCGCGGTGGTCGCGCTGGCGCTCACCCCCTTCGTCCCGCCGGGGGTGCAGGTGGTCGCCGCGGTGGTGGCGGTCGCCCTGGCCGGCCGGCCGCGGCGGGCGGTGGCCTCGTGAGCAGCACCTGGACGGCGGTGCTCGTCGCCTCCGTCGGCTGCTACCTGCTCAAGCTGGCCGGGCTGTCGGTGCCCGCGGCGTGGGTGGAGCAGCCCTGGGTCGCGCGGGTCGTCGACTTCGTGCCGGCGGCGCTGCTGGCAGCGCTCGTCGTCGTGCAGGGGCTGACCAGCGGCGACGACGTCGTGGTCGACGGCCGGCTGGCCGGGCTCGCCGTCGCGGCGCTCGCCCTGGCCCTGCGGGCGCCGTTCATCCTGGTGCTCGTCCTCGCCGGGGCGGCCGGCGCGCTCGTGCACGTCCTCACCGGCTGACCGGTACCGCCGCGCGCCGCAGCCACCGCCGTCGTGGCTGATCGGCCACCATCGCGGCGTGACCGAGGTGCGCGACGAAACCCCCACGCCCGCCCGTCCGGGACCCGGAGCGGGCGGCCTGCTCCGGCCGGCCGGGTTCGCGCTGCTGGGCGTGCTCGCCGGGATCGCGGCCAAGGCGGGGGACGAGTCGGGCTGGCAGTGGGCCGGCGACCTGGGCACCTACCCCGCCGCCTGGGTGCTGGTGGTGGCGCTGATCGGCCGGTCCGCGCCCCGCGTGGGCGCCGCCGCTCTCCGCGCGGCCGTCTTCTTCGCCGCGATGACCGCCGCCTACTACGGCTGGGCGGTGGTCGTGCTGGGGTTCGGCTACGAGCCGGAGCTGGTCCTCGCCTGGCTGCTGCTCTCCGCCACGGCGGTGGCCGTCTTCGCCGCGGCGACGTGGTGGGCCAGCTGCCGACCCGGTCCGGCGGCCGGTGCCGTGCTCGCCCTGGCCGCGGGCACGGCCCTGGTGAACGGCGCGGTCCGGGGGCTCTGGCTGGAGTGGACCGGCAGCGACGTGGTGCTGCACCCGGTCCAGGCGGTGGTGGAGGTCGTCGTCGCCCTCGTGGTCGTGCTGGCCCTGCCGCGGCACCGGAGCACCCGCCTCTGGGCGCTCGGGCTGCTGCTGCCGATGGCCTGGCTGGCGCAGGAGCTGGTGAACCGGCTGCTCTACGACACCGGGATCATCTGACCCGCCGCGTCAGGCCACCGGGTCGGCCTGCTCCCGGCGCTTCTTGCCCTTCTTCTTGCGCTCGCCGCCGTCGTCGTCGCCGTCCTCGGGCACCAGCCGGTTCAGCTCGCTGCGGATGAAGTCACGCGTGGCCAGCTCACCGACCGCGACCCGCACCGAGGCGAGCTCGCGGGCGAGGTACTCGGTGTCCGCGCGGGTCGACGCGGCCCGCGCGCGGTCCTCCTCGGCCTGCACCCGGTCCCGGTCGGCCTGGCGGTTCTGCGCCAGGAGGATCAGCGGGGCGGCGTAGGCGGCCTGCGTCGAGAACGCCAGGTTGAGCAGGATGAACGGGTAGGGGTCCCAGCGCAGCCGCACGGCGAAGACGTTGAGCGCGATCCAGACGACGACCAGGATCGTCTGCACGGCCAGGAACCGGCCGGTGCCCAGGAAGCGCGCGATGCCCTCGGCGAACTGCCCGACGGCGTCCGGGTTGAGCCGCAGGAAGCTGCCGAACCGCCGTGCGCCACCGCTGGGGACGTCGAGCCGGGGGCCGTCAGCCACGGCGGGCCCGCTCCCGCCAGTCCTCGGGCAGCAGGTGGTCCAGCACGTCGTCGACGCTGACCGCACCGACCAGCCGGCCCTGCGCGTCCACCACCGGTGCGGCCACCAGGTTGTAGGTGGCGAAGTAGTGGGTGACCTCGGCCAGCGGGGCCTCCGGCTTCAGCGGCTCGAGGTCGTCGAGCACCCCGCTGACCAGCGTCGACGGGGGCTCGCGCAGGAGGCGCTGGATGTGCGCCAGCCCGAGGTAGCGGCCGGTCGGCGTCGCCGACGGCGGGCGGCAGACGTAGACCTGGCTGGCCAGCGACGGCGTGATCTCCTCCTGGCGCACCCGCGCCAGGGCTTCGGCGATCGTCGCGTCCGGGGCGAGGATCACCGGCTCGCTGGTCATCATCCCGCCGGCGGTGTCCTCCGAGTACTTGAGCAGCTGCCGCACCGACTCGGCCTCGTCGGGCTCCATGAGCTCCAGCAGCCGGTCCCGGTCGACGTCGTGCAGCTCCGACAGCAGGTCCGCGGCGTCGTCGGGGTCCATCTCCTCGAGCACGTCGGCCGCCCGGCCCTCGTCCAGGGTGCCGAGGATGGTGATCTGCTCGGCCTCGGGCAGCTCGCCGAGGACGTCGGCCAGCCGCTCGTCGTCCATGGCCTCGGCCACCTCGTGCCGGCGCTTGATCGGCAGCTCCTGCAGCGCGTGCGCCATGTCCGCGGCGTTCAGCTCGCGGTAGGTGGCGATCAGCGTCTCCGCGCCCTGCCCGGTCTGCGGCAGCGCCAGCCCGGTCACCTCGTCCCAGGCGAGCTGGTGCAGCTGCCCGCGGCGGCCGAGCCGGCCGGGCTCCTGGACGGCGAGCCGCGAGAGCAGCCAGTCACCGGTGCGGGTCTGCTCCATCGCGGCGTCCACCACGTGGGCGGGGCGGCCGGACTCGTTGATCCGGACCTGCCGGTCCAGCAGCTCGCCCAGCACCAGCGTCTCGCCGGCCCGCTGCTCGAACCGCTTGAGGTTGAGGGTGCCCGAGTTCAGCATCACCGCGCCCGGGTCCAGGGCGGTGACCCGGCCCATCGGCACGAAGATCCGGCGCCGGGCGACCACCTCCACGACCACGCCCAGCACCCGGGGGCACGCGGTCCCCACGCGGAGGCCGACGACGACGTCGCGGACCTTCCCGACCCGGTCGCCGTTGGGGTCGAAGACGGTCAGCCCGGCGAGCCGGGAGACGTACGCCCTGGTCACCGTCGTCACGGCCCGAAGGCTACCGTCGGCGCCGTGGCTGCCCCGGATGCGCTGGACTACGAGGTCGTCGACGTGTTCGCCGAGCGGGCGTTCGCCGGCAATCCGCTGGCCGTGGTGTTCGACGCCGACGGCCTGACGACGGCGCAGTGCCAGGCGCTGGCGAACGAGTTCCACCTGTCCGAGACGTCGTTCCTGTCCGCCCCCACCGAGCCCGGCGCCGACTACCGGGTGCGCATCTTCACGCCGTTCGCCGAGCTGCCCTTCGCCGGGCACCCGAGCGTCGGGGCGGCGCACACGCTGGTGCGCACCGGGCGGCTGCCGGCCGGGACGCTGCGCCAGGAGTGCGGCGCCGGGGTCCTCGACGTGGTGGTGGACGCCGAGGGCGCGACGCTCTCCGGCGGCCGCCCCACGCTCCAGGACGGCCCGGCTCCCGCGGAACTCGCCGCCGCCCTGGGCCTCGGGGAGCCCGACGCCACCGGTGTGCCCTCCGACGTCGCCGGCTGCGGCCTGCCGTTCGCCTACCTCTCGGTGTGCCCGGAGGCGGTCGACCGGGCCGTGCCCGACCGCGCGGCGCTCGCCGCCCTCGACGTGGGGGAGGGGGTCTCCGTGCTGTCCTGGGACGCCGGCTCGGCCACCGCCCGCGCGCGGGTCTTCGCCGGCGACCTCGACTGGGGCGAGGACCCGGCCACCGGGTCCGCCGCGCTCGGCGCTGGGGTGTGGCTGGTGGAGAGCGGGCTGCTCGCCGGGGAGGGCACGTCGTCGTACACGGTGCGGCAGGGCGAGCACATGGGGCGGCCCTCGGTCCTCGAGTGCACCGTGACCGCCGTCGGCGGGCGGGCGGTCGCGGCGACCGTGCGCGGTGCCGTCGTCCCGGTGGCGAGCGGCCGCATCCGCGTGCCGGAGTGAGCACCGCGTCGGCCGAGGCCTGGGCGCTGCACCGCCCGGGGAGCCGGGAGGTCGGCCTGCTCTCCCTCGCCGTCGTCGGCGTCTCGCTGTCGGCGCCCCTGACCGCGATGGTGACCGCGCCGATGCTGGCGCTGGCGTTCTGGCGCAACGCCGCCGGTGCCGCCGCGCTGCTGCCGGTGCTGCTCACCCGGGAGCGCTCGACCCTGACCGGCCTGCGCTGGCGGGACCTGCGCAGCTCGGTCGTCGCGGGGCTCTTCCTCGCGGCGCACTTCGCGGCCTGGCTGCCGAGCCTGTCGATGACCACGGTGGCCGCCTCCGTCGCGCTGGTCACCACCACGCCGATCTGGACGGCGCTGGCCGCGCGGATCTCCGGCGTGCGGCTGCCGGCCGCGGTCTGGTGGGGGCTGCTCCTCGCCTTCGCCGGCGTGGTGCTGATCGTCGGGGTGGACGTGACGGTGAGCCTCGAGGCGTTCGCGGGCGACGCGCTGGCCCTGCTGGGGGCGGTCTGCGTCGGCGGGTACGTGCTGGCCGGGGCGCGCGCCCGCCGGCGGCTGGCGACGTCGGCCTACGCCGTCGTCTGCTACTCGGTGTGCGCCGTCGTCATCGCGGTCGCGGCGCTGCTCGTCGAGGCGCCGCTGGGCGGTTTCGAGGCCCGGGACTGGTGGCTGATCGCGGGCATCACCGTCTCGGCGCAGCTGTTCGGGCACACGCTGCTCAACCTGGTGCTCTCGACGGTGGGGCCGACCGTCGTCAGCCTCGCCGTCCTGCTCGAGGTGCCCGGCGCGCTGCTGTTCGCGCTGGTCCTCCTCGGCCAGATGCCGCCGCTGCTGGCGCTCCCCGGCGTCGTGCTGGTGGTGGCCGGGGTGGCGCTGGTCGTGCGGGCGAGCCGGCCGACGACGCTGGTCGAGCCGGGCACCTGAGCTCTCGGCCGGGTCGGCGGGGTGATCACGGCGTCGCTACCCTCCGGTAACCGACCTTCCCGACTCCATCGACAAGCGGAGGCACCGTGGCCGAGCTGCGATCCCGTCGTTCCAACCTCGCCGTCCCGGGCAGCAACCCCCGGTTCCTGGAGAAGGCCAAGGGCCTGCCGGCCGACCAGGTCTTCCTCGACCTGGAGGACGCCTGCGCGCCGCTGGCCAAGCCCGGTGCCCGGAAGAACATCGTCGCGGCCCTGAACGAGGGTGGCTGGGGCGACAAGATCCGTACCGTCCGCGTGAACGACTGGACGACGGAGTGGACCTTCCAGGACGTGGTCGAGGTCGTCGGCGGAGCCGGCGCCGAACTCGACTGCATCATGCTGCCGAAGGTGCAGGACGCCGCCCAGGTCAAGGCCCTGGACATGCTGCTGACCCAGATCGAGAAGGCCAACGGCCTGGAGGTCGGCCGGATCGGCATCGAGGCGCAGATCGAGACGGCCCAGGGCCTGATCAACGTCAACGACATCGCGTTCGCCAGCGACCGGATCGAGACGATCATCTTCGGCCCGGCCGACTTCATGGCCAGCATCAACATGAAGTCGCTGGTCGTGGGCGCGCTGCACCCGGACTACCCGGGCGACCCGTTCCACTACATCCTCATGCAGATCCTCATGGCCGCCCGCGCCCGCGGCGTGCAGGCGATCGACGGGCCCTTCCTGCAGGTGCGCGACGTGCCCGCCTTCGAGGAGGTCGCCAAGCGCTCGGCGATGCTCGGTTTCGACGGCAAGTGGGTGCTACACCCGGGCCAGATCGACGCCGCCAACGAGATCTACGCGCCGTCGCAGGAGGACTACGACCACGCCGAGCTGATCCTCGACGCCTACGACTGGGCGACGTCGGAGGCCGGCGGCAAGAAGGGCTCGGCGATGCTCGGCGACGAGATGATCGACGAGGCCAGCCGCAAGATGGCGCTGGTCATCGCGGGCAAGGGCCGCGCCGCCGGCCTGTCCCGGACGTCGTCCTTCACGCCGCCCGAGAGCTGAGCCGCACCTCACCAGGCATAGGAGGCTCTGCCTACGGATTCCACTCGGTTCCGTAGGCAAAGCCTCCTATGCCTCGGCGGGCAGGGGCTCCACCACCGCGCCCTCGGCGGGCATCCCGCGGTCCCGCACGAGCACCCGGCCGGCGCGCGACGACTCCCGGAACCGGCGGAAGAGCATCGGCACGCCCCGCGCGACGGACAGGTCGGCGCTGTCCATGACCTGCAGGTGGACGTGCGGCTGGGTCGAGTTCCCGGAGTTCCCGCAGGTGGCCAGCGGGTCGCCCACCGCCACCTCCTGACCGGCGGAAACCCGGACGGAGCCGTGCCGGAGGTGCACCAGGGCGACGAAGGCCCGCGCCCCGGGCAGCGCGATGATCACGTGGTTGCCGGCGACGGCGTGCAGCCCCGCGCGGAGGCGCCCCGCCTGGCCGAGCGCGTAGGGGACCAGCGCCAGCTGCGACCGCCGCGCCTCGTGGTCGGGCTCGCCGTCGTGCACGGCGACGACGGTGCCGCCCGCGGGGGCGAGGATCGGCCGCCCGAACCCGGTGAAGCGCTCCGGCGGCTCGGTGGCGACGAGGGTCCGCCAGTCGCGCGTCCCCGCCGTCCGGCCCCGCGCGTCCACCCCGACGAAGTCGACCGCGTACCGCTCGCCGAGCAGGTCGGTGCCGTGGCTCGGCACCCGCCGGGCCGGGCTGTTGCGGGTCAGCCAGCGGCCGGTGAACGGCAGCGCGAGCTCGACGGCCTGCGGTTCCCGGTCCCGTGCTGCGTGCTCGGCCGCCATGCCGGCAGCCTAGGGACCGGGCACGGGGAACAGGAGTCGGAGGTCAGGGGCCGAAGCCGGTGTTGGTCAGGGCGGCGAAGGCGAGGACCCAGATCACGATGACGAGGGTGTAGATCGCGGTACCGATCCCGCCGACGATGAGGCCGGCCAGCGCCAGGCCGTCCCCCTCCTCGCCGGTCCGGCGGATCTGCCGGCGCGCGGCGATGCCCAGGCCCAGCCCCACCGGCGGCATGACGAAGGCCAGCACCAGCGCGGCGATCGCCATCGTGTTCGTCGGCCGCCCCCACGGCGCCGGATAGCCCGGGGGAGGGCCGTAGCCGGGCGGCGGGCCGTACCCGGGCGGCGGGCCGTACCCAGGCGGCGGCCCGTAGGGCTGGCCGTGGCCGGGCGGGGCGTACCCGGCTCCGGGCGGGACGGACCCCACGCCGGGCGACGCCGGCGGCGGGTCGCCGCGGTACAGCCCGTCGTCGCCGTGGGTCATGGATCCTCCTGTGCCGTGCGCTGCCGCCGAGCGGCTACTCCACCACGGCCGTGCCGGGACCCCGGTCGACGCCACGCGCCGCTGGGACGCACGGTGCAGCGGGGGAGCGTGAGCAGGCACACGCCGGAGCGGCCGCGGCGGTGTCCCATACTCCTCGGTAACTCGGACACCGCCGTCCCGAATGGAGCGCACCCGTTGACCCGCTTGGCACAGACCGCTGACCTGACCGACATCCAGCGCGAGATCCTGTCGACGGTCAGGAGCTTCGTCGACCGGGAGATCATCCCGAACGCGCAGGAGCTCGAGCACGGCGACATCTACCCGCAGAAGATCGTCGACGGGCTCAAGGAGCTCGGCATCTTCGGGCTGATGATCCCCGAGGAGTACGGCGGCCTCGGCGAGTCGCTGCTGACCTACGCCCTGGTGGTCGAGGAGATCGCCCGCGGCTGGATGAGCGTGTCGGGTGTCATCAACACGCACTTCATCGTCGCCTACATGATCAAGCAGCACGGCACGCAGGAGCAGAAGGACCACTTCCTGCCGCGCATGGCCACCGGCGAGGTGCGCGGCGCCTTCTCCATGTCCGAGCCGGGGCTGGGCTCCGACGTCGCCGCGATCCGCACGAAGGCACGGAGCGACGGGGACGACTACGTCATCGACGGCCAGAAGATGTGGCTGACCAACGGTGGCAGCTCGACGCTGGTCGCCGCGCTGGTCCGCACCGACGAGGGCGCGGACAAGGCGCACCAGAACCTCACCACCTTCCTCGTCGAGAAGCCCTCCGGGTTCGGCGAGGTCGCTCCCGGCCTCACCATCCCCGGGAAGATCGACAAGATGGGCTACAAGGGCGTCGACACCACCGAGCTGGTGTTCGACGGCTACCGCATCGGTGCGGACATGGTCCTCGGCGGGGCGCCGGGCAAGGGCTTCGCCCAGATGATGGACGGCGTCGAGGTCGGCCGGGTCAACGTGGCCGCCCGCGCCTGCGGCATCTCCATCCGCGCCTTCGAGCTGGCCGTGGCCTACGCGCAGCAGCGGGAGACCTTCGGCAAGCCGATCGCCCAGCACCAGGCGATCGCCTTCCAGCTCGCCGAGATGGCGATCAAGGTCGAGGCGGCCCACCAGATGATGGTCAACGCCGCCCGCCTCAAGGACGCCGGGCAGCGCAACGACGTCGAGGCCGGCATGGCCAAGGTGATCGCCAGCGAGTACTGCGCCGAGGTGACCACGCAGTCGTTCCGCATCCACGGCGGCTACGGCTACTCCAAGGAGTACGAGATCGAGCGGCTCATGCGCGAGGCGCCGTTCCTGCTCATCGGCGAGGGCACCAGCGAGATCCAGAAGACGATCATCAGCCGCGGTCTGCTCAAGACCTACAAGCTCAAGGGCTGACCCCGCCCGTCCCTCGGCCCCCTGCCCCTCGGGCAGGGGGCCGAGGTGTTCTCCGGGCAGTGCTCCGCCGGAGCGCGCGGTGGCCGTTCCGTGTAGGCAGGGGGCATGCGTGCAGCGGGAGTGACCGAGTTCGGCGGGCCGGAGGCCCTGCACATCGTCGACGTCGAGCGCGAGCCCCTGGGCCCCGGGCAGGTGCGGCTGCGGGTCGAGGCGGCCGCGGTCAGCCCGACCGACACCCACGCCCGCTCCGGCGCCTACGCGGACCGTGACCCGGTGAAGACCCCGCCGTGGGTGCCCGGCATGGACGTCGCCGGCACGGTCACCGAGGTCGGCGAGGGCGTGACCCACCTCGGCGTCGGTGACCTGGCGATGGGCATCGTCGTCCCGTTCGGGCCGTACGGGGGCTACCGCGAGGACAAGGTGCTGCCCGGCGACTCGGTCGTCCGCGTCCCCGCGGGAACCGACGCCGTGGCCGCCTCCACGCTCCCGATGAACGGGCTCACCGCCCGGTTCTCGCTCGACCTGATGGGGCTGCAGCCGGAACAGGTACTCGCGGTGACCGGTGCGGCGGGTGCCTACGGGGGCTACGTCATCCAGTTGGCCAAGGCCGACGGGTTGACCGTGGTGGCCGACGCCTCCGCGGCGGACGAGGAGCTCGTCCGCGGACTGGGTGCCGACGTCGTGGTGCGCCGCGGCGACGACGTCGCCGACCGGATCCGCGAGCAGTTCCCGGACGGCGTCGACGGGCTGGCCGACGGCTCGGTGCAGGACGAGCTCGTCCTGCCCGCGGTCAAGGACGGCGGCGCGGTCGCGACGGTGCGCGGCTACCGGGGGAACGGCGAACGCGGGCTGCGGTTCTTCCCGACCCTCGTCCGGAAGGTGGCCACCGACCGCCCGGCGCTCGACCGGCTGCGGCAGCAGGTCGAGGAGGGCGTGGTCACCCTCCGCGTCGCCCGCACCTTCCCGGCCGAGCAGGCCGCCGAGGCGCACCGGGTGCTCGAGGCCGGCGGCGTGCGCGGCCGGCTGGTGCTGACCTTCTGACCGACCGGTCGCGGCGGTCGCCCCTTCCCTGGTTGGGTGCAGGAACGGCCCGGGCAGCGGAGCCCGGGGGATCGGGAGGTGCGGCGAGATGGTGCACAGGCTGGTGGTCAGCTACGGGACGCCCGAGGACCCGGCGGCGTTCGACGCCTACTACCGGGAGACCCACACCCCGCTGGCGCTGAAGCAGCCCGGGCTGGTCCGGCTGACCTTCGGGCACGGCCAGGCGATGGACCCGGCCCAGCCGGCGCCCTACCTCGTCGCCGAGCTGGACTTCGACTCCGAAGCGGCCATGGGGCAGGCGCTCGCATCGCCCGAGGGCCGGGCCGCCGGTGCGGACCTCGCCAACTTCGCCACCGGCGGGGTGTCCTTCGTGCACTTCGAGGTGCAGACCGCGAGCTGACCCCGCCCGGGTGTCCCTCGACCGGGGATGTCCACAGGCGCCGATGGACCGGAACCGCCGCGTCCGTCTAGCGTTCCGCCGCGTGCGCGTCCAGGTGAGCGTCGGGCAGGCCGACGGTGCGCTGCTCGACGTCGCCGTCGACGTGGACGACGACCTGCCGGTCGGCCGGGTGGCCGCGGAGCTGGGGCGGATCGCCGGCCGGCCGGCCGAGGGGATCTGGATCGCCGGCGAGCGGCTCGGCGACGACCGGCCGGTCGGGGAGAGCCCGCTGGTCGACGGCGCGGTGGTGCACCTGTCCGCGCCGCCCACCGTCGGGCCCCGGTCCCCTCGCGGCTGGCAGCTCCGGGTGCTCAGCGGCCCGGGCAGCGGGCAGGTCGCCGAGCTGCCGATCGGCGAGCACGAGCTCGGCCGCAGCGGCTCGGTCGGCTTCCCCGACCGGGCGATGTCCCGCCGCCACGCGCTGCTGCGAGTGGACGCCGACGGCGCGACCCTGCGCGATCTCGGATCGGCCAACGGCTCGTTCGTGGACGGCGAGCCGGTGCCCGAGGAGGAGCCCGGTGCGGCGGTCGGCCCCGGCCGGCTGGTGCAGCTCGGCGACACCCGGCTGGAGATCGGGCCGGCCCCGGTGGCCGACGCCGCCGTCGAGCCGGCCGGCCCGGGGGCCCGGGCCTTCGTCCGGGCGCCGCGCATCCTGCCGTCGCAGCGGGAGGTCCGCATCCAGCTGCCGCAGGAACCCCGGTCGCGGGAGCCCCGCCGGTTCCCCTTGCTGATGATCGTGATGCCGCTGGTCATCGGGATCGTGCTGGCCGTCGTCCTGCGCTCACCGCTGTACCTGGTGTTCGCCGTCGCCGGCCCGGTGATGATGGTCGGCAACGCCGTCGCCGACCGCCGCCAGGGTGCCCGCGAGGCCCGGCACGCTCGCGCGGAGCACGAGCGGGAGCTGGCCCGCGCCCGGGAGCGGATCGGGACCGCACTGGCCGAGGAGACCACCCGCCGCCGCGCCGCCCACCCCGACCCCGCCACCGCCCTGCTCACCGCGGTCCTGCCCGGCCGGCGGCTGTGGGAGCGGCGCCGCACCGACCCCGACGCGCTCGACCTCCGGCTCGGGTCGGCGGACCTCCCCGCCCAGGTGGTGGTCACCGACCGCTCCGGTCGCGACGAGCCGCGGGAGCCGCGCACCGTGCGGGCGGTGCCCGCGGTCGTGCCGCTGCGCGAGGCCGGCGTCGTGGGGCTCGCCGGCCCGGCCGAGCCGCTGGCCGGGCTGCTGCGCTGGGTGGTGCTGCAGCTGGCCGTCCACCACCCGCCGCGCGACCTCGCGCTCACCGTCCTCACCCCGCGGTCCCGCACCGACTGGAACTGGGTGCGCTGGCTGCCGCACGCCCGCCCGGCCGACGGCGAGGGGCCGGTGGCGTCCGTCGGCAACGACCCGGAGACGGTCGCCGCGCGGGTGGCGGAGCTGACCGCGCTGGTCAAGGCCCGGCGCGAGGCGACGACGACCGGCGCGGGACGGGTGCTGCCGGAGTCCTTCCCGGCGCACGTGCTGGTGGTGGACGGTTTCCGCCCGCTCCGCGCGGTGCCGGGCCTGGCCCAGGTGCTCCAGGACGGGCCGGCGGTCGGCGTCTACGCGGTGTGCGCGGACGAGGAGGAGCGCTTCCTGCCCGAGGCGGCCACCGCGACGGCGGTGTTCGACGCCGAGGGGGAGGCGACGCTGTCGCTGCGCCGCAGCGGCCACGACCCGGTTCCCGGCGTGCTCGCCGAGCCGGTGGCGGCCGAGCTCGCCGAGCGGACGGCCCGCGCGCTGGCGCCGCTGCGCGACGTCAGCCTCGCCGACGACGACGCCGTGCTGCCCGACAGCGTGCGGCTGCTCGACGTCCTCGGGCTGGAGCCGCCCACCGTGGACGGCGTCCGCGCGCGCTGGCAGCTGGAAGGTCGGACCACGCGCATGGTGGTGGGCGCGGGGCTGCACGGTCCGCTCACCCTCGACCTGCGCACCGACGGCCCGCACGGGCTGGTCGCCGGAACCACCGGCGCAGGGAAGTCCGAGCTGCTGCAGACGATGATCGCCTCGCTCGCGGTGGCCAACCGCCCGGACGCGTTGAACTTCGTGCTGGTCGACTACAAGGGCGGCAGCGCGTTCAAGGACTGCGTGCACCTGCCGCACACCGTCGGCATGGTCACCGACCTCGACGCGCACCTGGTCGAACGGGCGCTCACCTCCCTCGGCGCGGAGCTGAGGTACCGCGAGCACCGGCTGGCCGAGGCCGGCGTCAAGGATCTCGAGGACTACGTCGACCGCCAGGCGCGCGAGCCCGGCTCCCCGCCGCTGCCGCGGCTGCTCATCGTCATCGACGAGTTCGCCTCGCTCGCGCGGGAGCTGCCGGACTTCGTGGCCGGCCTGGTCGGCATCGCGCAGCGCGGTCGGTCGCTCGGCATCCACCTGCTCCTGGCCACCCAGCGGCCCAGCGGGGTCGTGTCGCCGGAGATCCGGGCGAACACCAACCTGCGCATCTCGCTGCGGGTCACCGACGGCGCGGACAGCAGCGACGTGCTGGACGCGACCGACGCCGCGCGGATCCCGAAGTCCGCTCCCGGGCGCGGGTTCGCCCGGCTCGGCCACGGCGCGCTGGTGCCGTTCCAGGCCGGCCGGATCGGGGGCCGCCGTCCGGGGCAGGGCGCAGGAGCCGCCGCCGCGCCGTTCGCCGTCCCGCTGGCCTGGCACCAGGTCGGGTACGCCGCGCCGCAGCGGCCGGCGGGGGCGGGCCCGTCGGCCGACGTCGAGGTCACCGACCTGTCGGTGCTCGTGCAGGCGGTGCGCGACGCCGCCGTCGCCGAGGCCGTGCCGGCGCAGCGCAGCCCGTGGCTGGCGGCGCTGCCGTCGCGGCTGCTGCTCGACGACCTGGCCGAGGACGCGGCGCCGGGGGGCGTACTGCCCTACGGCCTGCAGGACCTGCCCGCCCGGCAGGAGCGCCGCGTCGCCGCCTTCGACCCGGCGACCGACGGGCACCTGCTGGTCATCGGGTCGCCCCGGAGCGGCCGGTCGCAGCTGCTGCGGACCGTGGCCGGGGCGGTCGGCGCGCGGTGCTCGACCCGGGACGTGCACCTGTACGCCCTCGACTGCGGCAACGGTGCGCTGCTGCCGCTGGCCGACCTGCCGCAGTGCGGGGCGGTGGTCCCGCGGGCCCAGACCGAGCGCGCCGTCCGGCTGCTCGACCGGCTCGCCCGGGAGCTGGAGCGCCGGCAGCAGCTGCTCGCCGACGGTGGCTTCGCCGACGTGACCGAGCAGCGCGACTCGGCTCCGCCCGACCAGCGGCTGCCGCACGTGCTGCTGCTGGTCGACCGGTGGGAGGGGTTCACGCCCACCCTCGGCGAGGTCGACGGCGGCCGGCTCACCGATGTCCTGCTGACCCTCGTGCGCGAGGGCGCGTCGGCCGGGATCTCCGTCGTGCTGACCGGCGACCGCTCCCTGGGCACCGCACGGCTGGCCTCGCTCACCGACAGCAAGCTCGTCCTGCGGCTGGCCGACCGGGGCGACTACCCGCTGGTCGGCGTGCCCGGCCGGCAGGTGCCCGGCGACCTGCCGCCCGGGCGGGGGGTCACCGTCGACGGCGCTGTCGAGACCCAGGTGGCGCTGCTGGCGGACGACGCGTCGGGCGCGGGGCAGGCGGCGGCGCTGGCCGAGATCGCCAAGGCCGCGCACGTGCGCGATGCCCTGCTGCCGCACTCGGCCCGACCCTTCCGCGTCGACGTGCTGCCCTCCCGGATCCGCTTCGAGACGGCGTGGGAGATGCGGCCGGCGGACCCCGGACCGGGCTTCGCGCTGGTCGGGGTGGGCGGTGACGAGCTGGCCGCCGCCGGCCCCGACCTGCTGGGCGGCGGCCGGGCGTTCGTGGTCGCCGGACCGGGCCGCTCGGGCCGGAGCTCGGTGCTGGCCGTCATGGCGGAGTCGCTGCTGCGGCAGGGCACACAGGTCGCCGTCTGCGCGCCGAAGGCGTCCCCGCTGCGGGCCCTGGCCGGGCGCTCCGGCGTCGTCGCCGTGGTGGCGGACGCCGCCGCACCGGCCGCCCTCTGGCGGGAGGTGCTCACCGCCGACCCCGGGCGGCCGCTGGTCCTGCTGCTCGACGACGGCGACGTGCTCCGCGACTGCCCCGCCGCGGAGGTGTTCCGTGAGGTGGTGACCGGCGCCGGGCCGCCCGGGCGGAGCCTGGTGCTCGCCGGCAGCGCCGACGGCATCTGCACCGGGCTCTCCGGGTGGCAGGTGGACGCGCGGAAGGCCCGGCAGGGGCTGCTGCTCTCCCCGCAGGGCAGCACCGACGGCGACCTGATCGGCGTGCGGCTGCCGCGCAGCGCCGTCGGCAGCCCGGTGCGGCCCGGGCGGGGGCTGCTGCACCTGGGCGACGGCGAGCTGCGCACCGTCGCCGTCCCCACCCTGCCGGACGCGCCCTGACGGAGGCTGCCGGGGCTCGGCCCGGGCCTGTGGACAACGGCCGTCGACCCCGTCGCGTCTCGTTAGTGTGACCCGGCCGCAAGCGGCGGAGAGGTGGAGGCCGGAGTGAGCGATCTGTACATCGACGGAGCGGTGCTGGCCCGCGTGCGGTCGGACCTCCTGGGCATCCGCGACCTCCTGGAGCAGCCCGCGCGGGACATGCGCGAGGTGACCGGAGCCGCGATGGGTGCGCCGGCCCTGGCCCGGCGGATGGACGAGTTCGGCGACGAGTGGGCCTACGGCATCGGCAAGCTGGGCGGCTTCGCCGCGGACGCAGCCGAGGCCCTCGACCGCATCTCCGCGGCCTTCCGGGAGGCCGACGTGTCGCTCAGCGATGCGTTGCGCGGAGCGGGCGGACGATGAGCGACCGGTTCCCCTCGCTGGGGTTCGACCCGGCGCCGGGAGACGTGGCCGCCGCCGGGCAGGTGGCCGCCGGCGTCACCGGTGCCGGCCAGGTGCTCGAGCGGATCTCCGCGGTGCTCACCGGAGCCGCCGACGGCGAGTGGCGGGGCTCCGCGGCCGTCGCCTTCCGCGACCTGCTGTCGGACGAGTTCCGGCCCAAGGTCGAGACCGCGGCCCGGTCCTTCACCGAGGCCGGCCGCGCGCTGCACGACTGGCTGGACACCATGCACGCCGGCCAGCGCCGCGCGCGGGCGCTGGAGGCGGAGCACGCGGCCGCGGTGCGCCGCGCCCAGGCGGCGCACGCCGGCTACGCCGCCATCCCGGCCGCCGCCCCGGCCTCCGACGCGCCGCCGACCCCGGAGCAGGCGGCCGCCGAGACCGAGCGGCTCCGGGCCCGGGCGGCCGCGGGGCGGGCCGCGGGAACGGCGGACGCGGAGGTCGAGCGCATCGCCGGGGAGGCCCGCACCCTGCTCGCCGGCTACGAGCAGGCCGGGCGGGAGGCGGCCGGCCGGCTGCAGCGGGCCATGGACATCGCCCCGGACGCGCCCGGCTTCTGGTCCCGGCTCGCCGAGGAGGTGACCACGGCGCTCGCCGAGGTGCAGGAGTTCGCGGACGACTTCCGCGACGGGCTCGTGCAGTCGCTGGAGGAGTACGCGCCACTGCTGGACCTGATCGGCGACGTCGCGAGTCTCCTCAGCACCGCCTGCGGCTTCCTCGCCTTCGTCCCGGGCCTGCAGCTCCTGGCGGTCCCCGCCCTGGTGCTCGGGGCGGTGTCGATGGGCTTCCACTACCTGTCCGCGGTCGGGAACACGGGCAGCTTCGCGGAGGCGCTCACCGACGGCACGGTGCTCATGGACGCCGCCGGCCTGGTCCTCGGCCTCGGCGCACTGGGGGCGGGCCGGCGGTTGGTCGAGGTGGCCGGCTCCGGCAGCAGCGGCTCGGTGGCGAGCTGGTTCGAGCTGGCCCGCAGCACCAGCTACGAGATGGCGGAGGGCGAGTTCCTCTGGCGGCTGGCGCGCTACAAGGTCAACCAGGCGGGGACGGTGCGCACCGTCGCGGCAGGCGACCCGACCCGGTCGGAGGGCACGTGGCTCGGGGACCGCTCGCTCACCCAGCGGACGAGCGTGGTGCGGTGACGCCCGGCGCCTCGGGGCTGGTGGAGCTCTGCCTCCCGCGCGACTGGACCGAGCTCCTCCTCCCGGACGACGACGAGGCGCGGGACCACCTCGACCGGCTGGTGCGCGGCACGTGGCCGGGCGGCCCGGTCGACGTCCGGGCCGACAGCACCCGGGCGCTGATGGACTGGCGCGCGGCGATGCTGGACGCCGGTGTGGTCAGTCACGGGGTGGTGAGCGCGCCGCGGCCCGAGGGGACGGCCGCGAACTGGCACGTGCAGACCAGCGTCGTGCCGCTGCCCGCCGTGCCCGACGTCGACGTCCCCGCCGTCGTCGCCGAGCTGGTCCGCGCCCGGTGGGGTGCCGGGCCGCACCACGTGGAGACCTACGAGACCGACATGGGTCTCGGCGTCGGCATCGTCGCCGAGCGCACCGTCCTGCCGCCGTCCCAGCTGCGGGACCTCGCCGTCCGCGGGCTGGAGATCCTCGCGGAACCGGTGCGGGTGGGAGTGGCCGTGGGTTTGGCCTGCGCGCCCGGTGCGGCGCAGGCGCTGCTGGTCGTCGGGGTGTGCCTGGATCCGGCCCAGGTCTGGGAGCTGGCCGGCCTGGTGGCGGTCATCGCCGGACGTTCGCGACTGCACCCGGCGCCCGCCGGGAACGAGGGAGAGGACCGGTCGGGATGACCGCCGTGCACAGCCCGTGGCCCGCCGATCCGCCCGTGGACCATCCCGTCGGCCGCCCGTGGGCGACCCGGGCCGAGCTGCTGGCCGCCCGGGCGGATGCCGTGCCGCGGATCGAGCGCCGGCTGCTCAGCCTGCGCCGGATCGGCCGTCACCTGCTGCTCGCGGTCGTCATCGTGTGGTGCGGCGCGCTCGTGGGTTTCTCCGGTCAGGACCAGGACGGTGGTGCGGTGGTGGTCGTCCTGGCCGTGCTGGCTCTCCTGGCTGCGGTCGCGGCGTCCGTCTCGCTGGTCCGGGGCGAACGGGAGAACCGCCGGGCGATGGACCTGCTCGAGGCCTGGGAGGCCGCCGAGCGCGCCGGCCGGGCGCTGCCGCGGGGACCGGTGCGCCCCGAGCACCGCATGCCCTTCGACGCGCAGGACGACGAGGACTTCCACGAGGTCGTGGAGCGCACCTGGGTCCAGGCCGCCATCCGCCGGCGGAGCATGCGGCTGAGGGTCTACGCGGTGGTGATCGGCATGGGGCTCGTCGTCGGCTTCACCGGAATGCTGATGCTGACGCTCGCCGGGGAGCACCCCACCTTCGTCGTCACCGGCACCCTCGGCGCCGTGCCCTTCTTCACCTTCCTCGTCAGCGGCGTCCGGGCGACCCGGTTCGCGTTCCGGGTGGACAGGATCTCGCGCCGCCTCGACCGGGACGTCGCCGAGCTGCCGCGGTACGTCCCGCGACCGAAGCCGAGCTTCGTCATGCGGGTGCTGGTGCCGGCCGTGGTGAGCGCGCCGTTCACCGTCCTGCTGATCCACCTGGTGCTGTCCTGGGACTGATCTCCG
This sequence comes from Blastococcus sp. SYSU DS0619, assembly GCF_054051035.1. Taxonomy (NCBI): domain Bacteria; kingdom Bacillati; phylum Actinomycetota; class Actinomycetes; order Geodermatophilales; family Geodermatophilaceae; genus Blastococcus; species Blastococcus sp. SYSU DS0619. Next base: position 196,632 of record NZ_JBJHAM010000004.1, on the reverse strand, counting down.
CGGCGGGCGGGCGTCGGGCCCGGTCGCGTGCGTCGCGCCCGGAGGCCCCGCGGACGTGACCGGAGGCCGCCCCGCTGCGTGCGAGGCGGCCTCCGGTGCGGGGGGAGTGCCGGTCAGCGACCGAGGGCGCCGGCCAGCTGCGTGTCGGCGTCGCGGAAGGTGGCCGCGGCCTGGTTCAGGTACTGGGCCATGCCGTCCAGCCCGGCGATCATGTTCCGTGCGCCGGTGGTGAACTCGTCGTAGGACGCCTGGAAGGTGCGGCTGGAGGTGTCGGTGACGTACCCCTCCGCGACGAGCTGGTCGACGAGCCCCTTGAGCTGGCCGAGCATGCCGTCGATCTCGGCGCGGCCGTTGGTGAGCCGGCCGGCAGCGTCCTCCATCTGCTGGTAGGTGACGTTGACGTTGGCCATGGTGATGTCCAATCGGGAGGGCCGGTGCGCGGACGCGGAACCGGCGGATCAGCGGGTCTGCGCGGGACCGTAACAACGCCGGAGACCCCTCCGGGGCGTTGTCCACAGGCGCCTGGGAGGGCTCCGTAGCCGGGTCGGCGACCGCGGCCACGAGGGGTTCCGGGAGGGCGCGGACTCGGGTCGCCTCCTCCGGCGGACCGTGCAAGGGTCCGATCGTGAACGGCGCCCAGGCACTGATCAGGACCTTCGTCGACGCAGGCGTGGACGTCTGCTTCGCCAACCCCGGCACCTCGGAGATGCACTTCGTCGCGGCACTGGACGACGTGCCGGAGATGCGTGCCGTGCTGACCCTCTTCGAAGGGGTCGCGACCGGTGCCGCCGACGGCTACGCGCGGATGACCGGTCGCCCGGCCGCGACCCTGCTGCACCTGGGCCCCGGCATGGGCAACGGGCTGGCCAACCTGCACAACGCCCGGCGCGGGCGGGCGCCCATGGTCAACGTGGTCGGTGACCACGCGCGCTCGCACAAGCGGCTCGACGCGCCGCTGGAGTCCGACATCGACGCCGTCGCCGGCACGTTCTCGCGCTGGGTGCGCCGCTCGCTGTCGCCGGCCGACGTCGCTGCCGACGCCGTCGACGCGGTGGCCGCCGTCGGCTCGGGCGGCATCGCGACGCTCGTCCTCCCGGCCGACGTGTCCTGGGAGGACGGCGCCGAGCCGGCCGCACCGCGGCCGGTGCGGCCGGCCCCGCAGGTCGCGCCGTCGGTGGTCGAGGAGGTGGCCGCCGTCCTCGCCGGTGACGAGCCGGTGGTGCTGTTCCTCGGGGGCGAGGCGGTGACCGAGGACGGGCTGCTCGCCGCCGGGCAGATCACCGCCGGCACCGGGGCCCGGCTGATGACCGAGACCTTCCCCGCCCGCGCCGCCCGGGGCGCCGGGCTGCCCGACGTCACCCGGCTGCCCTACCCGCCGGAGATGGCCATGGCCGCGCTCGCCGGCACCAGGCACCTGGTGCTCGCCGGGGCCACCGCGCCGGTGCACTTCTTCGGCTACCCCGGCGTCCCGGGCCACCCGGTGCCCGAGGACTGCACGGTGCACGTGCTCAGCGAACCGGGGGAGGACGGCGTGGCCGCGCTGCGGGCGCTGGCCGCGCTCGCCGCGCCGGACGCCGAACCGGTGCTGATCGAGGCCTCCCGTCCCGAGCTGCCCACCGGGGAGCTGACGCCGCGCACGATGGCCGCGGTGATCGGCGCGCTGCTGCCCGAGCGCGCCATCGTCGTCGACGAGGCGCTCACCTCCGGGGTGGGGCTGATGGAGCTGACCTCCGGCGCCCCCCGGCACGACTGGCTGGCGCTCACCGGCGGCGCCATCGGCGACGGGCTGCCGATGGCCCTGGGTGCGGCGGTGGCCTGTCCGGACCGCCCGGTGATCGGCATCCAGGCCGACGGCAGCGCCATGTACACGATCTCGGCGCTGTGGAGCCACGCCCGCGAGCAGGCCGACATCACCACGATCATCTGCGACAACGGCTCCTACGCGATCCTGCAGCACGAGCTGTCGCGGGTCGGCGCGGCGAACGACGGCGAGCGGGCCGCCACGCTGCTCGACCTCGGCGGCCCCGGGCTGGACTTCGTCTCGATCGCGCAGGGCATGGGTGTGCCGGCCACCCGGGCCACCACCGCCGACGAGCTGGCCGAGCAGCTGAAGAAGGCGCTCGCCGAGCCCGGCCCGCACCTGATCGACGCCGTCCTGCGCTGAGCGGTGGGGTGGGATGGCCCACCTGGCCGCGCCGAGGTCGTGGAAGCTGCCGTGCAGGTCGGCGGAGAACACGTGACGGCTCAGTTGCCGTCCGTGGTCGCCGGGCAGGTGGTTGCGTATCAACACCTTCCGGTGCCGCCGCGCGGTTGCCCGCCCGCCGAGCGCGGGTCAGTCTGCCTGTGATCGCCGTCACGGCACGTCTGAAGGAGTCGCGTCTTGTCCCAGCACCGCAACCGGTTGGTCCCGCTCGCTGTAGCCGCAGGGGTGGGCCTCGGTGTGTTCACCGTCGGGGGCACGGCCCTCGCCGACCCGACCGCGTCCGACCCGGGCTGGCAGCCGGTTCAGCAGTCGCCGAAGGAGCAGACCTACAACCTGCGCTGGACCGTTGCCGACCCGCGGTACGACTACGTGAACGGGGAGGCGGGCGACGAGTTCGTGCCTCTCACCGACGAGGCCGGCAATCCGATCAGCAAGGTGCTCTACGGCATCGACCGTGGCTCGGCCTACCGCATCGAGGTGCCGATCGACTGGAACGGCGACGTCGTCTTCTGGGAGCACGGCTACCGCGGCACGGGCACCACCGTGTACGTCAGCGACCCCAGCTACGACCTCCGGCGCACCTACATCGAGAACGGCTACGCCTGGGCCGCCTCTTCCTACGGGGAGAACCGGTACGACATCGAGGCCGGTGCGCTCGCCACCGAGCGGCTCGCGCAGATCTTCGACGCGCGGGTCGGGCGGGCCGACCAGCGGTACCTCCAGGGCGTCTCGATGGGCGGGCACGTGATCGGCACGCTGCTGGAGCGCGACCGCGGCGTCGAGTGGGACGGCGCGGCCCCGATGTGCGGGGTCATGGGCGACTACGAGCTCTACGACTTCTTCCTCGACTACAACCTGCTGGCGCAGACGCTCTCCGGGGTGGACGCCTACCCGTTCCCCTCGCAGGCGGAGTACTTCTCGCAGGCCGTGCCGCAGTTCAAGGCCGAGCTCGGCACCCCGACGAGCGCGACCCCGGTGTACGACGGGCTGACCGAGAAGGGCGAGGTCTTCCGCGACAACATCACGGCGATCACCGGCGGCGAGCGTCCCGGTGACGACGAGGCCTTCGGCTACTGGGAGGGCCAGAACTTCGTCTACGGCGTGGTGACCAACGAGCCCAGCGGTCTCGGGGGCGTGCTGCCGGGTGCGGTGTGGACGAACGCCGACCAGGACTACCCGGTCGACTACACGTTCGAGGACGGCACCACCCTCGACCAGCGCGTCGAGCGAGTGGCCCCGGCGCCCAAGACCCGGAGCACCTACCTGTCGGTGCCCGTGCCCGCGATCACCGGTGACATCGACGTGCCGGTGCTCTCGTCGCACACCCTCGGCGACTACTACGTGCCGTTCTCGATGGAGCAGTACTACGCCCGCGACGTCGCCGCCCAGGGCAACGCCGACCTGCTCGTCCAGCGGCCGATCCGGGCCGCCGGGCACTGCGAGTACACCCCCGAGGAGGCCGCGGACCAGTTCCTCGACCTCGTCGACTGGGTGGACAACGGCGTGAAGCCGGCCGGCGCCTCGGTGCTCGACCCCGAGGTCGTCGCCGACCCGAACTACGGGTGCGAGTTCACCACCCCGGTGCGCACCGGCACCCGGGTCTTCTACGACGAGTGCCCGGTGACCCCCGGCGGCTGATCCCCGCAGCGCCACCGCAGGACCAGCGGGCCCTTCCTCCCCACCGGGAGGGAGGGCCCGCTGCCGTCGCCGACAGGGCCGGAGAGCCACGTGGCCGGCCGTTGACCGAGCCGGACCCCGACGACGTGCGCGCTGGTGCCATTCAGCGGCGACCGCTGATTGTCCGCCGGCGCCGGGGGAGGACCGGCAGGCTTGCCTCGACAAGCGGCCGCCTCGATCCCGATGAGACGGTCCACCAGGTGGAGGTGCGTGCGATGACCGGTCCGTCAGCCATTCCCCCGACGACGTCCGGACGGCCGCTGGCCGACCTGTCGGTCGTGGAGTTCGCGTCGTTCGTCGCCGGCCCGTCGGCCGGCATGACGCTGGCCCAGCTCGGCGCGCAGGTGGTCCGCGTCGATCCGCTCGGCGGGGGCAACGACCACCACCGCTGGCCCGTGGCGCCCGACGGCGCAAGCCTCTACTGGGCCTCGCTCAACAAGGGCAAGCGCTCGGTGACGGTCGACGTCCGGTCCGACGCCGGCCGGGAGCTGGTCGCGGCGCTGGCGACGGCGGGCAGCGGGGTCTTCCTCGACAACGCGGTCGGCCAGCGCTGGCTCTCCTACGAGGTGCTCTCCGCCCGCCGCGCCGACCTGGTGCACGTGCGCGTGCAGGGGCACCGGGACGGGCGCCCCGCCGTCGACTACACCGTCAACGCCGAGGTCGGCGTGCCGCAGATGACCGGCCCCGAGTCGATGGACGCACCGGTGAACCACGTGCTGCCGGCATGGGACCTGCTCACCGGGGCGACCGCCGTCGCTGGGCTGCTGTCGGCGCTGCACGAGCGCTCGGTCACCGGCCGAGGGGCGTACGTGCAGATCGCGCTCGCCGACGTCGCCGTCGCCGGCGTCGCCAACCTCGGCTGGCTGGCCGACGCCGAGCTCAGCGGCCGCGACCGGTCGCGGCTGGGCAACCACGTCTACGGCAGCTTCGGCACCGACTTCGCCACGTCCGACGGGCAGCGCCTCATGGTGGTGGCGCTGACCGAGAAGCAGTGGCGGGCACTGTGCCGGGTGACCGCCACCGAGGACGTGTTCCGCGCGCTGGAGCGGGCGCTGGACACCGACCTGGACAGCGAGTCGGAGCGGTACCGGCTCCGGGAGACGATCGCCGCGGTGCTCCGCCCGTGGTTCGCCGCCCGCCCTCTCGATGAGCTCGCCGAGCAGCTCGACGTCGCCCGCGTGCTGTGGAGCCCGTACCGCACGATGCGCCAGGCGGCGGCGCGGTACGCACCGGACGAGGACCCGGTCGTCCGGCACGTCAACCAGCCCGGGATCGGCCGGATGCTGGCCGCCGCCTCCCCGCTCCGCTGGCCGGGCGGCGGCCTCCCGCCGCAGCCGGCGCCGCGGCTGGGCGCGGACACGGCGGAGGTGCTGACCACGCTGCTGGGTCTCACCGACGCCGAGCTGGGCCGGCTGCACGAGCAGCAGGTGATCCGCCTGGGAGAGCAGGGGGACGCGTGAGCGCCGCGACCGACATCGGCACACCGTGCTCCGGCTGCGCACCCCGACGCTGAGGACGGCGATGTACTACGACAGCGAGCGGTGAGCCGCCGGGGGGTTGAAGGACTCGCACGCGAACGCGGCGGCAACCGGCGAGTTCGTCTGCAACCTGGTCTCCTACGACCTCCGCGAGGCGATGAACACCACGTCCCTGCAGCTGCCCAGCGACGAGAGCGAGGCGGAGCGCGCCGGGCTGGAACTCGTCCCGTCCCGGCGGGTAGGCCCGCCGCGGGTGGCCGGCGTACCGGCGGCCCTGGAGTGCGTCGTGGTCGACTCGCGGCCGGTGTCCCACCGCGGGGGACGCACCGGTTCCACCTGGTGTTCGGGGAGGTCGTGGGCGTCTACATCGACGACCGCTTCATCCGGGACGGCCGGGTCGACACGGCTGCGATGCGCCTCGTCGGCCGCCTCGGCTACGACGAGTACTCGGTGCTCGACCGCACCTTCCGGATGGCGCGGCCCGGCTCCTGACCGCCGCCCGGGAGGCCGGGTGACCGGCGTCCGACGGCGCTGCCTAGATTGCCTGGAAGTGGACGACGCGGAGCAGGATCCCGGACCGGCCGCGCCCCGACCGTCGCGGCGGCTGGTCACCGATCCCGTCTTCGGGCCCTACTGGGCCGGCAAGCTGCTGGCGAACGTCGGCATCTGGATCCAGAACATCGCCAGCGCGGCCCTCGTCTGGCAGCTGACCTCGTCGGCGTTCCTCGTCGGGCTGGTCAGCTTCGCCCAGTTCGTGCCGCAGCTGGTGCTCACCCCGCTGAGCGGTGCGATGGCCGACCGGGGGAGCCCGCGCAAGCAGATCCTGCTCGGCCGCACGCTGTGCACGCTGGGTGCGGCGATCCTGGCCGGCTGGGTGCTGCTGACGCCCGACGTGGCCGAGGTGCCCCCGTGGGTGGTGATGGTCTGCGCGCTCGTCGTCGGGATCGGCTTCTCCGTCGGCGGGCCGGCGATGCAGGCGCTGCTCCCGTCGCTGGTGCGCCCGGGCGAGGTGGCCCGGGCCGTCGCCCTGGACAACCTCACCTTCTCCGTGGGCCGCGCCGTCGGGCCGGCCGTGGGTGGCGTGGTGGCCGCGACCGCCGGCTACGGCGTCGCCTTCGGCCTGGCCGCCGTCGGCCACCTGGTCTTCCTGGTGGCGGTGTTCCGGCTGCGGACCCCCGGCGCGGCGACCGTCCCGGGCCCGCGGCTGTCGGTCGCCGCCGGGGTCCGGTACCTGCGCACCGATCCGGTGGTCGGTGTCCTGCTGCTGGGAGTGACCGCGGTCGGCATCGGCGCCGACCCCGCCGTGACTCTGGGGCCGTCGCTGTCGGACACCCTCGGGGGCGGTCCGCAGCTGGTCGGGCTGCTGGCGTCGGCGTTCGGCGCCGGCGCGTTCCTCGGCTTCTTCGCCCAGGCGGGTCTGGTGCGGTGGCTGGACCACGCGTGGCTGGCCACCAGCGGCCTGGTGCTGCTCGCGGGCTCGGCGGTGGGGCTCGCGCTGAGCTGGTCGGTGCCCGCCGCCGTCACCGCCTTCGTCGTGGGCGGGCTCGGCCTGACGCTGGCCATGAACGGCGTCACGACGCTGCTCTACGACCGCGTCCCGCGGGAGTACATCGGCCGGATCATGGCGCTCTGGCTGATGGGTTTCGTCGGCTCCCGCCCGCTGGCCGCGGCGCTGAACGGTGCGCTGACCGACCTGGTGTCGGTCCGCGCCGCGCTAGGGACGACGGCGCTGATCGTCCTGGCCGCGGCCGTCGTGTGCCGGCCTGCGGTGCTGCGGCGCCCGGTGCCCGGGAGCTGACGTGGGCTCCGGCCGGGTGGGCCGGAGCCGGACGTCAGTGCTTCTTGCCGCGGGCCACGATCTCCGGCGGGGGCGACGAGTCGCCCTTCGCCTTGCGGTCGAGCCGCTTCTCCTTGATCGACTTGCCGCCGGCCTTGGTCATCGACTGTCGCGGGGACTTGTCACCCATGGTGCGCGCTCCCTCATCGGAAGCCTGGACGGCTCCGTGGGGCGACGCTACGCCTTCCGCCGCGGACGGTGATGCCGCGGCGCGCTTCGGGGTGGTCCGATACAGCAGAGCGGTGGCGAGTCACAGGGTGTTAGTGGGCGAGATGCCTAGCCGGTGCCGATGAAGCTGGCGTAGACGATGACGTTTTCGAGGTAGTCCCCGGTGTCCTCGTCGAAGGCGCCACCGCACGTGATGAGCCGCAGGCCGGCGTGGTCGATGTCGCCGTAGACCTCCTCGGTGGGGAAGTCGTCCTTGGCGTGCTCCTCGACGCGCTCGACGCGGAAGGTCGCGGCGGTGCCGTCGGCCCGGTCGATCACGACAGTGTCCCCGGGGAGCAGTTCGCGCAGCCCGTAGAAGGCGCCCGGCTCGCCCTCCCAGTCGACGTGGCCGGCCAGGACGGCGGGTCCGAGTCGCCCGGGCGTGGGACTGCCGTCGTACCAGCCCACGGGATAGGCGCCGGAGGGAACTTCCATGGAGCCGTCCCGCTCGAGGCCGAGCTCGATGATCGGAGAGGTCACTCCGAGAGCCGGGATCTGGATCCGGACGGGAGTACTGGTCGGCAGCTGCGGTGTCTCGGCGGGCTTGAGGTCGGGCAAGGAAGCGGGCACCGGTACCGGAGCACTCGTCGTCGCGGAGACCGGCGGAGCGAGGACGGCGAGCGGGGCGTCGAGTCGCGCGCTGTCGTCTGCCTTCTGGGGCAGGAAGGCGATCGACGCAATGCCCGCCACGGCGAGTACTGCGGAGGTGCCGGCCCAGATCCGGGGGGCCCGAGTTCGGGCCTGACGCGCAGCGCGGTGACGAGGTCGTCCGTAGCGGCTGACGTGCGACGGACGAGCGAGCAGGGCCTCGATTTGTGCGTCGGCGGCCGATGGTCGTGCTGGAGGAGGCGGCGGGGGATACACCCCCACGATGCGCACCACGCCACCCGCCCCGGTCGATGAGCGACCGGGGCGGGTGGCAGGGGCGCGATGATGCATGTCCCGCCGGTCAGGCGGACGCGCGGGCGCTGCGCCGGGCAGCGAAGGCAGCGCCACCGGCTGCGGTCAGGGCAACGCCTCCGAGGACAAAGGGAAGCGACGTTCCCTCGGTGGCCGAGCTGCCGTCACCGGCGGCGACGGCGCCCGCGGGCGTGGTGGTCACCTGAGAGTCGGAGGACGACGTGGTCGCGGGGGCGTAGCTGTGGTCCTCGCATGCCTCGCCGTCGTTGTCCCCGTCCAGACGCTCGGGGTCGCCGGGGACGGCGTTGTAGGCGGCCTGCGCCTCGGCCTGGGTGGCGAAGTCCGGGCAGTCACGATCGACAGCGGCCTGGGCGGTACCCGTGAAGCCGAAGGACAGGACGGCGGTTACGAAGACACCTGCTGCTGCGGTGCTACTGCGACGCATGATCACTCCCCGTGGATGGTTGTTTCGATCAGCGTCACGATGACATAGGGAACCCTCAGGATCACCAACCCGTGACTGTTTGCGGTCCCAAAAGCTCGTCCGCTGTTTGGCACTCCTCGCCAGGCCCTCCGTGCACCCGCGTGCTCATGAGTCGACACGCTGCGGTCAACGCGTCCGCGGCGGGGACCGGTCGCAGGTGGCATTGGCAGGGTCGTCGGACCTCGACCGAGTTGGCGACTTCGCGCATCAGCGGTGGACCTGGTCGTGCACGTAGGTACCGATGCCGACGGCTGGCGGCGGGTGCGCGAGCGCGTCGCCCTGTGGGGCCGGTCAAAGAAGGGGGGCATGGAGACCGCTGACGTGTTCACGACTCTCGGCGGGGCGTTCCGAGCCCATCCTGTTCACCCGACCGGGTGCTCGTGTCCCCGATCGCGGCCGATCTTGTCCACAGATCGCCTGACGTCACCCCTACGGACTGATCCGTTTCCTTACAGTCCCACCCGATTCGACGACTGCTCGACGGCTCGACGGGGGATGGGCGTGCCGACTGCTCTGGACGTCGTGGACGGCGAGGTCCGCGAGCTGATCCGGCGGCGTGGGCTGGACCCGTTCACCGACCCGGGCCCGGTGCGGCTGCTGGTGCGTGACGTCGTCGCCGACTACTCGGAGCGGTCGCTGACCTCGGCGCTGCCGCCGATCGGTGATGCGGAGTCGGTGGTCCGCGACGTGCTGGACCGGGTGGCCGGGTTCGGGCCGCTGCAGCGCTACCTGGACGACCCGGAGGTCGAGGAGATCTGGGTCAACGAGCCCGGTCGGGTGTTCGTCGCCCGGCGCGGCCGCAGCGAGCTGACCACGACGATCCTGGCGCCCGGTGAGCTGGCCGACCTGGTGGAGCGGATGCTGCGCACCTCGGGTCGACGGATCGACATGTCGACCCCGTTCGTCGACGCGATGATGCCCGACGGCTCCCGGCTGCACGTGGTCATCCCCGACATCACCCGCCGGCACATGGCGGTGAACATCCGCAAATTCGTGCTGCAGGCGCACTCGCTCGACGAGCTGGTGGCGCTCGGCACGATCACCGCGCCGGCCGCCCGGTTCCTGGAGGCCGCGGTCGCCTCGGGGCTGAACATCCTCGTCTCCGGCGGCACCCAGGCCGGGAAGACGACGCTGCTCAACTGCCTCTGCGCCGCCGTCCCCGCCCGGGAGCGGGTGATCACCTGCGAGGAGGTCTTCGAGCTGCGGGTGCCGCTGCCCGACGTCGTCTCGATGCAGACCCGCCAGCCCAACCTGGAGGGCGCCGGGGAGATCCCGCTGCGCCGGCTGGTGAAGGAGGCGCTGCGGATGCGGCCCTCCCGGATCGTCGTCGGCGAGGTGCGGCAGGAGGAGTGCCTGGATTTGCTGATCGCGCTGAACTCCGGGCTGCCGGGCATGTGCACGCTGCACGCGAACAGCGCCCGCGAGGCCGTGGTGAAGATGTGCACGCTGCCGCTGCTGGCCGGGGAGAACATCGGGACGTCGTTCGTCGTCCCCACCGTCGCCTCCAGCGTGGACCTGGTGGTGCACGCGGGCACCGACGCCGACGGCCGGCGGCGGGTGCGCGAGATCGTCGCGCTGCCCGGACGCTCCGAGGACGGCGTCATCGAGACCGCCGACGTCTTCACCAGCCGGGACGGCCGCCTGGTGCGGGCCGACGGCTACCCGCCGCACGCCGAGCGGTTCGCCGCCGCCGGCTTCGACCTGGCCGGCCTGCTGGCATGACGGAGTCCGGTGCCCTGCTCGGGTTGCTGCTCGGGGTCGGCCTGCTGCTGATCTGGCGCAGCGGCTCCCGCGCACCCAGGCCGCGCACCGACCCGCGCCGCCCGGGCCGGCGGCAGCAGCAGCTGGCCGCGGCCGGGCTCACCGGCATCAACGCCGCCCAGCTCCTTGCGCTGCAGGTCGGCCTCGGTCTGCTGGTCACCGTCGTCGTCCTGCTCACCACCGGCACGGTCACCGTCAGCCTGGTGTTCGGGCTGTTCGGCTTCCTGCTGCCGCAGGTGCAGGTGCGCCGGCTGGCCGGCAAGCGGCAGGCCGACCTGCGCGAGGTGTGGCCCGAGGTCGTGGACAACCTGGCCTCGGCCGTCCGGGCCGGGCTCTCCCTGCCCGAGGCGCTGGGGGCGCTGTCCACACGCGGGCCGGAGGTGCTGCGGCCGCCCTTCGCCCGGTTCGCCGCGGAGTACCGCTCCACCGGCCGGTTCGGCAGCTCGCTGGACCGGCTCAAGGACGACCTCGCCGACCCGGTCGGCGACCGCATCGTGGAGACGCTGCGGGTGGCCCGCGAGGTGGGTGGCAGCGACCTGGGCCGGGTGCTGCGCACCCTGTCGACGTTCCTGCGCGAGGACGCCCGCGCCCGCGCCGAGCTGGAGACCCGCCAGGGCTGGGTGGTGCAGGCCGCGCGGCTGGCCGTCGCCGCACCCTGGGCGGTCCTGCTGCTGCTCGCCACCCAGTCGGCGACGCTGGCGGCCTACGACTCGGCGCTGGGCACCGCGATCTTGCTCGGCGGCGGCGCGGTCTGTCTGGTCGCCTACCGGCTGATGCTGCGGATCGGGCGGCTGCCCCAGGACGTGCGGGTGCTCCAGTGAGCGGGGTGCCGCGGTGAGCGCCGGCGTGGTCGGGATGCTGCTCGGTCTGCTGGCCGCAACCGGACTGGTCCTGGTGCTGACGTACGCGCCGCCGTTCCGCTCGGTGCGGCTGGTGGACCGGCTGGCGCCGTACGTGCACGACACCCCGCCGCCGTCGCGGCTGCTCGGCACGGTCACCGAGCCGGGCATGCTCACCGCGATCCGCCGGATCGCCGGGCCCTCGATCGGCAACGGCGCCCGGATGATCGACCGCTTCCTCGGCGGGCGGGCCGCGGTGCGCCGCCGGCTCGACGCCCTCGGCGGGGAGATGAGCGTCGAGGACTTCCGCATCGAGCAGGTCGTGTGGGGCGGGCTCGGGCTGCTGGCCGCCGCGGGCGTGGCCACCATCGGCTCGCTGGCCGCCGGCGACCTCAACGTGCTGTCGGTCGCCCTGCTCTGCGTGGCTGGGCTGGTCGGCGGCGTGCTCGGCCGCGACTGGTGGCTCACCCAGCAGGTGCAGAAGCGGGAGGAGCTGCTGCTCGCCGAGTTCCCGGTGGTCGCCGAGCTGCTCGCGCTGGCGGTGACCGCTGGGGAGAGCCCGACGGCGGCCATCGCCCGGGTCACCCGGCTCTCCGGCGGTGAGCTCGCCCGCGAGCTGGGCGCGGCGCTGGGACGGGCGCGGGCCGGCGTCCCGCTGGTGGACGCGCTGCAGCAGGTGGCCGACCACACTTCGCTGGATCCGCTCGCCCGGTTCATCGACGGCCTGCTCGTGGCCATCGAGCGGGGCACCCCGCTGGCCGAGGTGCTGCGCGCCCAGGCCGCCGACGTCCGGGAGGCCGGCAAGCGCCGGCTGCTCGAGGCCGGCGGGCGCAAGGAGATCGCCATGATGGTTCCGGTCGTATTCCTGGTGCTGCCAGTCACCGTCCTCTTCGCCCTGTTCCCGGGGCTGATCAGCATCGTCTCGCTGGCGCAGTGAGCCCGCGGACAACCCGAAAGGAAGCTGCCATGCGTCCCTACGCCTACCTCACCGCGACCCTCGTCGCTCTCGTCGACCGGTTGCGCGGCGACGACCCCGAGCGGGGTGACGTGCCCGGCTGGGTGATGATCACCGTGATGACCGCCGCGCTCGTGCTGGCGATCCTGATCCCGTTCCGCACGGCGATCGTGGACGCGGTCACCAACGCGCTCACGTCCGTCACGAGCGGTGGCTGACCGGCCGGACCGGCAACCGGACGACGGCGAGCGGGGCAGCGCCGTCGTCGACTTCGTCATGGTCTCGCTGCTGATCGTGGCGTTGCTGCTGGCGGTGCTGCAGGTCGCGGTCTACGTGCACGTGCGCAACGTGGTGACCGCCAGCGCCCAGGAGGGCGCGCGGTACGCCGCCAACGCCGACGTCGACTCCGCGCTGGGTGCCGCGCGCACCGCGGAGATCGTGGCCGGGGCGACGTCGGTGCGGACGGCGCAGGGGCTGGCGTGCACGTCGGGGGAGGAGCTGGACACCGGCGGCGCGACGCTGGTGGTGGTGCGCTGCTCGGGGTCGGTGCCCTCGCTGCTGGCGGCGCTGGGCAACGTGCTGCCGCTGGAGGTCACCGGCCGGTCGATGAAGGAGGCCGCGTGAGGTGGCTGCGCGCCCGGCTCGGGCAGGTCGACGGCGAACGCGGCTCGGCGCTGGTGGAGTTCGTGTTCATCGCGCTGGTGGTGTTCGTGCCGCTGGTCTACATCATCGCGGGGTTCTCGGCGGTGCAGCGCGGGGTGTTCGCCTCGCAGGCCGCGGCCCGGGAGGCCGGGCGGGCCATGGGCACCGCGCCGGACCCGGCCACCGGGCACGAGCGCGCGCTACGGGCGGCGCAGCTGGCGGTGGAGGACCAGTCGGTGGAGGTCACCGACATGCGGCTGGCCTACGCCCCGGCCGGCGCGGGGTGCGAGGCGGCGGGCAGCTACTCGCCGGCGCTGGCGCCGGGGGAAGAGTTCTCGGTGTGCGTGACCGTGACGGTGCGGATCCCGCTGCTGCCGGAGTTCATCGAGTCCAACACCGCGACCGGCCAGTTCGTCGTCGAGCGTGACCGCTACGTCGACGGCTGACGGACGGATCCTCCCCGGGGACTACAGCTCGCACTCGCGCTCGAACTCGGCCAGGCCGCCTGCGTGGTTGCCCTCGGGAATCAGTCCGGGCGTGCCGATCCAGTAGACGTCCCGAATCTCGGTGTCGCCGTCGATCAACGTCCCGGAGAAGTCCGATCGCTCATCGAGGAGGACGCGGCTCACGGTCGCGCCGCTCAGATCAGCGCCGCGCAAGTCGGCGCCGGTCAGCCTCGTGCAGGTGATCGTTGCCCCCTCCAGGCCGGCGCCCGACAGAACCACGTCCGGGAAGTACCCGCCATCAACATGGAGCTCGCGGAGGCTGTAGCTGGCGAGGTTCACCCCCGCGAGGTCATAGGAGATCCGCTCGCCGGGATCGTCATCGGAGGCCAGACGGCTTATCCCGGCGAGTTGCCCGCCGGCCACGGCGATCTCGTCGTACGACGCGTCTGCACGAGTGCTGATCGTTTTCAGGTAAGCCGCGATGATCTTGATACTGCGGACGCGTGCGGATTCTTGATCGTTCGCGAGCTCCCGGAGGCCGTACAAGCCGGCGATGCGCTCGATGGGGGCATCCGAACTGAGCTGCTCTGCCAGTACCGAGAAGCGCTGTGCGACGCCGATCTGGCGTTCCAACTCGGCCTGGTTGGACTGGACGCTGGTGAGCGTCCATATCTGGAGCACCAGGGTGCCAGCCACGACGGCGGCTGTGATCCACCCTCGGGCCGATTGGCCCCTCGTCTCGGACGAAGTCCCGTGTGTCGTTTGCGTCATTGCCGGTTCCTTCACGCCCAGGACGCTGAGGGCCGCCAGGCTAGAACCGCCGACCGCGTCGGCGGAGGGCCGCGAGCGCGGGAATCCGGTGGGCGGTGCCGCGTTCGGTGTCTCGCTCGTGAAAGGCCGACTGCGGCGGTCCGGCTCAGCCGGCCGCGGGGACGGGCATCACCAGGGCAGTGAGCGGCAGGCGCTCGCGGTCGGCCCGCTCCCGCGCAGCCAGCGCCTCGGGCAGTTCCGCCTCGGCGTCGCGCACGCCCAGGGTTACGACGACCAGCGGGACCACCGCAGCCGGCAGGTCCAGCAGCGCGGCGATCCGGTCGCGGTCGAACCCGCCGAGCTGGTGCACCACCAGGCCCTCGTGCTCGGCCTGCACCGAGAGGTGGGCGACCGCCTGGCCGGTGTCGTAGACGCCCCACGGTCTGGGGGTGCCGTCGGGGCCGACCGTCTCGGCCGCCACCACCAGGAGCGCGGACGCCGCATGCGCCCACAGCCGGTTGCCCGGCGCCAGCGCCTCCTGCACGGCGGCGAACCCGGCCGTTCCGCGGCGGGTGACCGCGAACCGCCACGGCTGGCTGTTGTTCGCACTCGGCGCCCACCGGGCTGCCTCGAGCAGCGCGGTCAGCTGGCCGTCGCTCAACTCGTGCGCGGCATCGAGGCCGCGTGGGCTCCAGCGCCCGGCGAGCAGTGGGTGCAGGGGGACAGCGGTCACGGCGGTCTTGCTGGCGGTCATGACCGGCGCAGCGCGGGTTGAACGCTCAAGCATTCCGTGCGGTCGGTCACGCGCCAGTCGGAAGGCTCAGCGGCGGACCGCGTCCAGGTAGCGCAGCACCGCGCTCACCCGCCGGTCGGCGGCGTCCGTCGGCGGCAGGTCGAGCTTGGCGAAGATGCTGCGGATGTGCTTGTGCACCGCCCCGTCGGTGACCACCAGCCGGGCGGCGATCGCGGCGTTGCCGAGCCCCTCGGCCATGAGCGCCAGCACCTCCCGCTCGCGGGCGCTGAGCCGGTCCAGCCCGGCGTCCGGGCGCGACCGGGTGAGCAGCTGGGCCACCACCTCCGGGTCGATCGCCGTCCCGCCCCCGGCGACCCGGTGCAGTGCGCCGAGGAACTCCTCCACCCGCCCCACCCGCTCCTTGAGCAGGTAGCCCAGCCGTCGCGCGCCACCGGCCAGCAGCTCGGTGGCGAACGCCTGCTCGACGTAGGCCGACAGCACCAGCACCGCCAGCTCCGGCTGCCGGCGCCGGGCCTCGACCGCCGCTCGCACCCCCTCGTCGGTGTGCGTCGGCGGCATCCGGACGTCGACGATCGCGACGTCCGGGCGGTGCTCGTCGACGGCGGCCAGGAACCCGTCCGGTCCGCCCGCGGCGGCCACCACGTCCAGCGACTCGGCCCGCAGCAGCAGCGCCAGCCCCTCCCGCAGCAGGGCGTCGTCCTCGGCGATCACGATCCGCACGGCAGCGCCACCTCCAGCGTCGTCGGCCCGCCCGGCGGGCTGGTCAGTGCGAGGTCACCGTCGTGCGCCCGGACCCGGCGGCGTACCCCGGTCAGCCCGGAGCCACCGCCCTCGGCCGCCCCGCCGCGCCCGTCGTCGGTCACGGTCAGGTGCAGCCGGCCCCCGCGCAGGCGCACCGTCACCCGTGCCGTCGAGGCGCCGCTGTGCCGCGCGACGTTGGTCAGCGCTTCGGCCGCCACGAACCAGGCGGTCGCCTCCACCGAGGCGGGGCACCGCACCGGGACGTCGACGTCCACGGTGCAGGGCACCGGGCTCGCGGCGGCCAAGCCGCTCAGCGCACCGGCCAGCCCGCGGTCGACCAGCACCGGCGGCAGGATCCCGCGGGCGACCGATCGCAGCTCCGCCAGCGCCTGCTCGGCCGCGTCCTGGGCCCGCTCCAGCAGCTCCTCGGTGGCGGCCGGGTCCCGCCCCAGCGAGCGGCGGGCCGCGCCGAGCAGCACGGTCGCCGTCACCAGCCGGTTCTGCGTGCCGTCGTGCAGCGACCGCTCGATGCGGCGCAGCTCGGCCACGTGCGCGTCGAGCGCCGCCGCCCGGGTGGCGGTCAGCTCGGCCACCCGCAGGGACAGGTCGGTGCCCGGCGGCGGGGACAGCAGCCGCCGGGCAGCCCGTGCGTGCAGCCGCGCCATCCCCGGGGTCGCGCCGACGGTGAGCGCCGCCCAGCCCAGCCCGAGCAGCGCCACCGCGGCGGCGCCGGTCCAGTCGTCGACCGACCACCACCACGGCCGGCTGTCCTCGCCCGACGGCAGCACGGGCTCCCACAGCGGGAAGGTCAGGTCGCGCACCGCGTAGATGGGCAGGGCGACGCCGACGAAGGTCCACACCAGGCCGGCCGTCGCCGCCCCGGCCAGCCAGGTCAGCTCGCGGCGCGCCACCGGATCGCGCGGCGATCGGGGCGCCGCACCGGGACCGAGCACGTCGGGGCCCCAGCGGCCGAGCCGGGCGCGCTCCCGGTCGGCCAGCCCGTGCACCAGCCGCAGCGTCTCCGGGACGAGCAGCACCCCGACGCCGACCAGGCAGGTCAGGGCGACGACGAGCACCCACAGCAGGACGGCCAGCGCCAGCAGCGCCGTGCCCAGCCCGCCGCCCAGCTGCTCGAGCGCGGTGAGCGTGTCCCGGCCGGCCCTGACCGCCGCCGCACGCAGACCGCGGGCGACCGCGGGAGCCGGCGCGATGGGCAGGGGAGCGGGAGGCACCCCCGAACGCTAGGGGCACCGGGGTCTCGCCGTCAGCACCCGGGCCCCAGGAGTACAGCCTGCTGTACCAGCAACCGGGCAGGTCAGGGGATCGGCAGGCAGCCGCGGCGTCCCGAGGATCGAGGTGCACCGATCCCGATACCCCAGGAGCCCGCCGTGCCCGACCCCTACCGCATCGAGGACACCCCGCCGTCCCTCAGCGCCGACGACCACCCGACCCCACCCCGGTACGACACCCCGCCGTTCCCGCCGTACCGATCCGCCGACCGCGGAGCCCTGCGGACCGCGCTGTGGCTGCTGCTGGCCCTGAGCGTCGCCGTCAACGCGCTGGCGTCCTTCGGCGTGCTGCCGCTGGCGGCCAGCCTCGCGTCCGGCGTGGTCACCCTGGCCTGCGTCGCCGCGCTGGTCACCCTGCACGTCCGCCGGCGGTGACCGCCGCCCTGCGCGGGCCGGGCGCCGACCCGGCCGCGCCTTCGACACCGGCGGTCGCGCTCCACGGGGTCACCAAGGTGCACCCCAACGGCGTCCGGGCGCTCGACGACGTCACGCTCACCGTGCCGCGCGGCTCCTTCCTCGCGGTCATGGGTCCCTCCGGCTCGGGCGAGAGCACCCTGCTGCACTGCGCGGCGGGCCTGGACACCCCCACCGCCGGCGACGTGCTGCTCGACGGCACCGAGATCGGCCGGCTCGACGAGACCCGCCGGACCGAGCTGCGCCGCGACCGGATCGGCTTCGTCTTCCAGGCCTACAACCTGGTGCCTGCGCTGACCGTCGCGGAGAACATCACCCTGCCGCTGCGGCTGGCCGGGCAGCGCCTGGACCGTGCCTGGGTCCGCTCCCTGGTCGAGCGGGTGGGGCTGACCGGCCGGCTCGACCACCGCCCGGCCGAGCTCTCCGGCGGGCAGCAGCAGCGCGCGGCGATCGCCCGCGCGCTGGTGGCCCGGCCCGCCGTCGTCTTCGCCGACGAGCCCACCGGGGCGCTGGACCTGCACAGCGCCGGTGAGGTGCTCGGGCTGCTGCGCGACCTCGTCGACGAGCTGGGCCAGACCGTCGTCATGGTCACCCACGACCCGGCCGCCGCCGCCCGCGCCCACCGCGCGCTGGTGATGGCCGACGGGCGGGTCGTCGAGACGCACGAGGCCCCGGCCGCCGCCGAGCTGGCCGCCCGTCTCGCCGAGCTGGGGCGGTGAGCGCGGTGCTCGCGATCGCCGTCCGGATGGCCCGCCGCCGGCTCGCCGCGCTGGTCGCGGTGGTCTGCGCCGTCCTCGGCGGAGCCGCCATCGTCACCGGCACCGGTGTCCTGGCCGAGTCGGGCCTGCGCTCGGAGGTCCCGGTCGGCCGGCTGGCCGCCGCCGACGTGCTCGTCTCCGCCGACCAGACCCTGCGCCAGGGTGACCTGCCGGTCGCGCTGCCGGAGCGGGCGGGAGTTCCCGCCGACCTGGCCGACCGGCTCGCCGGGCTGCCCGGCGTCACCGCCGCCGCCGGCGACCTCGCCTTCGCGGCCGCCGTGCTGACCGACGACGACGACGTGGTCGGCAGCGACGCCCCCGCCGCGGCCGGTCACGGCTGGAGCTCGCTGCAGCTGCTGCCCGACCGGTCGGTGCAGGGGCGCCCGCCGGCCGGCCCGGACGAGGTGGCCCTCGACCCGGCCCTGGCCGCGGCCGCCGGCCTCGAGCCGGGCGATCCCGCCCGCGTCGTCGCCGCGGGGCGGACGGCGGAGTACCGGGTCACCGCGGTGGCCGGTCCGGACGGCGCGGGGCTGCTGTTCGCCGACGACGTCGCCGCACGGCTGGCCGGGCGCACAGGCACCGTCGACCTCGTCGGCCTGCGGGTCGAGCCGGGAGCGTCCGACCGGGTCGCCGACGCCGTCCGCGCGCAGCTCTCCGGCACCGGCCTGGTGATGGCGACCGGAGCCGACCGGGGCGAGCTGGTGCTGCCGGAGGCGGCCGCCGCCCGCAGCCTCCTCGTCGTGCTGGCCTCCTCGCTGGCCGGGGTGCCGCTGCTCGTCGTCGGGTTCGTCATCGCGGGCGCGCTGTCGGTGTCGATCGCCGGGCAGCGGCGGGAGCTGGCGCTGCTGCGCGCGGTCGGCACCACCCCGCGGCAGGTCCGCGGGCTGGTCGCCGGCCAGGCCAGCCTGGCCGCCGTCGTCGCCCTGGTCCCCGGGATCGCGCTGGGCTACCTGCTCGCCGACCGGTTCCGCCGGCTGCTGGTCGGCACCGGCCTCCTCCCGGAGCAGTTGCCGCTCACCCGGAGCCCGCTGCCGGCGCTGGCCGCTGCGCTGCTCCTGCTCCTGGTCGTCCAGGTCGCGGCCCGGGGTGCGGCGTGGCGGGTGTCGCGGGCGCCGGTCACCGCCGCCCTCGGGGAGAGCCGTACCGGGCCGGCGGTGCCGTCGGCGCTGCGCACGCGGACGGGCCTCGGCCTGCTGGTCGCCGCGGTCCCGCTCGCCGCGCTCCCGCTGCTCCTGCGCTCCCAGCTCGGTGCGGCGGGCACCGCGCTGGCCGGGATCACCGGGGCCATCGGCCTGACGCTGGCCGGCCCCGCGCTGTTGCGCTGGGTCACCGGTGGGCTGGCCCGGCGGCTGCCGGCGGGCACCTCCGCGCCGACCTGGCTGGCGGTGGCCAACCTGCACGGGTACGCGCTGCGCTCGGCCGGTGCGGTCACCGCGCTGGCGATGGCCGTGGTGCTCGCGCTGACCTACACCGCCTCGCACACCACGGTCGCCGCCGCCGTCACCGGGGAGGCCGAGGAGGCCACGCTCGGCGCCACGCAGGTCGCCGCTCCGGCGCTGGGCGGGATCCCCGACGACGCGCTCCCCGCCGTGCGGGCCACCCCCGGGATCGAGGCCGCCGCACCCGTCCGCACCACCACGGTGCTGTGGTCGCCGGCCGTGCTCGGCGAGGTCTCCGTGGAACCGCAGCCGGCGCTCGTGCTCACCCCGGCCGCGCCCGCGGTCCTCGACCTCGACGTCCGCTCCGGCAGCCTGGCCGGGCTGACCGGCGACACCGTCGCGCTGAGCACCGAGGCGGCGCGCGCCCGCGACGCCGACGTCGGCAGCCGGGTGCGGCTCACACTCGGCGACGGCGCGGAGGTGACCGCGCGGGTGGTCGCCGTCTACGGGCGCTCGCTGGGATTCGGCGCGGTCGTCCTCTCGGCGGACCTGGCCGCCGGGCACACCACCAGCGACCTCGCCGACCAGCTGCTGGTCCGCACCGACGGCAGCGCCGCCGCGGATCGAGCCCTGGCCGCCACGGTCGCCGCGGGGCCCGGCCTGGTCGTGACCGGTGCGGACGCCGGACCGGCGCGCGCGGTGCCGCCGGAGACGTGGGTCAACCTCGCGGTGGTCGGTGTGCTGCTGGGCTACGTGCTGCTCGGCGTCGCCAACTCGCTGGTCGCCGCCACGGCCCAGCGCCGCGAGGAGCTGGCCACCCTGCGGCTCAGCGGGACCACCCCGGCCCAGCTGCGGGCCATGCTGCGGTGGGAGGCCGGGTTCGTCTCGGCCGCCGCCGTCCTCGCCGGGGCCCTGGTCTCGGCCGTGCCGCTGGCACTGCTGGGCCTGGGGTTCCTCGACCGGCCCTGGCCGGCTCTGCCCTGGTGGCTGCTGCCCGCGGCGGCCGTCGTCGTCACCACGATCGCCGTCGCCGGCATCGGGCTGCCGGCCCGCTCGGCGCTGCGTACGCCGGCGACGGCGGCCCTGACCGGCGCAGGCTAGGGCCGGTGCAGGGCCCTTCGGCGCACCGGACGGGACCCTCGACCCCTCCCCGCGGACTTCCGCCGGGCGAAGCATGGAACCGGGTCCAGCACGGACCCGGTCCGGGCGCCGGCCGGCGCCCGTCGGTCCTGCACAGGGAGCGGTCATGAGCGTCCACGTCCACCACAGCCCGAGCCTCGTCGCGCGGCCCGCCGCCCAGGAGCGGCCGGCAACCCCGCAGCCCGCGGGCAAGCCGGTGCGCGAGAAGACCCACGGCTGGCTCATCGCCCTGGGCGTCTTCGTCGCGGCGGTGCTGGTCTTCGTCGTCATGGTCTGCTGACCGCGCTCGCCGGCGGGGACGGCTACCTGCTCTGAGCCGCCCCCGCCGACGCCGGCCCGGGAGCGGGCCGGCGTCTCGTGATCAGGCCGGGACGGTCGCCTGCGCCGGACGCCGTCCGCGCTGCACGGCCAGCACACCGGCGACGGCGACGACGACACCGACCACCGGCGGGATGAACCACCCGGCCTCGTTGCTCCACCAGGCGGCGAGGGCGGCGACCACGTAGACGGCGATGTTGCGCCACTCGACGTCCGGGAGCGTCGCGCTCTCCGGCATGCCGCGCCGCCACCGCGCCACGAAGTCGCCGATCACCACACCGCCCAGCGGCGGGATCAGGATGCCCAGCCACACCAGGTAGTCGATGAGGTTCTCGTAGATGCCGGTGATGGCCAGCAGCGTCCCGATGACCACGCCGCCGATCACGAACGGCTTCTTCGACGGCGAGTTGGCGATCTCCGCGCCGGCGACGCCGAAGTTGTAGGCAGTGTTGTCGTTCGTCGTCCAGAGGTTGGCGACGAGGAAGACCAGCCCCCAGCCGACCAGCCCCAGCTGGTAGAGCACCAGGACGAAGTCGCCCTCCCCGAACGAGATCGCCCCGATGGCGCCGAAGCCCAGCATCAGGAGCTCGCCGATGAGGAAGGCGACCAGGCAGGCCCAGAAACCGCTGAGCGGCGTGCGGGCGAAGCGGGTCCAGTTGGGCGCCTGCGTGCCACCGGAGGCGAACGTGCCGACGACGATGGTGACCGCGGTGGCCAGCGGCATGGTGGTGGCCGGCTCGACGGCGCTCAGCCCGCTCCAGCCGCCGACCTCCTCCAGCGAGCGCCAGGTGACCCAGCCGGCCAGCACCAGCATCAGCGGCACGGACACCACCGACAGGGCGTACATGCCCTTGTAGCCGTAGTACGCGGTGACGCCCATGAGCGCGCCGCCGACCAGCATGAGCACGATCTCGGTGGCCCGCCCCTCCCACTCCAGGGCGCTGGCGGTGAGCCCGGCCAGCGTGGCCACGGTGACGCCGTACCAGCCGACCTGGGTGCCGCCCAGCAGCAGGGAGGCGAGCTTGGCCCCCCGCCGGCCGAGCGCGTACCGGCACATCATCACGGTGGTCAGCCCGGTGCGGGCGCCGATGCCGCCGATCACGGCGACGTACACGCCGAGGACGGCGCTGCCCAGCAGCAGCACCCAGATCAGCGAGCCGACGTCGAAGGCGGCGCCGATCTGGGCGCCGGCCAGCATGGTGGGCGTGAAGAAGGTGAAACCGAGCAGCACGATCGCCAGGGAGAACAGCGACTTCCGGGCGTGCGCCGGCACCGGGTCGATCGGGTAGTCGGGATCGACGACGGCCGGGGCGTCCTCGGGACGGACGGTGCTCATCGGCCCTCCTCCATGGCCGGCTCGTCCTCGCCGATGTCCTCGTTCCACAGCGCCGGGTTCGCGGCGATGAAGTCGGTCATCATCTGCCGGCACTCGGGGTCGTCGAGCACCAGTACCTCGACGCCGTGCTCGGCCAGCCAGTCGTGCCCGCCGGAGAAGGTGGCCGCCTCCCCGACGACCAGCCGGGTGATGCCGAACTGGCGCACCAGCCCGCTGCAGTACCAGCAGGGCGACAGCGTGGTGACCATCGTGGTGCCCCGGTAGGACCGCTGCCGCCCGGCGTTGCGGAAGGCGTCGGTCTCCCCGTGCACCGACGGGTCGTCGTGCTGCACCCGGCGGTTGTGCCCGCGGCCCAGGACGCTGCCGTCCCGACCGATGAGCGCCGCCCCGATGGGGATGCCTCCCTCGGCCAGCCCGGCCCGGGCCTCCTCGATCGCCACCGCCAGCCACGAGCGGGCGGTCTGTGCGTCCAGCGGCACTGTCATCGTGTCTCCTCGTCCGAGCCGATCCGTGCGCCGACCCTGGCGCGAGAGATTGCCGCCCGTCCATCTCCGCGGGGTGTCGTCGCCGTTACGGGCCGAACACCCGGCGCCCCGCCCGGCACGCCGAGCCGGCTGACGACCTGCCGCACGACCGCAGAACGGCCGTGCGGCAGGTCGTCGTCCGGCATCAGCCGACGACGTACTCCTGCACCACCCGCGTGCTGACGACGTCGCCGCCGGCCAGCTTGCTGGCGGTCACCTGGTCGGGTGCTTCACCGTGCTCCACCCACCGCTCGATGGCGGTCAGCCAGTCCACGGTGTCCTCGCCCGGGCCGCCGGCGCAGTGGTAGACGCCGGGCAGCAGGAACAGCCGCATCCAGTCCTCGGTGGCCGCCCGGCCACCGTTGGCGGCGACGGCCTTGCTGACGTAGTCGATCGTGCCCTCGGGCGTGATCAGCGGGTCGGCCCAGCCGTGCCACACCAGCAGCTTGCCGCCCGAGCGCTCGAAGCGGTGCATGTTCACCTGGTCGGCGTTGTAGATGTTCGCCATCGACTTGAGCTTGGGCGCATCGCGCGTGGGGTCGAAGTCGAACAGCGAGTAGTCCGGTCCCGGGTCGCGGGTGAAGGCCAGGTACTGGAGCACCTGCTGGGCGTAGTTGCCGCCGCCGGACAGCGCGGTGTCGGTGCCGATGGACCAGCCCGGCCAGCCGCCCTCCGACCCGACCACGAGACCGCCCGGGTAGAGCTCGCGGCCGCGCTCGTCGACGGGTGGCGCGTAGAACGCCTCGACGACCTCGACCTGGGCCGACGTCAGGCAGGTCGGCTGGTCGACGTCCCCGGGACACAGCAGGGTGCCCGGGTCGAAGTCGCAGCCCTCCGGATCGGCGATCACCCCGTCGACGACGCCGTCCAGGTCGTCGCACCGCGCCAGCGCCGCGGCGCCGACGACCGGGGCCTTCGTCGCGGGCAGGATGACCGTGCCGTCGTCGCGCCGGTTCACCGTCTCGAGGTGGCCCTGGGAGAGCGGGGCCAGGTAGTTCTGGTACAGCGCCGGGGCGCCGGCCACGATCCCGTCGAAGTCGTCGGGGTAGCGCTGCGCCTCCGACAACGCCTGCCGCCCGCCGGTGGAGCAGCCCTGGAAGTACGAGTAGGACGGCGCCTGGCCGTAGAACTGCTGGATGTACTGCTTGGCCGCCACCGCCACCACGTGCGGCGAGCGGTAGCCCCAGTCGATCTCGGCCCGCCGGTCGTCGTACGCCCAGGAGCCGTCGCTCTGGCCCTGGTGCCCGCTGTCCTCCGCGGCGACCGCGTACCCGCGGGACAGCGCGTCACCGCACGAGTCGATCGGGATGTAGCCGCAGAACCCGCCGCAGCCGGTCTGGAAGTACCGCTGGTTCCAGCCCTCCGTCGGGAACTGCATGCGGAAGCCGATGTCGCCGATGCGGCCGCCGATGTCGCAGTTCTCGGGCGTGCTGCCGACGGCGGGGACGACGGTGGCCGTGTCGATGACCGCCCGGTCGTGGTCCACCTTGACGGTGCTGCCGACGAGCGCGGCGCAGCGCTCCGCGGCAGGTGCGCCGGGAACGGGGTCGCCCGACGGCGGCGCGGCGGTCGCCGGTACGGCGAGCGCCATGAGGGCGACGAGGGCGAGCAGCACGACGCCCGCCCGCCCTCGGCCGGTGGTGCGCGGATGGATCGTCACGCGGGCCTCCCCAAAGCCGGCACGCATTGTTCCGCCCATCGGAACAATTGGTCGCGTGCGTTCCGGGCAGTCAAGGAGGCGTGACCCCGAATGGCAATGGCTCGGACGGGAAAAGCGGCGCGTCGCGAAGAATTAACAATGTGTCGCGACCATTGTTCCGCTGGCAGGAACCGGGGAGGGGACCGCGCCGCCTTCGGCCCGTGTCCACGGTGGTCCGGGGGAGCGGCGACGGGTGCGGCCCGGTGTGGGAGGCGCCTGCCGGTAGGCAGGATGCATCGCCGCAGGTCAGCGGCTTGTGACGGACAGTCAGGCGGGGCGCGACCGGTTCGCCTGCTCGGGTGACGCTCGCTGTTCCGGGAGCTCACGCACGCCCTAGGTTCGCCGCGTGTCCCTGCGCAGACCCGGTGCCGTAGGGCTCTTCGTCATGGTGCTGGCCGCCGTGCCCGCCTGCGCCTCGAGCGAGACCGCCGCAGAGGGAGGTCCCACTGCGGGGCAGCGCTACACCGCACCCGCCGGCGCGCCCGTGCTCTGCGACCGGCTGGCTGATTCCACCTACTTCCTCGGCATTCCGCACGCGGTCGGGCTGCTCGTGTCCGGCGTCCAGGTCGTGGAGGCGCGCACGCAGCTCGCCGCGGCACGCAACGAGCTGCGGACGACCGTGGCTGCGCTGCCCGAGGGTGAGAACCGGCGGCTGGTGGCCGCTGCCGAGGACGTCGTCGCCGCGTTGCGCGCCGTGCTGCGCGAGCCGCTCACCGAAGACGCGCGGGCGGACCTGATCGACGGCATGGACGTGCTGGTCACCCGGCTGGCGCCGGCATGCGCACCCTCGTGACACGGGTCCTCGCCACGGCAGCGGCCGTGGCGGCGGCGATCCTGGCCCTGCCCGCCCCGGCGGCGGCGGCACCGGCGGCCGGCCTCTGCACCGTCGACCAGCAGCGCGGCGGCGTGCCGACGGACTTCCTGCTCGACGCCTGCGTCGACGGCGGTGCCGTGGTGCTGCACAACACCCTCGACGTCCCCGTGGCGGTGCGGGCGTCGGGCGACCTGGGCCAGGCCGAGCCCCTCGAGCTCAGCGACGCGGCTTCGGCCGGGGCGATTCGGCTGCTTTCCGGCGACGCGCGCGTCCTCGCGCCGGGGGACGTCGTCCGGTGGCCGACGGGTGCGGGAGCGGGCGAACTCGTCGTGAGCGCACTGGACCCGGCGGTCGCCGCGCCGGTCGTCGCGGGCCTGCGCACCGTCCTGCCGGCGCTCACCGACGATCCGGCCGACGCCGACCGGGTGCTCGCCGAGGTCGCCACCGAGATCGGCGCCGCGGTGGAGGCCTGGGCCGGGTGCGCCGAGGGCGCGAGCGTCATCGACCGGGTGGCCTGCGACCTGCGGGCCGCCGACCGCGTCGGTGCCGCGCTCGCCGAGCGCCTGCGGGGGCGCGTCACCGATGTCGCCGCGGAGGTCGCGCTGGACGCCGGGCGCTGGGGGGAGTGGGCGGCGGCGGCCGACACCACCCGCGCCACCCTCGGTCGCGGAGAGGCCCGGCTCGCGCAGGCTGCGGCCCCGCCGGCCGCACCAGCCGAACCGCCGCCGGCCGAACCGCAGTCCGCGCCCGCACCTGCACCTGCCCGAGCGCCCGCCCCGGCAGCGGCACCCGCGCCGTCAGCCACACCTGCGCCGGCGCCGGCACCTGCGCCCGCACCGGCCCCCGCGCCGCCCCCGCTGCCTGCCCCCGTCGCGACCCCGCCTCCCGGCCGGGACCTGCGCGGGGAGATCGAGCAGTGGCTGCGGGACCTGGCCGAGCGCTTCGAGGAGCACCGGGACAGCGGCCACGGAGGGGGCGGCGGCGGGCGCCGGGGGGACTGAGCGACCGCGGCGGTACGCACCGCCGCGGCCACCCCGGTGCGGTCAGCCCCCGCGCTCGACCTCGGCCTGCACCACGCCGCGCACCGCGCGCAGCAGCGCCTCGTCGGAGGTGTCCCCGCGCTCGAGCGCCTCGCGGGCCGGAGCCGGGAGCAGGCTGCCCTCCACGGTGTCCAGCCAGGTCACGTCACCGCCCATCCGTCGGCCGACCTGCAGGCCGTCGCCCTCCGGGCGCAGCACGTAGTCCTCGCCGTCCAGCTGGATCGTCATGTCGTCGGTCATGACCGCCCCCTACCCCCGGGACCACCGGTTCCACGCAAGGTGCCGTGATGCGACGTGCCGTGACGTCGGGTGCCGTGGTGCAGCTGCCGTGATCGGCGCGGACGAGAATGGGCGGATGGACGAGGAGTTCTGCGAGGTCGTCGTCACCGCCGAGGACGCCGAGTGGCTGACCGGGTTCACCCGGACGCTGGTCGAGGAGCGCCTGGTCGCCTGCGGCCACCACGTCGTCCCGATCCGGTCGGTGTACCGCTGGGAGGGTGCGGTGCACGACGCCACCGAGGCCCGGGTCGCGCTGCACACCCGTCGATCGCTGGTGCCCGAGGTGGTCGCACGCACCCGGGAGCTGCACCCCTACGAGGTGCCCTGCGTCATCGCGCTGCCGCTCGTCGGCGGCAACCCCGACTACCTGCGGTGGATCGCCGACGAGACGCGGGAGCCCTGATACGGCACCCTGGGTCCCAGCCCTTCCGAGGGCGCTCGGTGGCTGCTCCGGCGGTGCTCCGCGCCGAGTGAGGGGTGCGCCCGCGTCGGGGACCAGCGGAGGTGCCGTGCGACCAGAACCGGGCAGACCCGGGTTGCCACTGGACGTGCGCCGCAGCGCGGGCTCGTCGGGCCGGGACGCCGCGCTCGTGGAGGCGGTGCTCGATGCCCTCGCCTCCCCGACGGTGCTGCTCGACCCGGCCGGCCACGTGGTCCTGGCGAACTCGGCGTGGTCCGAGGCGGGGAAGGAACGCGAGGCGCCGATCCTGCCGGGCGAGGACTACCACGCGCTGGCCCTGCACCTGCGCGACGACGCCGATGCCCGCCGACTGCTGCGTGAGCTGCGCGAGCTGTCCCGGGGCGAGCGCGCCGAGGTCTCGGTCGACCGCTCGATCCCCGATCCCACGGGCGCTACCACGAGCTGGTTCCACGTGCAGGCCTCCCGCGTCGACCAGGCAGGGCACGTCGTGGTCACCCACGTCGACATCACCGCCCGGGTCCGGGCGGAGAGGGCCTCGGCCTGGCGGGCACGGCACGATTCGCTCACCGAGCTGCCCAACCGGGCGCACCTGCACGAGCTGATCGATGCCGAGCTGCAGCACGACCGCTGCCCCGCGCTCGCCGTCCTCTTCCTCGACGTCGACGGCTTCAAGGACGTGAACGACTCCCTGGGCCACGACGTGGGGGACGAGCTGCTGCGCCAGCTGGCCGGCCGGTTGATCGACGGCACCCGCGCGCAGGACACCGTGGGCCGGCTCGGTGGCGACGAGTTCGTCGTCCTCTGCCGGGACTGCGACGCCGGCGGCGCGGAGCTGCTGGCCAACCGCTGCCAGGCCACCTTCGAGCAGCCGTTCGACCTGGGCGGCCGGACCCACCGGCTCAGCGCGAGCATCGGGATCGCCGCCATCCCGGCCGGGGACCGGGCCGGGGTGCGCTCCACCGACCTGGTCCGCGACGCCGATCTGGCGATGTACGCGGCCAAGGCCGCCGGCCGCAACCGGGTGCGGGTCTTCAGCCCCGACCTGCGCGACCGGGTGCAGCGCAAGGTGCAGCTGGCGGCCGAGCTGCGCGACGCGATCTCCGACGGTCAGCTGCTGCTGCACTACCAGCCGGTGGTGGACCTGGCGACGGGGCTGGTCAGCGGCGCGGAGGCGCTGGTGCGCTGGCGGCACCCCGAGCGCGGCGTGCTGCCGCCCTGCGATTTCGTGCCGGTCGCCGAGCAGCACGACCTGGTCATCCCGCTCACCCGCTGGGTGCTGGGCGAGGCCTGCCGGCAGACGGCTGCCTGGCGCGACGACGGCGTGCGCGTGGTCACCGGGGTGAACGTGAGTGCGGTGCACCTGGCCACCGGCACCCTGGTCGACGACGTCGTGACCGCGCTGCACGGGGCCGGCCTCGACGCCCGGCAGCTGGTCGTGGAGCTGACCGAGACCAGTGCTGCCCAGGACCCGGCCCGCGCCGCGCAGCAGTTCCGGCGGCTGCGCGAGCTCGGCGTGGAGTCCTCCATCGACGACTTCGGCAGCGGCTTCTCGTCGCTCAGCCAGCTGGTCGCCATCCCGGCCGGCGTGCTCAAGATCGACAAGAGCCTCGTGTCGGGCGCGGACGATCCGGGCAGCCAGTCGGCCGCCGTGGTGACCGCCGTCGTCGGGCTGGCGGGGGCCTGCGGCATGCGCAGCCTCGCGGAGGGCGTGGAGACGGCGGCGCAGCTGCAGCGGCTCACCGAGCTCGGCTGCCGGTACGCCCAGGGCTTCCACATCGCCGCGCCGATGCCGGGGCACGAGTTCCTGCGGTGGCTGCGGTCACGGCCGGAGCACGGTCCGCCCGCCGGCTGACCCGATCCCCCCGGCGGCCCGACCGGCGCGCCGGGGCTCGAGTGGCACCCCACATCCGTGTGGACACTCGGTCGTTGTGCCCGCACGAGCGCGCGACGGCGTGCGCCCAGCCCGAGGAGACGATCCGATGCCGAGGTCCCGGCTGATGACCGCCCTGACCGCGGCGCTGGCCGCCGTGCTGCTGGGCGGTGGCGTCGCCTCGGCGGCACCGGCCCCGTCGACGGGGGAGTACGCCCCGCTGGACCAGCGCGGGCCTGCGCTGTCGGTGTCCAGGACGGATCTGCAGGAGAGCCTCACCTGCAACGGGCCGCTGCGTGACCTGCGGCAGGACCCCGTCCTGCTCGTGCCGGGCACGACGATGGACCCGCAGGTCGGCTTCGACTGGAACTACATGCGGGCCTTCGACCAGCGCGGCTGGCGCTGGTGCGCGGTCACCCTGCCCTCCGACGCAACCGGTGACATCCAGGTGGCCGGCGAGCACCTCGTGCACGCCATCCGCACCATGAGCCAGCAGGCCCGCCGCGACGTCGACGTCGTGGGCTGGAGCCAGGGCGGGATGGTGCCCCGCTGGGCGCTGCGCTTCTGGCCCGACACCCGCGAGCTGGTCGACGACCTCGTGGGGCTCTCGCCGTCGAACCACGGCACGGTGCTGGCCGACACCTCGTGCAGCACCGGCCCGTGCACGCCGGCCAACCACCAGCAGGCCTCGCAGTCGCAGTTCCTGCAGGCGCTCAACAGCGGGGCGGAGACCTTCGCCGGCGTCGACTACACCGTCGCCTACACGGCCGCGGACGAGATCGTCGTCCCCAACACCCCGGCGATGGCGAGCTCCGCGTTGCGCACCGGCGACGGGCGGATCGCGAACGTCGCCACCCAGGAGGTCTGCCCGGCCAACGCCGCCGACCACTTCGCCATCGGCAGCTACGACCCGGTCGGCTACGCGATCGTGGTCGACGCCCTCACCCACGACGGGCCGGCGGTGCGCGGGCGCATCCCGCTGACCACGTGCGCCCAGCTGTTCCAGCCCGGCGTCGACCCGGCCACCTTCGCGGCCGACCACGCGGCCTTCGTCGGGTACGCGGTCGACAGCGACGGCGACGCCGCGGAGGTCGACGAGGAGCCGGCTCTCGCCCCGTACGTCCACGCCCGCCGCTGAGCCCCGGGCCGGCGGACGGGATCAGCCCGGCTCGCCGCGCGCCTTCCGCCGGAGGATGACCACGATGTCGACCGCGGCGACGGCGGCGAGCACGAACAGCACGATCGGGAACGCGACCGGCACCGGGTCGGCCCGCAGCATGAGGATCCCGCCCCCGATGCAGACGACCAGGCCGAAGATCGCCAGGACGAGCCGGAGGGTCAGCGCCGACCGGGCCGAGGGGGCTCCGCCGAGGCCCGCCGTGGGGTCGTGGTGGTCGGGGAGGCCGCGGGCGTAGTCCTCCCGGGAACGTGGTCGGTTCGGGTCCGTCATGGCACACCTGCCTACCCGGGCGGGGGGCGCACTACCCTGGGTCGACGTGGCCGCTGACTTCTCCGTCGTCCTGGACGAACTCGACACGACCCTGAAGTCGATCGAGGCCGTCCTCGACGTCGACCGACTCCGCCGGGAGGTGGCCGAGCTCGAGCAGCAGGCCGCCGCCCCCGACCTCTGGGACGACGTCGAGGCCGCGCAGGCGCTGACCTCCAAGCTCTCCTACATGCAGGGCGACCTGCGTCGGGTGGAGGAGCTCCGCAGCCGGCTCGAGGACGTCGGTCTGATGCACGAGATGGCCGCCGAGGAGAACGACGAGGCCACCACCGCCGAGACCGAGCAGGAGCTCGAGAGCATCCGCAGCGCCATCGCCGAGCTCGAGGTGCGCACCCTGCTCTCCGGCGAGTACGACAGCCGCGAGGCGCTGGTGACCATCCGGTCCGAGGCCGGCGGCGTCGACGCCGCCGACTTCGCCGAGATGCTCATGCGGATGTACCTGCGCTGGGCCGAGCGGCACAAGTACCCGACCGAGGTGCTCGACATCAGCTACGCCGAGGAGGCCGGGATCAAGTCGGCCACCTTCTCGGTGAAGGTGCCCTACGCCTACGGCACGCTCTCGGTCGAGCAGGGCACCCACCGGCTGGTGCGCATCTCGCCGTTCGACAACCAGGGCCGTCGGCAGACCTCCTTCGCCGGCGTCGAGGTGCTGCCGGTCGTCGAGCAGACCGACCACGTCGACATCCCGGAGAACGAGATCCGGGTCGACGTCTTCCGCTCGTCGGGGCCCGGTGGGCAGAGCGTCAACACGACCGACTCCGCCGTCCGGATGACCCACATCCCCACCGGCATCGTCGTCTCCTGCCAGAACGAGAAGTCGCAGATCCAGAACCGGGCCGCCGCGCTCCGGGTGCTGCAGGCCCGGCTGCTCGTCGTCCGGCAGGCCGAGCAGCGGGCCGAGATGGACGCGCTCAAGGGCGAGGGGAGCAGCTGGGGCAACCAGATGCGCTCCTACGTCCTGCACCCGTACCAGATGGTGAAGGACCTCCGCACCGACCAGGAGACCGGCAACACCTCGTCGGTGCTCGACGGCGACATCGACTCGTTCATCGAGGCGGGCATCCGCTGGCGCAAGCAGCAGGAGACCACCGCCGCGTAAGGCCCGACCGGGCCGCCGCGAGTGCGGTCACATTTTCGCGGGCGATCCGGAGCCGGACGCAACCGTCCGTGACCGGGCGACCGGGCCGTTGCGGGGTTACGGTGACACAGGGCGAGAACGAGTCCGGAGCGTTCCGTGGCGAAGCAGCCGTCGGGGCCTCCGGGACTAGTACCGTGGCGCCTCGTGATCGAAATGCAACACGTCACCAAGCTGTACCCGGCCAGCGGCCGGCCTGCCCTTGACGACGTGTCCACCGAGATCGACAAGGGCGAGTTCGTCTTCCTCATCGGGTCCTCCGGCTCGGGCAAGTCGACCTTCCTGCGGCTGCTGCTGAAGGAGGACGACCCGACGACGGGCACGGTCTCGGTGAACGGCAAGGCGCTGAACACCATGAGCAAGTGGCAGGTGCCCAAGCTCCGCCGCACCATGGGCTGCGTCTTCCAGGACTTCCGGCTGCTGCGCAACCGCACGGTGGCGCAGAACGTCGCCTTCGCGCTCGAGGTCATCAACAAGCCGCACCGGACGATCAAGCGGGTCGTCCCCGAGGTGCTGGAGATGGTCGGGCTGGAGGGCAAGGCCGGCCGGCTGCCCGGTGAGCTCTCCGGTGGTGAGCAGCAGCGCGTCGCGATCGCCCGCGCGTTCGTCAACCGCCCCCTGGTGCTGCTGGCCGACGAGCCGACCGGAAACCTCGACCCGGAGACCAGCGAGGGCATCATGCTGCTGCTCGAGCGGATCAACCGGACCGGCACCACGGTGATCATGGCGACGCACGACTACCACATCGTCGACTCCATGCGCCGCCGCGTCATCGAGCTCAACGGGGGAGTCCTCACCCGCGACCAGTCGCGCGGTGTCTACGGCGTGGGTCGCTAGCAGCGCCTCCCGCACCGACACCACCGACCGCGTCCGCACGCACTCCACGACAGGGAATCCATGCGCGTCAATTTCGTGCTCTCCGAGGTGGCCACCGGGCTGCGTCGCAACCTCACCATGACGGTCGCGATGATCCTGACCACGGCCATCTCGCTCGGCCTCATGGGCACCGGTCTGCTCATCGCCGGGATGATCTCCGACATGAAGGAGATCTACTACGACAAGGTGCAGGTCTCCATCTTCCTGGCCGACGACGTCACCGACGAGCAGCGGGCGGCGATCGAGCAGGAGCTGTCCGGCTCGCCGGAGGTCGCGAACTTCATCTACGAGACGCGCGAAGAGGCCTACGAGCGCTTCCGGCAGCAGTTCAGCCAGCAGCCCGAGCTGGTGGAGAACACCCCGCCCGACGCGCTGCCGGAGAGCTTCCGCGTGGAGCTGGTGAACCCCGAGCGCTACGAGGTCATCGCCGCCGAGTTCCCCAACGGGGAGAACGGCGTCGACCAGGTGCGCGACGAGGGTGACTTCCTCGACCGCCTGTTCAGCCTGCTCAACGGGGCCCGCAACGCGACGATCGCCGTGGCCGTCGTCCAGGCGCTGGCGGCCCTGCTACTGATCTCGAACACCATCCAGCTGGCCGCGTTCAACCGGCGCAACGAGACCAACATCATGCGGCTGGTCGGCGCCTCCCGCTGGTACACCCAGCTGCCGTTCATCTTGGAGGCCGCGTTCGCCGGCCTCATCGGTGGCCTGCTGGCCGCCGGCGGGCTCATCCTGACCAAGGTCCTCTTCATCGACCGCACGCTGGCCGGGCCGATCAAGGCGGGCATCATCCCGCCGGTCGAGTGGGACGCGATCATCACCAACAGCGTGGTCGTCTCCGGGGTCGGTGTGGGGCTGGCCGCGGTCGCCGCCTACGTGACCCTGCGCCTGTACGTAAGGTTGTAGGGGCGAGCCGCCCCGCGAGACGGCCGAGGAGTGGGGGCCGGAGGCCTCCACGACGAGGGCCGGGGCACGCTCGTCGCAGATGGGTACGGCACCTGGCCGCGGTGTCGTCCGGAGGACGACGGAGGAACATTGCCGCGGGAACAGGGGCGCAAGTTCATCGCCCAGAACAAGAAGGCGCGGCACGACTACTCGATCCTCGACACCTACGAGGTGGGCCTGGTGCTCACCGGCACCGAGGTGAAGAGCCTGCGGGCAGGCCGTGCCTCCCTCGTCGACGGGTTCGCCTCGATCGACAGCGGCGAGGTGTGGCTGCAGCACGTGCACATCCCGGAGTACACCGAGGGCACCTGGACCAACCACGCCCCGCGCCGCAAGCGCAAGGTGCTCATGCACCGCGAGGAGATCGACAAGCTCGAGGGCAAGACCCGCGAGGGCGGGCTCACGCTCGTGCCGCTGGACCTGTACTTCAAGGACGGCAAGGTCAAGGCCACGCTCGCGCTGGCGAAGGGCAAGAAGTCCTACGACAAGCGGCACGACCTCGCCGAGCGCGACTCGCGCCGCGAGATCCAGAAGGCCTTCGGGCGGTACGTGAAGGGACGGCGCTGAGCCCGTGCGAGGAATGGCCTACGACCGGTTCGGCGACGACGACGTCCTGACCCTGCGGGACGACCTGCCCGAGCCGCCGGTCGGGCCCGACACAGTGCTGGTGCGCGTGCGCGCCGCCGGCGTCAACCCGGTGGACATGGGCATCCGCGCCGGCGGTCTGGCGGGCTTCTTCCCGCACCACTTCCCGATCGTCCCGGGCTGGGACGTCGCCGGCGTGGTCGAGGCGGTCGGCCCCGCGGTCGTCGCCTTCCGGCCCGGTGACGAGGTGTTCGGCTACGTGCGCCGCGACGACGTCCAGTGGGGGACGGCGGCCGAGCTGGTGCCCGCCCCGCAGCGCTGCCTCGCCCACAAGCCGGAGTCGCTGTCCTTCGCCGAGGCGGGGGCCCTCCCGTTGGCCGGGCTGACCGCCTACCAGGCGCTCACCGAGGCGCTGGAGGTCGGCGAGGGCGACCGTGTGCTCGTCCACCGGGCCGCCGGCGGCGTCGGCTTCAACGCCGTCCAGATCGCCGTCGCGCTGGGCGCCACCGTCATCGGCACCGCCAGCCCGCGCAACCACGGCTTCCTCACCGACGCCGGCTGCGCGCAGGTGCTCGACTACTCCGCCGGCCCGATCAGCGAGCAGCTGGCCGAGCCGGTCGACGCCGTCCTGGACCTGGTCGGTGGCGACGCGCTCGCCGATGCCCCGGAGCAGGCGCGGGACCGGTCGCGGATCGCCTCGGTGGTCGACCCGTCGGTGAACGAGATGGGGGGCCGGTACGTCTTCGTCCGCCCTGAGCACGCCGACCTGGAGGAGCTCGGTCGCATGGCCGACGCCGGCCAGCTGCGGGTGCCGATCGCCAAGGCGTTCCCGCTGGCCGACCTGGTCGAGGCCCACCGGCTGGTCGCCGGCGGGCACGTGCGCGGCAAGGTCGTCGTCACCCTCGACTGAGGACGGCAGATACGGTCTCGGGCATGGTCGAGCCGCCCGTCGGTGACGAGGACGTCCCGCGGTACTGGCGGGAGCTCGGGCTCCCCGGGCTGGTGGACGTGCACGTGCACTTCCTGCCCGAGCGGGTGCAGGCGAAGGTGTGGCAGTACTTCGAGGCGGCCGGGACGCACTACGGCGCCGACTGGCCGGTCGCCTACCCGCTGTCCGAGGACGAGCGGCTCGCCGTCCTGGAGCGGCTGGGGGTGCGGGCCTTCCCGACGCTGCCCTACCCGCACAAGTCCGGGATGGCCGCCTGGCTCAACGAGTGGTCGGCCGGGTTCGCCGCCGCCCACCCGCAGGTGCTGCGGTCGGCCACGTTCTACCCCGAGCCGGAGGCGCCGGCCTACGTCGCCGCCGCCCTGGACGGCGGCACCCGGGTGTTCAAGGTGCACGTCCAGGTGGGTGCCTTCGACCCGCGCGACCAGCTCCTCGACGAGGTGTGGGCGCGGCTGGAGGAGACCGGCACGCCGGTCGTCATCCACTGCGGCTCCGGTCCGCTGGCCGGCGAGCACACCGGCCCCGAGCCGATGATCGGCCTGCTCGAGCGGTACCCGCGGCTGCAGCTGGTCATCGCGCACCTGGGCATGCCCGAGTACCGGGCGTTCCTCGATCTCGCCGAGCGGTACGAGCGGGTGCACCTGGACACCACGATGTTCGCCACCGACTTCACCGAGCGGCTGATGCCCTTCGACCGGACCGACCTCCCGCGGCTGTCGGCCCTGCGTGCCAAGGTGCTCCTCGGCAGCGACTTCCCCTCGATCCCGTACGCCTACGCGCACCAGCTGCAGGCGCTGCACCGGCTGGACCTGGGGGAGGAGTGGCTGCGCGCCGTCCTGTGGGAGAACGGCGCCCGGCTGTTCGGACTGGAGGCCTGATGCCGAGCTTCACCCTCACCGCCGCCGTCCTCGGCACCCCCGACCCGCGCGGGCTGGCCCGCTTCTACCAACGGCTGCTCGGCTGGCCGCTGCGGAACGACACCGACCAGTGGGCGACCCTCCGGCCTGCCGACGGCGGCACCGGGCTGTCCTTCCAGCTCGAGACCGACCACGTGCCGCCGGTGTGGCCACCGGAGCCGGGGACCCAGCAGATGCAGCAGCACCTGGACCTCCTGGTCGACGACCTCGAGGCGGCCTGCGCGGTCGCGGAGGGTGCCGGGGCCGAGCAGGTCGGCGGGCACGAGGACGACGCGGAGATCGTGCGGGTCTACCGCGGCCCCGCGGGCCATCCCTTCTGCCTCTTCGTGCGTCGCTGAATTCGCTGGCCGCGATGCGGCCGGCTGCCTAACCTCTCGCTCCGTGGCCGACTTTCCCGCCGTCCCCGCCGGCTTCACCGCCCGCCCGCTGCACACCGACGACATCCCGGCCGTGGCGGCGCTGCTCGTCGCCGCCGAGCCCCTGGACGACACCGGCGAGTTCCCCGAGGCCGACGACGTCAGCGAGTGGTGGGCCGGCTGGGAGATCGACCTCGCCCGCGACGGGCTGGCCGTCCGCGACGCCGACGGCGCGCTCGCCGGATACGCGGTCGTCTTCGCCGGCTCGGGCGTCCGGGACGCCTTCCGCGTCACGCTGGAAGGGCGGGTGCACCCGGACCGGCGGGGCGTCGGCATCGGGGCGGCGCTGCTGGACTGGCAGCTCGCGCGCGGAGCCGAGCTGCACGCCGAGCGGCATCCCGACGTCCCGGCCCGGCCGGTGGCCGGGGTCTTCGGGACCCAGCCCCACCTGGAGCGGCTTGCCCGGCGACGCGGGCTGACGGCGGAGCGCTGGTACCGCACCATGGCGCGGGAGCTCGCCGGCGGCCTGCCCGACCTCCGGCCGGTACCGGGCGTGGCGTTCGTGCCCTTCACGCCTGACCGCGACGACGAGGTGCGGCGGGCGCACAACACGGCGTTCACCCAGCACCACGGTTCGACCGAGCGCGACGAGGCGGCGTGGCAGAAGCTGTTCACCGGGCAGCGCTCGTTCCGGCCCGACCTGTCGGTCGTCGCCGTCGAGGACGGTGTCGTCCTGGGCTACGCCCTGGCGTACGTCTACGAGTCCGACACGAAGGCGCGCGGCTACCGCGAGGTGGTCCTCGGCCAGATCGGCGTGCTGCCGGCCGCCCGTGGGCGAGGGATCGCGTCGTCGGCGATCGCCGCCGCCCTCCGGACGGCCGCCGGCGCCGACTGCCGCACCGCGGTGCTCGACGTCGACAGCGACAACGTCACCGGCGCGCTGCGCCTCTACGAGGGCCTGGGCTTCGAGACGGTGCGCACGCAGGTGTCGTGGGCCCGGGCACTCCCCGCGGTCGCGGCGTCCGGCTGACTGCGCGGCGACGGCCGGCCGGAGGGGCGCCCGTAGCCTGGGTCCCCGTGTCCACGCCCCGCCTTGCCCTGCCCGACGGCCTGACCGTCCGACCACTCCGAGCCGACGACGCGGACGCGGTCGCCGCACTGCTGGCCGCGTCGGAGCCGGTGGACCACACCGGCGACCACCCCGACGGCGCCGATCTGGTCGAGCTGTGGGTCAACGAGCTGGTCGACCTCGACCACGACGGACTGCTGGTCCAGTCCCGGGACGGCACCGTCGTCGGCTACGCCACCACCATCGCCCCGCCCACCTTCCGGGACGCCTACGGCGTCCACCTGCAGGGCCGGGTGCACCCCGAGTGGCGGGGGCAGGGGATCGGCCGGGCGCTGCTGGCCTGGCAGCTCGACCGCGGAGCCGAGCTGCACGCGACCCGCCATCCCGAGGCGCCGGCCCGGCTCACGGCGACCGTGTACACCAGCCAGACGTCGCTGGAGGCGTTGCTGCGCCGGGCCGGGCTGGAGCAGCTGCGCTGGTTCTTCCACATGGAGCGCCCGCTCACCGGGCTGCCCGACCGTCGCGTCGTGGAAGGCGTGCAGCTGGTGCCCTTCACCTGGGACCGCGACGAGCAGGTCCGGCAGGCGCACAACGCGGCGTTCACCGAGCACTACGGGTCCAGCGAGCGCGACGCCGTCTCCTGGCAGGTGATGTTCACCGGCATGCGTGCCTTCCGCCCCGACCTGTCGGTGCTGGCGGTCCTCGACGGCGAGGTCGTCGGCTACGCGCTGGCCTACGTGCACGAGTCGGGCGGGCGGGCGACCGGGACCCGGCAGTGCTACTTCGGGCAGATCGGCGTGGTGCCGCGGGCCCGGGGGCGGGGGTTGTCGAAGGCGGTCATCATCGAGGCGCTGCACGTGGCGGCCGCGAACGACTGCCAGACGGCGGGTCTGGAGGTCGACAGCGAGAACTCCACCGGCGCGCTCGGCCTCTACGAGAGCCTCGGGTTCTCGACCGCGCACACCCAGGTCTCCTGGTCCCGCCGGCTGTCTCCTCAGGGGCGGGCTGACTAAGGTCCGGCGCATGGTCAGCGCCGATCACTTCGATCCCGCCCTCGTCGGTCGTGCCCACCGCGCGATCGACCCGTTGCACTCGCACCTGTACTTCGCCCCCGAGCAGGACGAGCACCTCGGGGCGATCGGCCTGCGGCCGGGGCGGATGGTCTACTTCGCCGGCCGCGCCGCCCCCATGGGCGCCGTGGGGGCCGGCGTGGTGACGGCGACGTTCTACAACTTCGCCCCGTCGCTGGTCGCGCACATGATCCCGCGCGCCTGGACGCTCGCCTCGCCCGAGCAGGTGCGTGCCGCCCGGCTCGACGCCGCCCGCGCCTCCCTCACCCGGCTGCTCGGTGAGGAGGCCGCCGGCTCCCCGGAGGTCGCGGAGCTGGCCGGGCTGCTGCGCGAGGCCAGCGCCGGCCTGAGCGCCGAGGGCCGGCCGCTCTACGCCGGCCACGCCGACCTGCCGTGGCCGGAGGAGCCGCTGCTGGCCCTGTGGCACGGGGCCACCCTGCTGCGCGAGCACCGCGGCGACGGGCACGTCGCCGTCCTGGTGCACGCCGGGCTGACCGGCCTGGAGGCGCTGATCACCCACTGCGCCACCGGGCGCGGCTTCACCGTGCAGGCCGCCAAGGCCACCCGCGGGTGGAACGACGAGCAGTGGGACGCCGCCTGCGCCGCGCTCGCCGACCGCGGGCTGCTCGACGACGCCGGGCTGACCGAGGAGGGCAACGAGCTGCGCGCCCGCATCGAGATGCAGACCGACGCCCTGGCCGCCGACCCGTGGCTGTCGCTGGGCGCGGTGAAGACCGGCCGGGTGGTCGAGCTCGGCAAGGGGCTCTCCCGCGTGCTGACCGCCAACGGCGCGTTCGGCCAGGGCATCTTCGGACGCGGCTGACGTGGCGCACGGTGCGGAAGCCCGCCTGCCGCTCGCCGCGGAGGACGGCGAGGTCGCCGACCGCATGCGGGTGCGCCGGGGCGGACGGCTGAGCTCCCTGGACCGGTTGCTGCTGCACAGCCCGCCGGTCGCGGAGGGGTGGAACGCGCTGCTGGGCGCGCTCCGTTCGGGCACGACGCTGCCGGCCGACCTGCGCGAGCTGGTCATCCTGCGGGTCGCGGTGCTGAACGACGCGGAGTTCGAGTGGGCCGCGCACGCCCCGATCGGGCAGCGGGCCGGGCTGACCGACGGCCAGCTCGAGCTGCTGCGCCGACCGGACGCGGCCGGGGACGCCTGGTCCGCGGTGCAGTCCGCCGTCCTCGCGTTCACCGATGCCTCCACCCGGGGCGTCGCCGTTCCCGACGCGGTGTTCGCGGCGGTGCGGGAGCACTTCGACGACCGCCAGGTCGTCGAGCTCACGGCCACCGTGGCGGGGTACGCGATGGTCTCGCGGTTCCTGGTCGCCCTGGAGGTGCCGCTGCCGGACGGTGAGGTCGCCGGCTGACCCGTCGCCGGCGCTCACCCGTGTGGGCGAGCACACCCTCGGGCCGGGGCCGCTCGCGTGGGACCATGGTCGACGGCCGTGTTGCGAGGGCGGGCGGCCGGACCAGGGAGGAGGCCGTCATGCGCAGCGAGCCTCCCAGTACCGATCCCGAGGTCCTCCCCGCCTGACCGAGGACCGGGTCCAGCCGCGCTGCACACGAGGCGCGGGCGGGCCCGGGGGCCGGTGGGGAGGGCCACTCCGGTGCCCACCGCCGTCCCCTCGCCCCGGGAGCCCGTCATGACCGAGCGCCGTCTCGCACCGCTGACCGCCCTCACCACGCTGACCCGCCGTCCCCGGCTGGAGCCCGTGCCGCCGCCGAGCGGTGCCACGGCGTCCGCGGCGGTGCCGGACGCCCCGCCCGCCCAGGCGCGGATGGTGGACAACGCGGTCTACTCCGAGGGCCGCCGCATCGCCACGCCGGAGACCGCGGCCGAGAGCCGGGAGGAGCTGGCCGCCGGCGAGGAGCGGCTGGCCTGGATGGGGCTCTACCGCCCGCAGCCGAGCGAGCTGGGGGCCCTGGCCGAGCTCTACGACCTGCCCGAGCTCGCCGTCGAGGACGCGATCAAGGCCCACCAGCGGCCGAAGTTCGAGCGGTACGGCAGCACTCTCTTCGTCGTCCTCAAGTCCGCCCGGTACCTGGACGCGGTCGAGGAGGTGGAGTTCGGGGAGCTGCACCTGTTCCTGGGCCGCGACTTCGCCATCACCGTGCGGCACAGCGAGTCGCCCGACCTCTCGCGGGTGCGCCGCCGGCTGGAGAGCGACCCGGCGCTGCTGGCCAAGGGCAGCGAGTCGGTGCTGTACGCGACGCTGGACGCCGTCGTCGACGGGTACCGGCCGGTGGTCGACGGGCTGGCCAACGACATCGACGAGATCGAGACCCAGGTCTTCGGTGGCGACCCCGGCGTCTCCCGGCGCATCTACGAGCTGTCGCAGGAGGTGCTGGAGTTCCAGCGCGCCGCCCAGCCGCTCAGCGGCATCATCGCCGCCCTGACCGCCGGGTTCGACAAGTACGGGGTCGACGAGGAGCTGCGGAGCTACCTGCGCGACGTCGCCGACCACGTCATCCAGGTCACCGAGCGGGTGGAGGGCTTCCGGCTGCAGCTGCGCGACATCCTCACCGTGAACGCGACCCTGGTGGCGCAGCGGCAGAACGAGGAGATCCGCGAGCTCACCGAGACGAGCATCGCCCAGGGCGAGGAGGTCAAGAAGATCTCGGCCTGGGCGGCCATCCTCTTCGCGCCGAGTCTGGTGGGCGGCGTGTACGGCATGAACTTCGAGCACATGCCCGAGCTGGACGAGGTATGGGGCTACCCGTTCGCGCTGGTGCTGATGCTCGGGGTCAGCCTCACGCTGTACCTGGTGTTCAAGCGCCGCGACTGGATCTGACCCTCCGGGGAGGTGCGATGGCCGACGCCGCAGGTGGCGTGGTCACGCTGCCCTCCGGTGCCCACGTGCGGGGACGCCGGCTGGGGGCACCGGCCGAGCCGGCGGACTTCGCGCTGGTGCTGGGCCGCGGGCCGGCGCCGGATGGCCCTCACCGGCGGGTGCGCTGGCCGGACTTCTGGGTGCCGGTGGACCGCGCCGACGCGGTGGACGCGCTGCGCGAGGCGCACCGGCGGGCGGCGGCCGGGGAGGGGGTGGTGGTCGGCTGCGCCGGCGGGATTGGCCGGACCGGGACGGCGCTGGCCGCGCTGGCGGTGCTCGACGGGTCGCCACCGCGCGACGCCGTCCGGTGGGTGCGGGCCGGGTACCACCCGCGCGCGGTCGAGACGCCGTGGCAGCGCCGCTGGCTCCGGCGGCTCGCCGAGGGGTGACGCCGGGGCCCGGGGGGAACAACCGGGTGGCGCGGCCCGTTAAGCTGTTCGAACAACTACACAGGGGGCGATTGGTCTCGACTGCGGTCGTTTGACCAGGGGAAGCGAGCCGAGGAAGGCAACGATGATCTCGTTAACCATCCGTTGCAAAACACACAAGCGCCGATTCCAATCAGCGCGACTTCGCTCTCGCTGCCTAACAGCAGCTAGGCGAGTCTGTCAGCCCGGGTTCGTCATCGGCCCGGATCCTGGCATCAGCTAGATGACTCACCGCACGCACCGGTCGCGGGTGCGTGTGGGACACCGAACAGCGACTGGGCCCGTCATCCCGACTCGTTCGTGAGATCGGGAGGGCCGAGCAGAGGCACAGCGAACTGCGCTCGGAGAAGCCCTGGTGATGCGTCGCAGGACGCGGGTTCGATTCCCGCCGCCTCCACCATCCTGTTGCGTGCGAGAGCCCCGGTCGATGACCGGGGCTCTCGTGCGTCCGCCCTC
Source organism: Blastococcus sp. SYSU DS0619 (assembly GCF_054051035.1). Classification (NCBI taxonomy): domain Bacteria; kingdom Bacillati; phylum Actinomycetota; class Actinomycetes; order Geodermatophilales; family Geodermatophilaceae; genus Blastococcus; species Blastococcus sp. SYSU DS0619. The sequence continues at coordinate 154,556 of NZ_JBJHAM010000004.1, read as the reverse complement.
CGGTCGCCTGTCCCGCACCGGACGGGCCGGCCGCCACCCGTGGCCGATCCGTCGGCCGGTCGGGGGTACCCGAGGGGTCACCAGGAGCCGCCGCCACCACCTCCGGCTCCACCACCGACGCTCGCGCCGCTCGTGCCGCCGGACGAGGACGGTGCCGTGCTGGCGGTACCGCAGCCGGCGACGAGGACCGGTGCGTAGACCGCGTAGTGGAGGTACCGCGCGTCGGAGGAGGAGTGGACCGGCACGCGGGCGGCGGAGGCCAGCTCGGCCCAGCGCTCCGCCTCGCCCAGCGCCACGGCCCACGCCGTGTACCGGCCGAGCCGGCCGGAGCCGATCGCCTCGTCCACCGCGGTCGGTGACGCGGACGCGAGGAACTGCCGCAACGACTCGACCTGCAGCCAGGCCGCGGACCCGGCCGGCGTGAGCACGCGCAGCTCCCAGCCGGCGATCGCCGCGGCCGCCCCCGCCCCGGCCAGGGCGCCGCCGATTCCGGCCAGCACGAGCGGCAGCCCGACGTCCTCGATCGACAGGTAGCCGGCGAACAGGGCCAGCGCGAAGCCGGCCACCCCGGCCAGCCCGCCCAGCACCCGGATCCACACCGTGCGCCGGTCGGCGTCGCCATCCCAGAGCCCGCTCGAGACCTGCCAGTCGCCGAGCTCCTTGCCCAGTGCGGCCCACCCCTTGGCGAACCCCTCGTCGTACTCGCCGAGCGGCAACCGCTCGCGGTCCTGGAACAGCTGGTCCAGCAGGCGGCGGGCCGGCCCCTCACCGGGCTGTCGCCTTACCAGGGTGACCTCGTCGGCACGCCCGTCCGCCGCCTCCAGGTCGACGGTGCCGGCCACGGCCTGGTCGATCAGCCAGGCGGTCCGGTGCGCCGCCGTGACCGATCCGGCCAACAGCACGCCGCCCTGTGCGGGGGAGATCCCCACCGGGAGCGTGGGGGAGGGGGATGCGTGGTCGGCGAGCGTGGCCAGGTCGATCCGCGCCTGCTCGCCGGGACCGGAGGTCACCGGGATGCCGACCGTCGGCACCCGTTCCCGGCCGGCGCGCCGGATGGCGGCCAGGGCGACCGCCGCCGCCAGCAGCGCGACCCCGCCGGCGACGGCGCCGGGCCACAGCGGGTTCGAGCCCTCGACCGGCGGCGCGGTGGCCGGTGGCCCGGGCAGCGCGGGGGCGCTGTCGAGGGCGGCGCCGACGGTCCCGGAGACGGTGACGCCCTCGCCGGCGTCCAGCTCGTCCACCTGGGCGACGAGGTGCCCCGGCTCGGTCCGCTCGACGGCGCAGGGCTCGGTGGATCCGGGCTCGCCCGCCGAGCAGCTGCCCTGCGCCAGCTCGGCGGGTGCGCTCACGTGCACCCGGACGGCGTCGATCGGCACGTCCCACCCCGTGCCCACCGCGTCCCACGCCAGCGCGTCCCCGGAGACGACGCCGTCGAGGGTGTAGCTGAGGACGTACCGGTGCCGGCCGGTCACCGTCCGGTCCGGGTCCCCGACCCGGATCTCCCCGGCCTCGGTGACGGTGACGTCGTCGGGGGCGTCCGTCGAGGACGCCTCGACCGGGTCTGCGGGGTCCAGGCCCTCTACCTGGCGGAGGATGCCGCGCCGTTCCTCGCCGCCGAAGTCGTAGTCGATGACCTCGGTGACGCGGGCGTTGCCGTCGTCCTCGACGGTCGCCGCGACCCACAGCAGCCGCACCCGCTCGCCGCCCCCGGCGAGAGCGACGACGGCTGTGAGGACGCCCACCGCGAGCGCGAGCAGCAGGACTCCGACGACGTCGAACCGCCGCCGCGTGCGCACGCGGTCGGACCGTCGGGGGGCTGTCACGGGTCTCCTCCTCCTCGCCGGCCGGGCGCGCGTGCCCGGGCGTGGGGGTGATGATGCCGGTCGCCCGGGCCCGGCCCCGGCGTCCGGCGCGCGGGACCGCCCCCGGACCGCTCAGCCGCCGGAGAAGTCGACCTCCGCGGTGGGGGAGACGGTGCCCCGGCGGCCCGGCGCGGAGGCGAATCCCCAGTAGGCGTTCGTGTAGGCGATCGCCTGGTCGGGGCCGATCGGGACGCCCCACTGGCGCAGGTCCTCGGTGGTGTGCGCGTCGGCGACGAGCGTGGCGTCGTACCCGCGCACCAGGGCTCCGTGCAGCGTCGAGCGGATGCAGGCGTCGGTCTGCGCGCCGGTGACCACCAGCCGCCCGACGGCGTGCTCGGCGAGGTGCTCCTCGAGGTCGGTGTCCTCGAAGGAGTCGCCGTAGGTCTTGTGCACCAGCGGCTCGGAGTCGAGGCGCGTCAGCTCGGGCACGTACTGCCACTCCTCCGAGCCCTGCGCCAGCTCCTCGTCGGAGTGCTGCACCCAGACCACCGGCACCTGCTCGGCGCGGGCCCTGTCGACGAGCTGCCGGATGTTGCCGACGACGCGGTCGCGGTCGTAGGCGTTGCCCACGACGCCGTTCTGCACGTCGATGACGAGCAGGGCGGTGCGCGGGCGGTTCTCCAGTGCGGTCATGGCTGCCTCCGACGGCGACGGGACGACGGGGTCACCGTAGGGCGGACCGGGGACGGTTCGGTGCCGGGCGAGCACCGGGCCGCCGTCCGCACGATCGGGGGAGGCCCCGCACCCTGGGCCGCCCGGCCTCGTTGCGCCGACCGTGACCGACGAGCAGGGCTCCCGACCGCGCCAGGTGGCCCGGGACGGCGGCTGGGCCGAGTGGGCGCCCAGCGGCCGGCTGGCCGTCCCGGTCATCGTGCTGCTGGTCATCGCGGCGAACTTGATCGGGGTCGGCACCGTGGTGCTGCTGCTGATCGGCGTGGAGGACGGCGAGGGCGGCGCCGGCCGGGCGGAGGTGCTCGGGGCGGCGGCTGCCTACCTGGCCGTCGCGCTGCCGGTCGCCGTGCTGGCGGGGCTCCGGCGGCAGCGGGCCACCAACCGATGGCTGGTGGCGGGCCGCGAGCCGACGGGGGAGGAGGCGTCGCACGCGCTGCGGTTGCCGCTGGACACCGCGCTCATCGCGGCCCTCGTGTGGCTGGTGGGTGCCGTCCTGGTGGGCGCCGTCGCCGCCCTCGCCTTCCCCGATGCCCGGGTCGGTGCGCGGGTCGGCGTCGCGGTGGTGCTCGGTGGCGTGGTCACCGCCGGTGTCACCTACCTGCTGGTCGCCCGGGCGGCCCGGGTGGTCACCGCCCGCGCCCTGGCCGCCCACCCGCCCGCCGGTGCGCTGACGCTCGGCGTGCACATCCGCCTGCTGCTCACCTGGGGTCTGACCTCCGGCGTCCCGCTGCTCGGCGTCGTCCTGCTGTACCTGGACCCGAGCAACCCCGACGGCCCCGGGCGCACGGCGGTCGTGTTCCTCGTCGTCGTCGCGCTGCTGGTCGGCGCGCTGGCCACCGTGCTCACCGCCCGGGCCGTGGGGCGGCCGCTGCGGGACCTGCGGCGCGCGGTGCAGCAGGTCGGCCGGGGCGACTACGACGTCGAGGTCGTGGTCGACGACGCCGGCGAGATCGGCCTGCTGCAGGAGGGCGTGAACTCCATGGCCGCGGGCCTGGCCGAGCGGGAGCGGCTCCGCGACCTCTTCGGCCGGCACGTGGGGACGACGGTCGCCCAGCGGGCGCTGGCCACCGGGGTGTCCCTGGACGGGGAGGAGCGCACCGTCGCGGCGCTCTTCGTCGACATCGCCGGCTCCACGTCGCTGGTGCGGCGCACCGGGCCGGCGGAGATGGTCGGCCTGCTCAACCGGTTCTTCGGCGTCGTCGTCGACACCGTCGAGGGCGAGGGCGGGCTGGTGAACAAGTTCGAGGGTGACGCGGCGCTGTGCGTCTTCGGCGCCCCGGCCGACCGCCCGGATCCGGCCGGCGCGGCGTTGCGGGCGGCGCGGCGGATCTGCGCGGCGGTCGCCGAGGCGGGCGAGGTGGACGTCGGGGTGGGCGTCGCGTTCGGCCGGGTGTGGGCCGGTCAGGTGGGCGCGTCCAGACGGCTGGAGTACACCGTCATCGGCGATCCGGTGAACGAGGCAGCCCGGCTCACCGAGCTGGCCAAGGACCACCCGGGCCGGGCGGTGGCCAGCGAGGCGACGGTGCTCGCGGCCGAGCCGGCCGAGTGGCACCACTGGCGCCCCGACGCGGAGGTCCGCCTGCGCGGCCGCGACGAGCCCACGACCACCTGGGTGCGCAACTAGGGACGTTCCCGCGGGAACGCAGGGTCGTGCCGAGTGGACCCGAACCAGTCGGCGAGCACTGATGGCGGGGTCGTGCCGAGTGGGCCCCGGAGGGGCCCGCGCTAGCGCGACGGACCCGCTCGCCGCAGGTGGGGGACGGCACGTGGCCGCGGATTGCACGGTCGTGCCGAGTGGGCCCCGGAGGGGCCCGTGCAGGCACGACGAAGGCGCTCGTCGCAGCAGGGGACGGCAATTGGCCGCGGTGTCGTCCGGAGGACGACAGAATTATTGCGTCGGCGGCCGCATGGCCTTGCCGGGCTCGTGCGCCTTCACCACGACCAGCACGTCCTCGGACTGCAGGGTGCCGATCAGCGGGTCGTCGAAGCGCAGCGTGCGCCCGCCGCGGGTCACCGACAGGACGATGTCGCGCAGCTGGCGTGGCCCGAGGCCGACCTCGTCGGTGGTCACCGACCGCTGGTGCAGGTCCAGGCCCTGGCCGCCGGTGACCAGGTCCTCGACCACCGCGACCACGCGCGGGGCATCGGTGGACAGGCCCAGCAGCCGGCCGGAGGTGGCCGACGTGGTGATGACGGTGTCCGCGCCGGACTGCCGCAGCAGGTTGGCGTTCTCCTCCTCGCGGACACTGGTGGTGATCGGCACGCTCGGGTTGAGCTGGCGGACGGTCAGCGTGATGAGCACCGACGCGTCGTCGCGGTTGGCGGCCACGATCACCGCCCGGGCCCGCTCGACCGACGCCCGGCGCAGCACCTCGGTGCGGCCGGCGTCGCCCACGATGCCGGTCAGCCCCATGGCGTTGGCCTCGTCGATCGACCGCGGGTCCGGGTCGACGACGACGATCTTCTCCAGCGGCGTGCCGCTGGCCTGCAGCGAGCGGATGGCGCTGCGGCCCTTGGTGCCGTAACCGCACACGATGACGTGCTGACGCACGCGGGACCTCCAGCGACGGATGCGGAACTCCTCGCGCGACCGGGCGGTCAGCGCTTCGAGGGTGGTCCCGATGAGGACGATCAGGAACATGATGCGCAGCGGCGTGATCAGCAGGACGTTGGTCAGCCGTGCGCCGGGGGTGACCGGCGTGATGTCGCCGTACCCGGTGGTGGAGAGCGAGACGGTCGCGTAGTAGGCGGCGTCGAGGACGGAGATCGGGCCGCCCTTGCTGTCCTCGTACCCCTCCCGGTCCAGGTAGACGACGAGGATGACGACGACGAGCACGACCGCCGCGATGAGCACCCGGCGCCACACCTGGCGGACCGGCGACGACTCGACGTGCGCGATCCGGACGCCGGTGTGCTCGGTCTCCAGACCGTTCCGCTCCTCGTCCACCCCGCGGACGATAGTGAGCGGGAACCGTGGATGCGCGCCGCCGCACCCGATCGGGGGCGGCGGCGCGCATCCGGTCAGCCCCCGACGGCCTCCCGCTCGCGCGCGGCGAGCTCGCGCTTGAGCACCTTGCCCGCCGCCGACACGGGGATCGCGTCGATGAACCGGACGTCGCGCAGCCGCTTGTACGGCGTCACCTTGTCGTTCACCGCGGCCATCACCGACTCGGCGGTGAGCGCGGCGCCATCGGCGTCGTCCTTGCGCACGACGTAGGCCACCGGCAGCTCGCCGGCGTCCTCGTCCGGCCGCCCGACGACGGCGGCGCCACCCACCCCGGGGACGCCGAACAGGATCTCCTCGAGCTCCCGCGGGAACACGTTGTAGCCCTTGTAGAGCAGCATGTCCTTGGTGCGGTCGACGATCGCCAGGTAGCCGTCCTCGTCGAGGATGCCGACGTCACCGGAGTGGAACCAGCCGTCGGCGTCGATCGATTCGGCGGTGGCCTCGGGGCGGTGCGCGTACCCGCGCATCACCTGCGGGCCGCGGATGCAGACCTCGCCGCGCTCGCCGGCCGGCAGCGGGTCGCCCCCGCCGAGCGGCCGGATGCTGATCTCGGTGTCGAAGAGCGGCACCCCGACCGTGCCCGGCTTGCGGGTGCCGGAGCGGAAGGACGGGTTGCCGGTCGCCATCATCGTGACCTCGGTGAGCCCGTAGCCCTCGCCGATGGTGGCGTTCGGCATCAGTGCGCCCATCTTCTCGATCAGCGACACCGGCAGCGGCGCGGCGCCGCTGCTGATCCCGCGGACGTGCGAGAGGTCGGCCTCGGCGAACCCGGGCACCTGCAGGAGGGCGACGAAGATCGGCGGTGCGCCACCGATGGAGGTCACCTGGTGGGCGACCATGTCCTCGACGTACTTCACCGGGTCGAAGCGCATGTGGATGACGGTCATGGTGCCGCCCATGACCATGCCGTTGAGGTAGCCGATCGCGCCCATGGCGTGGAACCACGGCGTGAGGTTGATGATCCGGGCCTCGCCGAGCCGGGTGGGGCACTCGTCCGGGCCGAGCACCTGCTCCAGCGTCACGTCACCGTGCTCGTCGAGCACCGGCACCGAGCCCGAGGTCCAGCAACCCGACTGCACCACGTTCGTCACGACCTGGCGGTGCGGCAGCTCCACGCCCTTGCTGACGCCCGTCGTGCCGCCGGTGTAGGCCAGGTGCGCGAGGTCCTCGACCACGTCGACGGCGCTGTCCAGGTGGCGGTCGGTGGGGTCGCCGGCCAGCAGGTCGGCGAGGTCGACGTCGCCGTCCTCGAGCCCGTCGATCCGCGCGGCGAAGTCGAGGATGTGCGCCTCGCCGGTCACGACGACGGTCCGCACCGGGGTCTGCGCCAGCGCGCCGCGCACGAACGGCAGCACCTGGTCCCAGGTGACGAGCACCGTCGCCCCGGCGTCGTCGAGCTGGGCGGCGAGGTCGGCGGCCGGGAGCAGCGGGTTGGTCGGGGAGAAGGTGGCGCCGGCCAGCAGGATCCCGTAGTACAGCGGCGGGTACTGCCGGCAGTTCGGGATGTGGACGGCGACGACGTCGCCGCGCCCGATGCCGTGGTCGGCCAGCCAGCCGGCGACGGCGTGCGCGCGGGCCCCGAGCTCGGTGAAGGTCAGCGGCACGTCGTGGTCCAGGAACGCCGTCCGGTCGCCCCAGCGGCGCACGGCGGCCCGCATGATGGACCCGACCGGCACCCGCGGGTAGTCCAGGGAGCGAGGCAGCCCGGGCGGCCAGCTGGCCGTCGTCGTTCCCGGGGCGGACTGCACGGTGGTCATGCGTTTCCTCTCGTCGGTGGCACCACAGGGTGGCCCAGCTCACAGCCGGTGTCGAGGGTTCTGTGAGGATGGAGCCATGAGCGACCAGCGCACCGCCCTCGTCCTGGGCGGCGGAGGCATCACCGGCATCGCGTGGGAGATCGGCGTGCTCGCCGGCCTGGCCGAGGCGGGGGTCGACCTCAGCGGTGCCGACCTGGTCGTCGGCACCTCCGCCGGCTCGGTGGTGGGCGCCCAGCTCACCAGCGGGGCGCCGCTGGAGGAGATGTACGCCCGCCAGCTGGAGCCCCCGACGCAGGAGAGGGTCGCCCGGATGACCCGCGGCAACCTGGCCCGGTACGCCTGGGCGATGCTGGCCAGCCGCGGCCGCGACGTGGAGTTCCGCCGCCGCGTGGGCTCTCTGGCGCTGGCGGCCGAGAAGGCCGGGCTCACGCCCACGGAGCAGGAGCGGCTGGACGTCATCGGCTCGCGGCTGGTCTCCCGCGAGTGGCCCGACCGGCCGCTCACCGTCACCGCCGTCGACGCCGCCACCGGCGAGTTCCGGCCCTTCGACCGCGAGTCCGGCGTTCCGCTGCTGCAGGCGGTGGCCGCCAGCTGCGCGGTGCCGGGGGTGTACCCCCCGGTCACCATCGACGGCCGCCGGTACGTCGACGGCGGCATGCGGTCGGCGGCGAACGCCGATCTCGCGCAGGGCTACGACCGCCTGGTCGTGCTCGCGCCGATCCCGCGGGGCGTGGGGCCGATGGCCAGCGTGGACGCCCAGGTCACCGGCTTGCTCGCGCGCGTCGCCGTGGTCGCCCCGGACGAGGGCGCCCGCGCGGCCATCGGCCGCAACGTCCTGGACCCCGCCGCGCGAGAGCCCTCGGCGCGGGCCGGCCGGGCCCAGGCGGCGACGGTCGCCGCACGGGTGGCCGAGGTCTGGACCGCCTGACCGCTCCGGCTGCCGGGGGATCTCGTGTCCGTCCGGTCGTCACCCGGGGTTCGCCCCGGGACGGGCGTGTCGTCCATCCGGGGTCGGTGTGATCCCCGTGGGGTCGGCGGCGAGGGTCGCCGCCCGAACCCGCGGGAGTCCTCATGATCGGCAAGAACCGCCTCCGGGCCTCGATGGCAGCCGTCGCCGTCGCCGTGCCCCTGGCCCTCGTCATCCCCGCCGCCGCCTCGGCGGGGGCCGCCCCCCGCCCGCCGGCCGTGGAGCCCGGCGAGGCGCTGGCCGACGACCTGCTGGTGGTCGGGCACCGTGGCGCCTCCGGCTACCGGCCCGAGCACACGCTCGCGTCCTACGCGCTGGCCGCCCGCATGGGCGCCGACTACATCGAGCCCGACGTCGTCAGCACCAAGGACGGCGTGCTGGTCGCCCGGCACGAGAACGAGATCTCCGGGACCACCGACGTGGCCGACCGGCCGGAGTTCGCCGATCGCCGCACCACCAAGATGATCGACGGGGCGCCCCTGACGGGCTGGTTCACCGAGGACTTCACCCTCGCCGAGCTGCGGACGCTGCGCGCCGTGGAGCGGCTGCCCGAGGTGCGCGAGGAGAACACCCTCTACGACGGCCTCTACCAGGTGCCGACGCTCGACGAGGTGCTGGAGCTGCGCGCCCAGCTCACCAAGGAGCTGCGCCGCGAGATCGGCGTCTACGTCGAGACCAAGCACCCCACCTACTTCGACTCCATCGGGCTCTCGCTCGAGGAGCCGCTGATGGCCGACCTGCGCGAGGCGCGCGTGCACAAGCACCACTCGCCGGTGTTCATCCAGTCGTTCGAGACGGCCAACCTGCGCGAGCTGGAGGAGCAGGGTGTGCGCGTGCGGCTGGTGCAGCTGCTCTCGGGTTCGGGCCAGCCCTACGACTTCACCGCCGCCGGTGACCCGCGCACCTACGCCGACCTGACCACCGCGGCCGGGCTCCAGGAGATCGCCGCCTACGCCGAGGGCGTGGGGCCGGAGAAGAACCAGGTCATCCCGCGCAACGAGGACGGCACCCTCGGCACCCCGACGGCGCTGGTCGACGACGCGCACCGGGCGGCGCTGCTCGTGCACCCGTACACGTTCCGCAACGAGAACGTCTTCCTGCCGCCGGCGCTGCGGGACGGTGCCGAGCTCGACGAGTACGGCCGGGCGCTGGAGGAGCACGCCGCCTTCTGGGAGGCCGGCATCGACGGGATGTTCACCGACCAGCCGGACACCGGCGTCGTCTCCCGCGAGCTGTTCGTGAGCGACATGGCCCCGGCCGCCTGAGCCGGACCGCCGGGCCGGCGGAGCGCCCGCTCCGCCGGCCCGGCGGGTCACACCACCGGCTCGGCGACCAGGGAGCCCGCCGAGTGCTCGATGCGCAGCTGGGTCTTGAGCACCTTGCCGCTGGGGTTGCGGGGGAGTGCCCCGACGACCGAGTACTCCCGCGGGTTCTTGTACCGGGCCAGCCGCTCGCGGCACCAGGCGCCCAGCTCGTCGGAGGTCGGCGGGTCGGCCGGGTCCCGCGGGGCGATCACGGCCAGCGGCGCCTCGCCGTAGCGGCTGTCGGGGACGCCGATCAGCGCCACCTCGCCGACCTTCGGGTGGGCCGCCAGGACGTTCTCCACCTCGGCGCAGTAGATGTTCTCGCCGCCGGAGATGATCATGTCCTTCTTGCGGTCGACGACGTAGAAGTAGCCGTCCTCGTCCTGGCGCACGAGGTCCCCGGAGTGGAACCAGCCGCCGGCGAAGGCCTCGGCGGTCGCCTCGGGCTTGTTCCAGTACTCCTTCATCACCATCGGGCTGCGGTAGACGATCTCCCCGACCTCACCCCGCGGGACGTCCTCCATCGCCTCGTCGACGACGCGGACCTCGACGTTGAGGATCGGCGTGCCGACCGAGCCGATCTTGCGCACCGAGTCCTCGCCGCGCAGCAGGCAGGTGACCGGGCTGCACTCGGTCTGCCCGAAGGCGGTGACCACCTCGGCCTGGGGGAAGGCGTCGATCAGCGCGCGCAGCAGGGTGGTGGAGGCCGGCGCGGCGCCCCAGGAGACCCGGCGCAGGTGCGAGAGGTCGCGGGCGGCGAGGTCGGGCACGGCGAGCACGGCGGCCCACATGGCGGGCACGAGGAAGATGCTGGAGACCTTCTCCCGCTCCATCAGATCGAGGGTCGCGGCCGGGTCGAAGGCGCCCGACCTGAGGATCACGTGGACGCCGCCCAGCAGCAGCGGCGGCAGCCCGCCGGCCAGCCCGGCGATGTGGAACAGCGGCGCGCCGGGCACCCCGACCCGGTCGTCCGGGTCCCAGCCCAGCGTGGTGATCTGGCTGAACGCGTGCAGGAGCAGGTTCCGGTGGGTCAGCACCGCACCCTTGGGGCGGCCGGTGGTGCCCGACGTGTACATGATGAAGGCGGCCTCGTCCTCGGCCACGGCGACGTCGAGCGGGTCGGTCCCGGCGGTGGCGAGCGCGTCCTCGTAGTCCCCGCTGCCCGGGCCGGCGCTGCCCTCGCCGATCACCAGCACCGTGCCGACGTCCGGCGCCTGCTCCCGCGCCTCGGCGGCGACCGGTGCCAGGGCGGCGTCGACGACGAGGGCCACGGCACCGGAGTCGGCGAGCACGTAGGCGACCTCGTCCGCCACCAGCCGGAAGTTGACCGGGACGACGACCGCGCCGAGCCGCACCCCGGCGAGGTAGGCCTCCCAGGTCGCCATGCCGTTGAGGGCCAGGACGGCGACGCGGTCCCCGGTGCCGACGCCGCGCCGCCGCAGGGCGCGGGCCAGCCGGGTCACCCGCTCGTCCAGCTCGGCGTAGCTGCGCCCGGTCCGCTCGAAGCGCAGCGCCGGCGCGTTCGGCGTCGCACGGCTCCAGCGGGCCAGCTGGTCACTCATGGTCATGCCCCGGCCCTGCAGGACAGGGATCTCGACGCTCACGGCTGCTCCTCGACGTCCGACGCGGGTGTGATCTGCGTCATGCTGTCGATGGGGAGCGGGGCGGTCAACCCTGACTGTCGAGGGCGAGCAGCCGGGCGGCCAGCCGCTTCCACAGCGCGAGGTGCGGATCGGTCGGGGCGGGGCGGTCTTCGAAGGCGTAGACCAGCGCAACCCCCCGCATGCTGGTGAACAGCAGCTCGCAGAGGTCGTCGTAGACCGGGGCCGCCGCGATCTCCGGGCCCCAGATCCCCGCGGCCACGGCGGCGATCGCCTCGCGCAGGCGGCGCTCCCCGCCGCGCAGCGCCGTCCGCAGCTCGGGATCGGTGCGGGCGGCCGTCCACAGCTCCATGGCGGCCCAGAACGGCGGCTCCTGGAACGTGGCCCACATCAGGTCGATCGCCCGGTCCACCCGGTCGCGGCCGGTCGGCTCGTCCCGCATGAGCGCCGCCGCCCGGCGGCGGACCTCGTCGAGCTGGGTCGTCGACAGGTGCTCGGTGGCGGCGACCAGCAGCTCGGCGCGGGAGGGGAAGTGGTGCAGCAGCCGGCCGCGGGAGACGCCGGCGCGGGCCTGGACGGCGAGCGTCGAGGCGCCGGCGTAGCCGTCCTCGACCAGGCAGGCGACCGCGGCGTCGAGGATCAGCAGCCGGCTGTCGGCGGTCCGCTCCGACCTCGAGCGCGGCGCCCGCACGGCGCTCCGGTCGAGCGGCTCGGCGGTCATCGACGCAGCGTAACCGGGGTCCGGCCGCCTGGCAGTCACCGTTGACCGTTCCGGGTGACGGCTGTCACGCTGCGGACCGTCCGCCCGTCGACGAGAGGTGCCGCCCGTGGATTTCGACGACAGCCCCGACGAGGCCGCCTACCGGGCGCGCGTCCGTGCCCTGCTCGAGGAACACGCCGGCGAGCTGCTGCACCTCGCGCCCGGCCAGGAGGGGGTGGACGCCCGCCGGCACGAGCCCGAGATGCGCCGCACCCAGCAGGTGCTCGCCGACGCGGGGCTGGTCGGCGTCACCTGGTCCCGGGAGTACGGCGGCCAGGGCGGCACGCTGGTGCAGCAGGCGATCGTCGCGCAGGAGCTGGCCCGGGCCCGCGTGCCCGGGCTGATCAACCACATCGGCATCGGCATGTGCGGCCCGACCGTCATCGCGCACGGCAGCCAGGACCAGCGCGACCGCTACCTCTCCCGGCTGCTGCGGGCCGACGACGTCTGGTGCCAGCTGTTCAGCGAGCCGGCGTCGGGTTCGGATCTGGCGGCGCTGCGGACCACGGCGGTCCGCGACGGCGAGGACTGGGTGGTCAACGGCCAGAAGGTCTGGACGACGCTGGCGCACGTCGCCGACTACGGCATCCTGCTCACCCGCACCGACCCGGATCGGCCCAAGCACGCCGGGCTGACGATGTTCGTCGTCGACATGCACGCGCCGGGCGTGACGGTCCGCCCGCTGCGCCAGATGGGCGGGCAGTCGGACTTCAACGAGGTCTTCTTCGACGACGTGCGCATCCCCGACGCCGAGCGGCTCGGCGAGCCGGGCGAGGGCTGGCGGGTCGCGCTCACCACGCTGATGAACGAGCGGGTGGCCATCGGCGGGGCCGGCGGCGACATCGGGCTGTCGGTCGAGTCTTTCGCGCAGCACGCCCGGGAGCGGCTGCCCGCCCTCGACGGCGACCGCCAGGTCCTGGCCCGGCAGGCCGTCGGCCGGGCCGTGGTAGCCGCGCTCGCCGCCCGCTACACCGGCTACCGGCGGCTCACCGTGCTCAGCCAGGGCGGCATCCCGGGCCCCGAGGCGAGCGCGGGCAAGCTCGCCGGCACGGAGGCGGCGCGGCTGATCGCCGACGCCGGCGTCCGGCTGCTCGGGGACGACGCCGTCTACGCCGCGACCTCCGACGGCGACGACCGCTGGCAGCGCACCCAGTCGTGGCTGCCCGGCATCGCCATCGCCGGCGGCACCGACCAGGTGCTGCGCAACATCCTCGGCGAGCGGGTGCTGGGCCTGCCGCCGGAGCCCCGCAACGACAAGACCGACGCGTTCTCGGCGGGCCGGACCTCGGGAGGACCGCGATGAACTTCGACCTCGACACCGACCAGCGCGACATCGCCGCCGGCGCCCGTGACTTCTTCCGAGGCAACGCCTCACCCGCTGCCGCGCGCGCCGGGCTCGAGGGCGGCCGGCTCGAACCGGGCCGCAAGGCGCTGGCCGACATCGGGTTCCTCGGCATCACCGTGCCCGAGGCGGCCGGCGGCTCGGGGCGGCCGGTGCTCGACCTCGCCGTCGTCGCCGAGCAGGGGGGAGCGGTCCTGGCCGCGCCGTCCCTGGTCACCGCCGCACGGGCCGCGGTCCTGCTGGCCGACGAGCCCGAGCTGGCCGCTCAGCTGGCCGACGGGTCGACCGCCTTCGCCGTCCTCGACGGGTCGGTGGACGGCTCGGCGCCGTCGATCGACGGGGCGGACGCGACGCTCTTCCTCGGACTCGACGGCGGCGACCTGGTGGTCGGGGAGGGCGAGGTCGTCCCCGGCCGGCCGCTGGACGCCACCCGCGGCCTGGCCTCCGTGCGGCTCACCTCCCGCCGGGTACTCGCCCCCGACGCGGGGGAGCTCTGGGCCCGCGCCCGGCAGGTGGCCGCGGTCGTGCTGGCGGCCGAGGACCTCGGCGGCGCGGACCGCGCGGTGGAGCTGGGCATCGCCTACGCGCAGGAGCGGGAGGCGTTCGGCCGGCGGATCGGGTCCTACCAGGCGGTCAAGCACATGCTGGTCGACGCCTGGGCCGGTGTGGACCAGCTGCGGTCGCTGGTCTGGTGGGCCGCCTGGGCCGCCGACTGCGCCCCCGCGGAGCTCCCGCTGGCCTCCTCCGCCGCGAAGGCGTACGCGGCGACCACCTTCGAACGGGCGGCCGGGACGCTCATCCAGGTGCACGGCGGGATCGGCTTCACCTGGGAGCACGACGCGCACCTCTTCTGGCGCCGGGCGAAGGTGGACCGGCTGCTCCTGGGTGACGAGGCCGAGCACCTCGACGCCGTCGCCCGGCTCGCGGTCGCCGGCGCCCTCGACGGCTGACCACCCGTTCCCGGCGTTCCCGGCACCGGGGCGTCGCCCGCTGACAGGAGGAAGACCACGGACCTCACCGAGCTCCGCTACGAGGTGGCCGACGGCGTCGCGACCCTCACGCTGCACCGCCCCGACCGCCTCAACGCCTTCACCCTGACCATGGCCGACGAGCTCGCGGCGGTGGCCGCCGCCGCGGACGCCGACGACGACGTGCGGGTGGTCGTGGTGACCGGGGCGGGCCGGGCGTTCTGCGCCGGCGCCGACCTGGGCGGCGGTCCCGGCACGTTCGGCGGCCGGCGCACCCGCGAGCGGCCACCGGGACCGCTGAGCCAGGACATCGCCGGTGTCCCCCGGGACGCCGGCGGGGTGGCCGCGCTGCCGTTCGCGGCGCTGCGCAAGCCGGTCATCGCCGCGGTCAACGGGCCGGCCGTCGGCATCGGGGCCACCCTCACCCTGCCCATGGACATCCGCATCGCGGCGAGGTCGGCGCGCTTCGGCTTCGTCTTCGGCCGGGTCGGGATCGTGCCGGAGGCGGCGTCGTCCTGGTTCCTGCCCCGGGTCGTCGGCATCAGCCAGGCGATGGAGTGGGTGGCCACGGGCCGGGTGTTCGACGCGGCCGAGGCGCTGCGCGGCGGGCTCGTCTCGCGAGTGGTGCCGGACGCCGACCTCCTCCCCACCGCCCACGCGCTGGCCCGCGAGATCGTCGCCAACACCAGCGGGGTCGCCGTGGCGGCCGCGCGCCAGCTGCTGTGGTCGATGCTGGGTGCGGCCTCGCCCTGGGACGCGCACCGGGCGGAGTCGCGGGCGCTCATGGAGCTGGGGGAGGGGCCGGACCCCGCGGAGGGCGTGGCGGCCTTCCTGGAGAAGCGGCCCCCGCGCTTCTCCGCGCCGCTCCCCGACGGGGCCGTCGCCGGGGTGCCGCGCTGGCCCGCCGCGCCGGAGGACGTCACCGGCTGACGTCACCGGCCGGGACGGCCGCCGGGTGGGCCGTCCCGGCCGCGGGTCAGGGCATGCGGCTCGGGTCGAGGTGGCGCAGCAGCGTCTCGCCGAAGTCGCGCATCGCCAGCACCTGCTCGGGGGAGAGCTGGTCGAACAGCTCCCGGCGCACGCCCTCCACGTGGATCGGCGCCGCGCCCTCCAGGGCGGCGAACCCCTCGTCGGTGAGCACGGCCAGCTGCCCACGGCCATCCTCGGCGCAGACCTGCCGGCGCACCCAGCCGCGCTCCTCCAGCCGGGACACCGCGTGCGAGAGCCGGCTCCGGGAGGACAGGCACCGGTCGGCGAGCTCGCTCATCCGCATCATGCGGTCGGGCTCCTCGGAGAGCGCCACGAGGATCTCGTAGTAGGCGTGCGAGATGCCGGTGCGGTGCGTGAGCTCGCGGTCCAGCCGGTCCTGCAGCAGCTGCGAGCTGTAGAGCCAGGCGCGCCAGGCCTTCTGCTCCTCGGGGTCGAGCCAGCGCGGCTCACCCGTGGGGAGGGACTCCGGCGACACGGATGCGGTCATGGGCACAGAGTACTGGCGGAATAGTCAAGCGCTCAACTACGCTGCGGACGACGACCTGCCCGACCTCAACACCCCTGGGAGACACCATGACCAGCACCTCCGTCCAGATCCCCGGCTACCTCGCCGGCACCTGGGACATCGACGCCAGCCACTCGACCGTCGGCTTCTCCGTCCGCCACATGATGGTCAGCAAGGTCCGCGGCTACTTCCGCGAGTTCTCCGGCGAGATCGTCACCGCCGAGGACCCGACGCAGTCCACCGTCACCGCCACCGTGAACATGGACTCGATCGACACCCGCCAGGAGCAGCGCGACGCGCACATCAAGTCCGCCGACTTCTTCGACGTCGGCAACCACACCGTGATGACCTTCCGCTCCACCGCGGTGAAGACCGACGGCGCCGACTGGACCGTCGAGGGTGACCTCACCATCAAGGGCATCACCAAGCCGGTCGTCCTGGAGCTGGAGCTCAACGGCTTCGGCCCCGACGCCTACGGCGGCACGCGCGCCGGGTTCAGCGCCAAGACCGAGATCTCCCGCAAGGAGTACGGCGTCGACATCGACATGCCGATGGACGGCGGCGGCGTCGTCGTCGGCGACAAGATCACCGTGGAGCTCGAGATCGAGGCCGTGCTCCGCACCGCCTAATCCCAGCGCCTGTCGAGGACCCCGGACGGATCGTCGTCCGGGGTCCTCGCGCGTCCCGGGGTCGCATCCGGATCTTCGCCGACATGCGCATGACGGCGGCTCCCAGGGCCGTCGATACCGCCGCGGTACGTATGTCGGCGGGATCGAGCGGCGGTCGGCAGGGGACACTGGGAGGCATGTCGACGTCGTCGCTCGCCCGCATCCCCGCCTGGCTCCTGGTGGCCGTCGGCCTGGCCGCCGGCTTCGGCATCGCGCAGGGCACCGGCATCCGCGCGCTGGGTGGCGCGGTGTTCGCCGTCTGCGGGGTCGGGGCGGGCTGGATCGCCGCCCGCCGGCGCGGGCCGGCCGTCACCGCCGGGCTGGCCGCCCTCTACGTGGGGGCGTTCGTCCTGGCCCACGTCCTGGCGCTCGGCGCCGGTTTCCCGGCCTGGTTCGCGGTGAGTCTGGTCACTGTTGCCGCTGCCGGAGCCACCTACGGGGTGGTCGACCGGCAGCGGGAGACGGTCACCGCCCGCTGAGCACCTAGAGTGGAGGGAAGGTCGGGGCCGCGAAGGCTGTTGACCTGATGCCCGCGCGCGTCCGCGCGGCGCGCTCCCGAGCTCCCCGAGGTGCCCTCCCGCATGCCCATCCGCAACGACCTGCGCAACGTGGCGATCGTCGCCCACGTCGACCACGGCAAGACGACCCTGGTCGACGCTCTCCTCCGCCAGGCCGGCGCACTCGGCCGCGCCAAGGGCGAGGGTACCGACAACGACTCCACGCAGGACCGCGTGATGGACTCGATGGACCTCGAGCGCGAACGCGGCATCACCATCCTCGCCAAGAACACCGCCATCCGGCTGGCCGACGAGGACGGCAACCCCGTCGTCGTCAACATCGTCGACACCCCCGGCCACGCCGACTTCGGCGGTGAGGTCGAGCGCGGCCTGTCGATGGTCGACGGCGTCGTCCTGCTCGTCGACGCCTCCGAGGGCCCGCTGCCGCAGACCCGGTTCGTGCTCCGCAAGGCGCTCGCCAAGGGGATGCCGGTCATCCTCGCGGTGAACAAGACCGACCGCCAGGACGCCCGCATCGAGGAGGTCGTCGACGAGAGCTACGAGCTGTTCATGGAGCTGCTCGAGGACACCGGCCTCGACGTCGACGCGCTCGAGTTCCCGATCGTCTACTGCAACGGCCGCACCGGCCAGGCCTCGCTCAACCGCCCGGAGAACGGCACCGTCCCGGACAGCCCCGACCTCGCGCCGCTGGTGAAGACGCTGCTCGACACCATCCCGGCGCCGTCCTACGACGCCGAGGAGCCGCTGCGCGCCCAGGTCACCAACCTCGACGCCTCCCCGTTCCTCGGCCGCCTCGCCCTGCTGCGCATCCACTCCGGTGAGATGAAGCGCGGCCAGCAGGTCGCCTGGTGCCGCGTGGACGGCACGATCAAGAACGTCAAGATCACCGAGCTGCTCGTGACCGAGGGCCTCACCCGCACCCCGGCCGACAGCGCCGGCCCGGGGGACCTGGTCGCCATCGCCGGTATCGAGGACATCATGATCGGCGACACCCTCGCCGACCCGAACGACCCGCGGCCGCTGCCGCCGCTGACCGTCGACGAGCCGTCGATCTCGATCACCATCGGGATCAACACCTCGCCGCTGTCGGGCAAGTCGGGCAAGAAGCTCACCGCCCGCCTGATCAAGAACCGCCTCGACCAGGAGCTGGTCGGCAACGTGTCGGTGCGGATGCTCCCGACCGACCGGCCCGACACCTGGGAGATGCAGGGGCGCGGCGAGCTGGCGCTGGCCATCCTCGTCGAGCAGCTGCGCCGCGAGGAGTTCGAGCTCACCGTCGGCCGGCCGACCGTCGTCACCAAGACCATCGACGGCAAGCTGCACGAGCCGGTCGAGCGGGTCACCATCGACACGCCCGGTGAGTACGTCGGCACGCTGACCCAGGCCCTGGCGGTCCGCCGGGCCCGGCTGGAGAACCTGGTGCACCACGACACCGGCTGGGCGCGGATGGAGTACATCGTCCCCTCGCGCGGCCTGATCGGGTTCCGCACCGAGTTCCTCACCGAGACCCGCGGCACCGGCGTCCTCAACCACAACCTCGAGGGCTACGAGCCGTGGCTGGGCGACATGCGCGCCCGCCCGACCGGCTCGCTGGTCGCCGACCGCTCCGGCGTGGCGACGACGTACTCGATGTTCTCGCTGCAGGAGCGCGGCCAGCTCATGGTGCAGCCGGGCACGGACGTCTACGAGGGCATGATCGTCGGTGAGAACTCCCGTCCGGACGACATGGACGTGAACATCACCAAGGAGAAGAAGCTCACCAACATGCGCAAGTCCACCTCCGAGGAGCTGGAGCGGCTCATCCCGCCGCGCATCCTCAACCTGGAGCAGGCGCTGGAGTTCTGCGCCGAGGACGAGTGCGTCGAGGTCACCCCGGCCACCGTCCGCATCCGCAAGGTCGTGCTGGACCAGACCGAGCGCGGCAAGGCGAAGAACCGCAAGCCCAAGCCCGCCTGATCCTGCTCTTCCCGTCGCGCCCCACCGCAGCTCCACCGCGGCGGGGCGCGCGGCGTTCCCGGGGCACCCCACCCCAACTCTTCCGCGGGAACTCCGCCCTGCTCCTCCGCGGAAAGTCGGGGATCGGGGCGGGGACAGTGGTCGCAAGGTAACGGTTCGTGATGACCGGCCGTACGGCGGCGACCCGCCCGTCCCACGCTCACCGGCAACCACGCGTGCCGCGGCCTACGTTCGTGTCGGGGCCTGCTGTCCGGGCCCACGGCGAGCGAGCGACGAGAGAAGGCCGAACGCTGATGGCGACGACCACCCGCACGGTTCCGGTGTCCGAGGGTTTCCGGGGCGGGATCGACGTCCGGGTGAGCCTGCGCGCCGACGCCGGGTCGGGCGGCTCCGCCTTCGACGGCGCGTGGTTCCCCCGCAGCCGGGACCTCGCGGTGGAGCTGCCCGAGCTGATCGCCGCCCTGGAGCGGCACGGCGTGCGGGTGGAGCGGTTCACCTACGCGCTCGATGCCTGGCAGCCCGCCCCCCGCAAGCTCGAGGTGCAGGGCCGCACCGTCCGGGCCGGTGGCTTCCGCAGCATGGACCCGCAGGTGGTCTGCCTGACCTGGGCTGGTGGCAACCGGCGGGCCGACCTGCTCGTGGTCCCGCCGGAGACCGACGTGCTGACCGGCGCGCGGGCGCTGCGGCTGTGCACCCGCCGGGGCCTGCCGTCATCACCGCAGATGGTCCTCGCCGCGGCCCGCTCCACGCCGCTGCCGCAGGTCCCCGACCTGCCCGCCAGCCGGGCCGTCTGAGGGCCCCCTGCCCCCGTCATTCGCAGGCTCGCGGCAGGCCCCTGCAGGAGGGTCGTCCCAGCACGTCACCTCGCTACGCCTGGCGCGAACCGGCTGGACGACGGGGGAGCGGCTGCGCTGAGGTGAGGCGCATGCGGCTCCTCGTCCTCGGCGGCACCCACTTCCTCGGCCGGCACGTCGTCGCCGCTGCGCTCGCCCGCGGTCACGAGGTCGCCACGTTCACCCGGGGCGTCACGGGCGCGCCGCCGGAGGGCGCCCGGGCCCTGCACGGCGACCGGACCGACCCCGATGCCCTGCCGGGGGCGCTGGGGGAGTGGACGCCCGAGCTCGTGGTCGACACGTCCTGCCAGACCCGCGCGGCCGCCCGCAACGCCGCCGCGGTGCTCGGCGGGGTCGGCGCCTACGTCTTCGTCAGTAGCCTCAACGCCTACCGGAACTGGCCGCCGGGCCCCGTGGGCCCCGAGGCCGGCGAGCCGACCTGGGACACCGAGGACGACGAGTACGGGCCGATCAAGGCATTCGCCGAGCGCGAACTCGCCGCGGCGGTCGACGGCCGTTTCCTCACCGCGCGCGCCGGGCTGATCGTCGGTCCGCACGACCCGGTCCACCGGCTCGGTTGGTGGCTGGAGCGGATCGCCCGCGGCGGGCGGGTGGTCGTCCCGGCCGAGGGCGCGGCGCAGCCGATCGCGCTGGTCGACGCCCGCGACCTCGCGGCGTGGCTGGTGGCCATGGCCGAGGAGGGCCGCACCGGCGCGGTCAACGCCACCGGGCCGGCCGGCATGACGACCCTCGGCGGCCTCCTGGACCTCTGCCGGACCGTCACGGGCAGCAGCGCGGAGTGGGTGCCGGTGCCGGAAGCCGACCTGCTCGCCGCCGGCGTCCAGGAGTGGCTCCACCTGCCGCTGTGGTTGCGGCAGGAGACGGCGCGGACGGCCTGGGACGTCGACACCTCCCGGGCCGTCGACCTCGGCCTCGCCACCCGGGCGCCGGCGTCCACGGTCGCCGACACCTGGGCGTGGCTGCGGACCTCCGACCGGCCCGCGCCGCCGGCCCACCGGCCCGTTGATCAGCCGGGGCCCGGCCTCCCCGCCGACCTGGAGGCCGCCCTGCTGTCGACGCGGTGATCAGGCCGGCTGATCACCGCGGGCGGGTGGGTCAGTCGCGGGGCGCGCTGGGCCGGCCGGCGCCGACCGGCTCGTCCGCGGGGGTGGAGACGTCGGCGACCACGTTGCGCTCGGCGGTCTCGGCGACGGCGTCGGCGGACTCCCGTGCCTGGTCCTTGCGGTACTGGCGGAAGGAGTGGACGACGGCCAGCACCCAGATCGCGGCGAGCACCGAGTAGACGGCGCCGCTGGTGGTGTCGCCGGCGTCGACCCAGTCGCTGCGCAGCAGCGTCCGGCTGTTCGTCAGCACGATGAGCCCGCCGACGAAGGAACCCAGCATGCGCGGCGGGATGTGCCGCACGAGCCAGGCGGCGAGCGGTGCGGCGATGCTGCCGCCGATGAGCAGCGCGGCGACCCAGGCGAAGTCGATCCCCTGGGAGCCCAGCGCGAACAGGAAGCCCAGGCTCGCCGCCAGCGCGACCAGGAACTCGGCGGTGCTGACCGAGCCGATGACCTTGCGCGGCTCCATCCGGCCGCTGGCCAGCAGCGCCGGCGTGCCGACCGGTCCCCAGCCGCCGCCGCCGGTGGCGTCGACGAAGCCGGCGACCAGCCCGAGCGGGCCGAGGAAGCGGGCGCGGACCGGCTTGCCGAGGTTCCGCCGGTCGATGCCGCGCAGGGTGAACCGGACCAGCAGGTAGACGCCGAGGGACAGCAGGATCAGGGACATCACCGGGGCCGCGACCGCGGTCGAGAGGTTCGACAGGACGGTCGCGCCGGCGAAGGCTCCGATCGCGCCGGGGATGCCGATCTTCGCGACGACCTTCCAGTCGACGTTGCCGAACTTCCAGTGCGAGAGACCGGACGTCAGCGTCGTCCCGATCTCGGCGAGGTGGATGGTCGCCGATGCGGCTGCCGGGTTGGTGCCGATGGCCAGCAGCAACGTCGTCGAGGTGGCGCCGTAGGCCATGCCGAGGCTGCCGTCGACGAGCTGGGCACCCAGGCCGACGAGGGCGAGCAGGATCAGGGTCTTCACGGGGAACGGGCTCCGGTCTCACGGATGCCGCGGCAGGCGGCCTGGCAGGGGGTCGAGCAGGCGCCACGAGGTGGCGCCGCGGATCAGGACCCCGGACAGGCGGCGGTGCAGACGCGCAGCAGGTCGACGTGCAGGCGGCTCACGAGGAGGAGCGCCGTCGACCGTGTCACGCGGATATGTCTACCAGATCGATGCACTTAGGCGTCAATGCGATGTCACCTGGTGGGACGGCACCGGGACCGCGCGCTCAGCCGACGACGAGGTCGGTGACGAGATAGACGAACGCGGCGATCGCGGCGGCGGCGGGCAGCGTGACCACCCAGGCGGTGACGATGCTGCCGGCGACCCCCCACCGGACCGCCGACAGCCGCCGGGTGGAGCCGACGCCCATGATCGACGTGGTGGTGATGTGCGTCGTCGACACCGGGACGGCGAACACCGTGGCAGTCGTGACCATGACGCTGGAGGCGACGGTCTGGGCGGCGAAGCCACCGGCCGGGGTCAGCTGGATAATCCGTCGGCCCATGGTCCGCATGATGCGGAACCCGCCGGCGTAGGTGCCCGCGCTGATGGCGGCAGCGGCGGCGAGGACCACCCAGAACGGCACCTCGAAGTCGTCGATCTCCCCGGCCGTGTACAGAGCCAGGGTGATGATGCCCATCGTCTTCTGGGCGTCCTGCATGCCGTGGCCCAGGGCCATCGTCGCCGAGCTCACGATCTGCGCCCGCCGGAAGCCGCGGTTGCCGCGCGTGACGTGCGCGTTCCGGAAGGTCCACAGCAGCGCGAGCATGACGAGGTAGCCCAGCCCGAAGCCCACCAGCGGCGAGACGACCATCGGGACGATGACGCTCTCGAACACGCCCGTCCACTGCACGGCGTGGGCGGCCGCGAGGGCGGCGCCGACGAGCCCCCCGATCAGCGCGTGGGAGGACGACGACGGCAGGCCGAACCACCAGGTGACGAGGTTCCAGGCGATCGCGCCGATCAGCGCGGCGAAGACGATCTCCAGGCCCTCGCCGCCCTCGGGCGGTTCGATGATGCCGGCGCCGACGGTCTTGGCGACCTCGGTGGAGAGCAGGGCCCCGATCAGGTTCATCACCGCGGCCAGCGCCAGCGCCGTCCGCGGGGTCAGCGCCTTGGTGGAGACGGCGACGGCGATCGCGTTGGCCGCGTCGTGGAAGCCGTTGGTGTAGTCGAACGCCAGGGCCACCAGGATGATCGCGGTCAGGGCCAGGAAGGCCGTGTCCATCAGCAGCGGTCCATCAGCAGAGGTCCATCGGGGCCTAGGACTCCTTGACGGCGATCGTCTCGACCCCGTTGGCCACGTGCTCGAAGGCGTCGGCCGCCTCCTCCAGCTGGTCGGCGACCTCCTTGAGCTTCAGGATCTCCAGCGCGTCGTACTCCCCGCTGTACAGCCGGGAGAGCAGCCGCCGGTACAGCTTGTCCGCCTCGTTCTCCAGGCGGTTGACCTCGATCCAGTAGTCGGAGAGGTCCTTCAGCGTCCTGAGCCGCGGCATCGCCTCGGCGGTGGTCTGCGCGCAGCGCTGCAGGAGCGCGACCTGCTGGTGCATCTCGGCGGGCAGGGTGCCCAGGCCGGTGAGGACGACCAGGTCGGCGGCGGCCTCGACGCAGTCCATGACGTCGTCGAGGTCACTGGCCAGCCGGTAGATGTCCTCGCGGTCGAACGGGGTGACGAAGCTGGTGTTGAGCGCCCGGAAGATGGCGTGCGTCGACTGGTCGCCGGTGTGCTCCAGGTCGCGCAGCCGGACGGCCAGCTCGCCGCGGCGCGCGTGGTCGTGGACGAACTCACCCAGGACCTCGGTCGCGGTCACCAGGTTCTGCGCGCACGCGGTGAACAGCGGGTAGAAGCTCGAGTCCTTGGGCGTCAGGCTGAACGGCACGCGGAAGCTCCAGGTAGCGGTTGCGGGACGGTCCCCGTCGCCCGCGGCGGACGTACGACCGCCGGGGAGCATAGGTGTCCAGCGGGTGGTCGACGGGGCGCTCGGGGTCAGCTGTGAGCGGCGTCGCCCCGTCGGGCGTCCGCGCTCACCCCGCCGAGGGAGGCCACCAGGTCGGCGCGCGCCCGCGCCACCCGGGACCGGATGGTGCCGACGGGGCAGCCCGCCACCTCCGCAGCCTCGGCGTAGGACAGCCCGAGCAACTGGGTCAGCACGAACGCCTCCCGCCGGTCGGCCGCCAGGCGACCGAGCAGGTCGGTGACCGCAGCGCCCTCGGCGACGGCGTCCCCGGGACCGGGAGCGGCGAGCAGCTCCAGGTCGGTCGTGTCGCGGACCAGTGACAGCCGGCGCCGACGGCGGGAGCGGAGCGAGTCGGCGCACACGCGGCGGGCGATGGCCAGCAGCCAGGTGCGCACGGCGGACCGGCCCTCGAAGCGGTGCAGGGAGCCGAAGGCCCGCAGGTAGGTCTCCTGGGTCAGGTCGTCGGCGGACCCGCGGTCGCCGAGGGCGGCGCACAGCCGCCAGACGTCGGACTGCGTCTCCCGCACGAGGGTGGCCGCGGCCAACGGATCGCCGTCGGCGGCGTCCGCGGCGATGCGGCCCAGGTCGTCCATGTCCTCGTCAGGCTGTCACGCAGGTCACCCGGGGAGCCGGGAACCGGACGGCGTCCGGCGGCGACTAATCAACCATGTCCTGCCACACCTGCCGCGAAGCCCTCTCCGCGCGCCTGGACGGCGAGCCGTCGGGGGTGCCCGCCGACGAGCTCGACCAGCACCTGGCGGCGTGCCCGGGGTGCGCGGCCTGGGCGGCCGCCGCGGAGCGGGTAACCCGCCGGGCGCGGCTGGCCCCCGCCCCACCGGTGCCCGACCTCACCGTCGCGGTCCTCGGCGCGCTGCCCCGCGAGCTGCCCGGGGCCCGGGCCGCCGCGCGTGCCCGGCTGGCGGACACCGCACTCCGGCTGGCCCTGCTCGCGGTCGGCGTCGCGCAGGCGGCCCTGGCCTGGCCGGTGCTCGTCTCCGGTGCCGGCGCGATGAGCGCCCCGGTGCACATGGCGCGGGAGAGCGGCGCGTGGAACCTGGCGGTGGCCGCGGCCTTCCTCGCCGTCGCCGCGGGCCCGCGGCTGGCCGCGGGAGCGCTGCCGTTCCTCGGCTCCTTCACCGCGCTGCTGCTGCCGGTGACGATCGCCGACCTGGAGGCCGGTCACGTGCACGCCGACCGGGCGTTCGCCCACCTGCTCCTCGTGGCCGGGGTCGCCCTCGTCGCCACGGTGGCGTGGCGCGGCCGCCGGCGCCGTCCGCTCCCGGCGGTGGCCGACCGGCGGGTGACCGCGTGAGGCGCTCGGCGCTCCTGCTCCTCCTGCTGGTCGCCGGCTGGTTCGGGGCCGGGATCGGGGCAGCCGACCCGGCCGCCGCGCACGCGACCCTGGTCTCGACCCAGCCCGGCGAGGGCGCGCGGGTGGACACCGCACCCGGAGAGGTGACGCTGCGCTTCAGCGAAGGCGTCTCACTGGGCGCCGGGTACGCGCGGGTGCTCGGTGCCGACCAGCAGCGGGTCGACACCGGGACCGCCTCGGTCGCCGGCGACGAGGTCACCATCCCGCTGCGCAGCGACCTGCCCGACGGCGGCTACCTCGTCACCTACCGGGTGATCTCCGCCGACTCGCACCCCGTCTCCGGCGCCTTCTCCTTCGCGGTCGGCGACGGCGAGCTGCTGACCGCCGCCGCGCAGGGCCAGGCCGCGTCCACCGACCCCGTCGTGGGTGTGCTGCTGCCGGTCGCGCGCTGGGTCGGGTACGCGGGGCTCGCCCTCGCCCTCGGCGTCCCGGTGCTCGTGCTCGCCTGCTGGCCGGCCGGGCGCGGGTCGGGGCGGATGCGGCGGATGGCCAGCGGCGGGGCCGTCGCGGTCGCCGCCGCAGCCCTGGCGACGTTCCTGCTGCAGGGCCCGTACGCCGCCGGGACCGGGCTGGCTTCGATCGCCGACCCGGCCCTGCTCGGCGCCACGGCGCGCTCGGGTGCCGGCTGGGCGGCGCTGGCCCGCGTCGTCCTGGCGCTGGCCCTGCTGGTCGTCCTGCGCCGTACCTGGCGCGGCGCCGCGTCCCCCACCGGTACGGCCGCGGTCGCCGTCCTCGGCGGTGGTCTCGTGCTCGCCACCGCCGCGGTCGGGCACCCGGTGGCCGGCCCGTGGCCGGTGCTGGCCGTCCTGGTCGCGGTCGTGCACGTGGGCGCGATGGCGATCTGGCTGGGCGGGCTCGCCGGCCTGCTGGCCGCGGTGGTGCGGCCCCGGACGGCGCCCGGCGAGGTGGGCGCCGTCCTGCCCGTCTTCTCCCGGCTGGCCTTCGGCTCGGTGGTGGCGCTGGTGGTGTCGGGCATCGTGCAGTCGGTGCGGGAGGTGGGTTCCCCGACCGCCCTGGTGCAGACCACGTACGGGCAGCTCCTCGCGGCGAAGCTGCTGCTCGTCGTGCTCCTCCTGGCCGCGGCCGGGGTATCGCGGGTGTGGGTCCAGCAGCGCCTGGGCATCCGCCGGCCCCGGCGGCGCCGCACGGTCACCGCGCAGGCGTTCTCCGCGGCCGCCCGGGGCGGGGCCGCGCCCGAGGAGCTCGCGGCCGCGACGGAGCGGGACCGGGCGCAGGCCGAGAACGCCGCCGACCACCTGCCCTCGTTGCGCCGCTCGCTCCTGCTGGAGGCGGCGGTGGCCGCGGTCGTGCTGGCGCTGTCGGCGGTGCTGGTCGCCACGCCGCCCGCGCGCACGGCGGTGGCCCAGCCCGTGGAGACCGTGCTGCCGCTGCAGGGCGGCACCGGCACGGCGTCGGGCAGCGTGCAGGTGTCGATCGAGCCCGCGCGCCCCGGCGAGAACGCGTTGCACATCTACCTCTTCGACGACGCCGGACGGCTCACCCAGCCCGCCGAGATCCGGGTGACCCTCACCGAGCGGAGCCAGGAGATCGGCCCGCTCGACGTCGACCTGGCGCCGGCCGGACCCGGCCACTTCGTGGGCGACGGGGTCGACATCCCCGGCGCCGGCACCTGGACCCTCACCGTCACCGTCCGGCTCGACGAGTTCACCGCGCTCAGCGCCGCCACCGACTTCCCGGTGCGCTGACGTCTCTGACCGCTCCACCCCCCCCGATGAAGAGGAAATCGATGTCCCTGTCCCGCCCGCTGCACCGGCTGGCCGTGCTGCTGCTCACCGCCGTGACCGCCTGCGCGGCAGCCGTGGTGTTCGCCACGTCCGCCTCCGCGCACGTCACCGTCTCCTCCGACGACGCCGCGGCCGGTGGCTACGGCAAGCTCACCTTCCGCGTGCCCAACGAGAGCGACACCGCCAGCACGATCGCCCTGCGCATCCAGATCCCCGAGGAGTCCGCCATGGGCTCGCTGCGGGCCCAGCCGGTCCCCGGCTGGACGGTGACCACCACGACCGCCGACCTGGCCGAGCCCATCGAGGTGCACGGGCAGGAGATCAGCTCCTACGTCTCGGTGGTGGAGTACCGCGCCGACGACGGCGGCGGCATCGCGCCCGGCCAGTTCCAGGAGTTCGCGCTCTCCGGGGGGCCCTTCCCGGACGGCGAGCAGCTGACCTTCCCGGCGGTCCAGACCTACAGCGACGGTAGCGAAGCGGCGTGGATCGAGCCGACCGTCGCCGGTCAGGACGAGCCCGAGCGCCCCGCCCCGGTGCTGTCCCTGGTGGCCGAGCAGGCCGGCGGCGACGCCGGCACGGCGGACTCCGCGGCCGCCGCCGAGACCGCCGACGAGGGCGAGCACACCGCCGGCCCGGCCGCCCTCGCGCTGTTCTTCGCGATCCTGGCGCTGCTCGTCGCGCTCGCCGGTGTCGTCCTCGGCGTGCGCGCCAACCGACGTACCGTGTCCTCGTGAATCACGCCGTCCGCCGCCGTCCCCGCCGGGCCGTACCGGCGCTGTTCCTGACCACCGGCCTGCTCCTGGCCGGCTGCGGGGGCGCGGGGGACGGCGAGACCGAGGAGCACGACCACTCGGCGGGCGCACCGGCCGTGGTCGAGGGCCCGGAGGACCAGTACGCCGGCATCGACCTACCCGAGTCCTACCGCAAGCCGACGTTCACGCTCACCGACTCGACGGGCGCGCCGTACGACTTCCGGGCCGAGACGGCGGGCCGGCCGACGCTGCTCTTCTTCGGCTACACCGACTGCCCGGACATCTGCCCGACCACGATGGCCGACGTCACGGTGGCGCTGCGCGGGCTGGACCCCGCCCTGGTGGAGCAGATGCAGGTGGTCTTCGTGACCACCGACCCGGCCACCGACACCCCCGAGGTGCTCGGGGAGTACCTGGACCAGTTCGACGCCGACCTGCCCACGTCGTTCGTCGGCCTCACCGGCGACCAGGACGCGATCGAGCAGGCGCAGCTTTCGGCCGGGGTCGAGCTGGCCGAGGACGAGGGCCGGCTGCACTCGACGCTGCTGCTGCTGTACGGCACGGACGACGAGGCGCGGGTCGCCTTCAACTCGGGGAACACGGCCGCCGACATCGCCGCCGACCTCCGGCAGGTGACGGGCGCGTGAGCCCGGTGCCGGCCCGGCTGCTGATCGTCCTGGCCGGCGTCCTCGCACTGCTGGCGCCGGCCGGCCCCGCATCGGCGCACGTCGGGGGAGAGGCGGCCGGCAGCAACTTCGACGGCCACGTGGTCTCGGTGACCCCGCAGCTGCCCGGGATCACCGTGCGCGTGCTGCAGTTCGGGGACGAGCTCGAGCTGGTCAACGCGTCGGGCACCGAGGTGATGGTGCCGGGGTACTCCGACGAGCCCTACCTCCGGATCGGTCCCGACGGGGTCTGGCGGAACGTGCACAGCCCGGCGACGTACATCAACCTCGACCGGTACGGGCGGACGACGCTGCCCGAGTCGGCCGCCCCCGACGCCACCCCGGAGTGGGAGCGGATCTCCACGGAGCCGGAGTACGTCTGGCACGACCACCGCACCCACTGGATGAGCCAGGACCTCCTGCCGCCCCAGGTCAGCGCCGACCCGACCCGGGAGCACGTGGTGTCGGAGTGGATCGTGCCGCTGCGGCACGGCGGCACCGAGGCGGAGGTCGCCGGCGTGCTGACCTGGAGCCCGCCGCCGTCGCCCTGGGTGGTGTGGCCGCCCGTCGCGGCCGTGCTGCTGGCCGCGGTCGCCGCCGGGCTGCTGGCCCGCACTCCGCGGCTGCTAGGCGGGCTGCTCGCCGTGGGGGCGGGCGCGGCGCTGTGGCACGCGCTGGCCACCCCGGCGCCGTCGGTGACCACCGGCTCGCACGCGGGCGCCGTCGTCTCGGCGCTCGTGCCGGCCGCGGCGACCCTGCTGTGCGCCGTCCTCGGGGTGCGCGCGGCGGTGCGGGGCCGGGGAGCGATGACCGGGCTGCTGGCCGTCGTCACCGGCTGGCTGCTGCTGGTGCAGGGCCTGCCCGACGTCGACGTGCTGTGGTCGGCGAACGTGCTTTCCGCGGGTCCGCAGCCGGTCGCCCGGGTCGCGGTGGGGCTCCTGGCAGCCCTCGGCGTCGGGCTGCTGGTGGGCGGCATCGCCGCGGTGCGCCGGTTCCGCGAGGACGACGCCGCGCCCGCGGGGACCGCCGCCGGCCGGCCGACGGCGGCCTGACGACGGTCCCCGGAGGTCAGCCGACCTCGGCGACGACGTTCGGGCCGTCGGCCCCGAACAGGGTGTTGGCCCGCTGGAGGTCGCCCTCGAAGTCGACCTCGACCGCGGCGTAGGCGGAGATGTCCACCGGGCGGACCCGCAGGCCGCGCTCGGCGATGGCCGTCTCCAGCCCCCGCTCGAAGTAGTCCTCGTGCGAGCACTCCTCGAGGTGCTCGATGAGGGTGGCCTTGTCGGTGGAGGAGATGTAGTTGATCCCCACCGCCTCGCCCAGCCCGCCGCGGACGATCTTGGACAGCTCGCGGATGTAGCCGTCGCCGTCGAGGGTGTACTTGACCTCCTCCTCGGCGACCGTGCTGGTGTCGACGCAGACGAAGCTCTGGTCGGCCGCCATGTACGGGAGCGCGACCTCCAGGACCGCCGGGTCGAACACCACGTCGCCGTTGAGCCACAGCACGCCGCCCTCGCGGGTGGTCCGCAGGCCGCGGAGCAGGCTCTTGGACGTGTTCGTGACGGCGAAGTCGGGGTTGTACGTGAACAGCAGGTCGGGCGAGGCCTTCATGATCCGCTTGCTGCGGTAGCCCACCACCGCCGTCACGCTCACGTCGTCGCCGAGGACGGTGCGCAGGCCGTCGAGCTGCCGCTGCATGATGCTGCGCCCGTCGTCGAGGCGGGTCAGCGGCTTGGGGTCCTGCCGGCCCAGCCGGGTGCCCATGCCCGCGGCGAGGATCACGACCTGCACCGACGGCGTCTGCAGCCGTCGGGACGTCGTGCGGGCCGACAGGGGGGCGCCACCCCGACGAACGGGGCTGAGGACGTGGTCACCGGTCCGCACGGACATCATCTCCTTCAGTGGTCGTGCTGGTGGTCTGCCCGGCCGCGGTCGCGGACGGGAGGATCAGGTCGAGGACGCGCTGGGTCGCGGCGCCGTCCTCGAGGTGGCAGAAGGTCTCGCGGAACCGGGCGTAGC
Source organism: Blastococcus sp. SYSU DS0619 (assembly GCF_054051035.1). Taxonomy (NCBI): domain Bacteria; kingdom Bacillati; phylum Actinomycetota; class Actinomycetes; order Geodermatophilales; family Geodermatophilaceae; genus Blastococcus; species Blastococcus sp. SYSU DS0619. Next base: position 124,217 of record NZ_JBJHAM010000004.1, on the reverse strand, counting down.
GCTCGGCGTGCTCCGCGGTGACCGTGTCGATGTCGGCGATCGCCGAGATCAGCTCGTCGCTGGTGGCGACGAGGGGACCGGGCGCGACCTCGGCGAGGTCGAAGTAGAAGCCTCGCAGCTTATCGCGGTACCGGTCCAGGTCGTAGGTGTAGAAGAGCTGGGGCTTGTCCGTGACGGCGAAGTCGAACATCGTCGACGAGTAGTCGGTCACCATCAGGTCGGCGGCGAGGTAGAGGTCGGCGATGTCGGGGTGGTTGCACACGTCGCGGACGGCTGACCCCTCGGTGATCTCCAGCCGGCTCATGACCATGTTGTGCAGCCGCAGCAGCAGCACGTGGTCCCCGCCCAGCCGGGCGCCGAACGCGTCGAGGTCGATCGGGAACTCGAAGTCCCGCTCGCCGTTGCCCTCGAACACCAGGTCGTCGCGCCAGGTCGGGGTGTAGAGCACCACCGTCTGGTCCGCGCCGATGCCGAGCTCCGACCGCACGCGCGCACGGATCTCGTTCCGGTGGGGGCTGGAGAGCACGTCGTTGCGGGGGAGCCCGGTCTCGTGGATCGGGCCGCGGTAACCGAACGCCTTGCGCAGCCGCTCGGTCGTGACCGAGTTGGGCGACAGCAGCAGGTCCCAGCGGGCGATGTCCTGGTCCAGGTAGGCCAGCCGCCCCTCGGGTGCCCACAGCACGTCGTTGTGGATCCGCTTGAGCATCGTGCCGTGCCACGTCTGCAGGTACGTGGTCCCGGGCCGCTTCTCCCAGTCCAGCGGGATGTGGTCGTTGGAGATGACCAGGTCGGCCCCCTCCAGCGCCGCGATCGACTCCGGGCTGCCGAAGGTCAACGTCCGGACGTCGGGCGGGAAGCCGGCCTGGGTGTGCGGCGCGGACAGCCAGGTGTGGGTGGCGTCGACGCCCTGCGCGCGCAGGGCCTCGTAGAGCGCCCGCGGGCTGTCGGAGAAGTGCCCGCGGAAGGCGGCGTAGACGATGTTCACCGGGCGGCTCCGGTCAGGGCGCCGTCGGCGTCCGGCCGTCCGGTGAGCACGGGCAGGACGAGGTCGGCCAGCTCCGCCCAGGACTCGACGACGGTCACGGCGCCGGCCGCCAGCAGGGCCTCGCGGCGCGCTGCGCGCTCCTCGGGGAGCACGAACAGCAGGTTGCCGACGGTGGGGCAGCCGGCGCCGACGGCCGACCGCACCCCCGCGACGGCGTCCTCGACCGCGAGCCCCTGCTCGGGCGCGATGCCCAGGGCGTCGCAGGCGTGCCGGTAGACGGCGGGGTCGGGCTTGCTGGTCGGCACCGGCAACGAGTCCTCGGCGCTGTAGCGGCGCGCGGGCGGGATGAGGTCGTCCAGCCCGGTGGCGGTGAAGCACGCGGCCAGCCGGGACAGCGCGCTGGAGCTGACCGCGGCGAGCTCCAGCCGGCCGGCCAGCGCGCCGAGCGCGTCCAGCGTGGGCCGGTGGGGGCGCAGCGTGCGGCCGAGGTGCTCCGTGACGGCGCGGCGCTCCTCGACGACCCAGGGCTCGACGTCGACGTCGGTCACGCCGGCCTCGGTGGCCAGCGCCAGGGCGGTGGACCGGAAGTTCATGCCGGTGGCCGCCTGGCGCAGCTCGCCCGCGGTGTACCGGCGGTCGATGCCGATGGAGGCGAGGAAGGCGTTGGTGACCTCGGCGGAGGCGTCGAACGCGGGCTCCTCGGAGGGGAAGAGGTTGCCGTCGGCGTCGCAGAGCAGGTACTGCACCCGCTCGATGAGCGTCGGCGGAACGGTCGGCACCAGATGTGCTCCCTTCGGGGACGGAGGAGGGGGGCTCACCGCGGCAGAGCCGCAGGGCCGAGCATGCGGGTGGCCACGGTCTGCCGGACCCCGTGGCGGTCGAAGGCGGTCAGGACCGCTGCCAGGTCGGCCACGAAGGCCGGGTGGGAGCCGAGGTCGCCGAACACCGACGTCTCGCCGAGGAGGGGCCGCGGGTCGCTGCCGCCGGCGCGGGCCAGCGCCTGCAGCCGGTCGGCGAGGGCGTCCTCGACGGGCAGCCGCCGGCCGGCCTCGTCCGTGCCCCGCAGGTAGCGGAACCACCCGGCGACGGCGAGCGTGAGCAGGCCGTGTGGCCGCCCCTCCTCGATCGCCTGGCGCAGCGACGGCAGCAGGTGGTGCGGCATCTTGGTCGAGCCGCGCCGGCACAGCCGGGGCAGGCCGTCGGCGATCGCCGGGTTGGCGAACCGCTGGAGCAGGGTGCGCTTGTACTCGGCCAGGTCGATGCCGTCCGGCGGCGGCAGCAGCGGGGTGACCTCGACGTCCATGAGGCGGGCGACGTAGCCGGCGAGCACCGGGTCGGCCATCACCTGGTCGAGGCTGGCGTAGCCGGCGAGGGAACCGAGGTAGCCGAGAGCGCAGTGGCTGGCGTTGAGCAGCCGGGTCTTCATCAGCTCGTAGCTGCCGACGTCGGGGACGAACCGGACGCCGACGGTGTCCAGCGGAGGGCGGCCGGCGGAGAACGTGTCCTCGATGACCCACTGGGAGAACGGCTCGGTGATCACCGGCCACCGGTCGTCCACGCCGTAGCGCTGGGCCACCGCGGCCCGCTCCTCGACGCTCGTGTGCGGCGTGATCCGGTCGACCATGCTGCTGGGGAAGGCCACGCGGTCGGCGATCCACCGGGCCAGGACCTCGTCGCGCAGCCGCGCGAAGCCGATGACGGCGGCGCGGGCGGCGTCCCCGTTGCGGTGCATGTTGTCGCAGGAGACGACGGAGAACGGGTCGAGGCCGGCCCTCCGACGCCGGTCCAGCGCCTCGACGAGGTAGCCGAACACGGTGCTCGGGGACGACGGCTCCGCCACGTCCCGGCGGATGTCGTCGTCGTCGGGGTCGAACAGGCCGGTCTGCGGGTCGAGGCGGTAGCCGCTGTCGGTGATGGTCAGCGACACCATGCGCGTGCGCTCGTCGGTCAGCAGGTCGAGGACGGCGGCCGGGTCGTCGGGCGCGAAGTGGTAGCCGACCATGACGCCGACGACGCGGGCGCGCTCGCCGTCGGGGCTGCGCTCGACGACCGTGTAGAGGTGGTCCTGCGGCGCGAGGGCGTCCTTCATGGTGCGGCTGTGCAGGCCGACGCCGACGACGCCCCAGCCGTCGCTGATGCGGCGCTCGGCGAGCTCGTCGAAGTAGAGGAGCTGGTGCGCCCGGTGGAACCCGCCGACGCTGAAGTGGACGACGGCCGGGGTCAGCGCCGACCGGTCGTAGGTCGGGACGCTGAGCTGCGCCTCGTGCAGCGGCAGGGTGGCGTCGGTGAGCGGGTGGATGTCCGCGGCCGCCACGATGTTGGGGGCGGTGGCGGTGGCGGTGTCCGACGGGACGGGAGTCGCCGGATGGCCGGCCGGAGCCGTTCGGGTAGTCGCCCGCAGGGGCAGGAGCTCGGCCTGTGACATCGCGTCCCTCCTTCTCTGTTCTGAGCACGGCGCCACCGGGCCGACCGGTTACGGGTCCCCGGAGGTCAGCAGTACACGGGTGGTGCCGGGTGTCGCGCAACAAGGCCCGGCGCCGCTTCGCGGGCGCGGAGGCGCCGGACCGGCGCGGATCTTTCACGCCGGAGGTAGGGAATGCCCGTTGCGAGCCCCTCGAAACGCCCCGCACCCTCCCGTGGCGCGTGTCCATGATCACCGACGCCCCGCGGGCTCTCTGCACCGGGTCCAATCACACGGCTGTAAGTAACGCGTGTGACTCATGGGACCAGTGGTGCGGGTCACGCGGCGTGTCGCGAGCAACGCGCCGATCGTCCGGTCACGGACCCGTCACGGAATGTTTCGATGGGCACCGCCCGGACGGGCGCGCGACTTCCCCACGCGAGACGGACAGGTGCATGGACGCAGGGACCGGCCCGGAGGCCCGCACGGAACTGCTCGGCGCGGTGCACCCGCACGCCGGCCGGGCCGCCGAGCGGCGCGCCCGGCGTCGTCCGGCCCGGGCGCAGGTCCGGCGCAGCCCCGCCCTGCTGCTCGCCGCGGTGCTGCTCGGGGGCGTCGCCGCGGCGGGGCTGAGCCTGCAGGGCGCACCCGCTGCCTCGGCCGAGGCCACGTCCGTGATCGAGGCCTCCGACGTGCTGATGACCACCGAGGAGGGTGTGGAGGTCCTGCCCCAGGCGTCCATCTCGGTCGCGGAGGCCGAGGCCCGGCTCGAGGAGGTGGCCGCCTCCCGCGCCGCCCGTGCCGAGCGCGAGGCCGCCGAGGCGGCGGCGGCCGCGGCCGCCGCCGAGGCCGCCCGGCCCAAGGCCGTCCTGCCCGTCGCCGGGGCTCGGCTCACCAGTGGCTACGGCGGCCGCTGGGGCACCTTCCACTACGGCATCGACCTCGCCGCACCCATGCGCACGCCCGAGTACGCGGCGGTGGACGGCGTGGTGCTGCGCGCCGGCGCGGCCAGTGGCTTCGGGCTGGCCGTGTACATCCTCCACGAGAACGGCGACGTCACCGTCTACGGGCACATGGACAAGATCCTGGTGCAGCCGGGGCAGTACGTGGAGGCGGGGGAGACGATCGCCCTGCTCGGCAACCGGGGGCAGTCGACCGGCCCGCACCTGCACTTCGAGGTGCACAAGGGCGGCCTGGACGGCAAGAAGGTCGACCCGATCCCGTGGCTGGCCGCCCGCGGCGTCGAGGTCTGACGCCCGCAGCGGGCATCATCCCGGCGTGAGCCGACCCGCGGAGGACGCGACCCGGAGGCTGCTGCGCGCGCGGGACGCGATGGACCGCCGCTACGCCGAGCCGCTCGACGTGCCGACCCTGGCGCGGATCGCGCACATCTCGGAGGCGCACTTCATCCGCACCTTCCGGGCCACCTTCGGCGAGACGCCGAACCGGTACCTGCAGCGCCGACGGGTCGAGCGGGCGATGTTCCTGCTGCGCACCGGCGACCGCAGCGTCACCGACATCTGCATGGCCGTCGGCTTCTCCAGCCTGGGCACGTTCAGCCGGGTCTTCCGCGACGTCGTCGGCGAACCGCCCAGCGCCTACCGGCGCCGCGGCCCGCTGCCCGCCGTGCCCTCCTGCTTCGCGATGGCCTGGCTGCGGCCGAGCAGTTTCGGAGAAGCGCCGGGGGAGTGACGCTCCCTAGCGTCCCTCCCATGCTGACCTCGCTGACCATCACCCAGATCTACGTGCCCGACCAGGACCAGGCGCTCGACTTCTACGTCGGGAAGCTCGGGTTCGAGGTCCAGAACGACATGCAGTTCGGCCCGATGCGCTGGCTCACCGTCGCCCTGCCCGGCCAGCCCGACCGAGCCGTCCTGCTGGAGCGGCCGGGGCCGCCCTCCATGAGCGAGGAGACCGCCGCCCAGGTCCGGGAGGCGATCGCCAAGGGGGTCGCCGGAGGACATCTCTTCTTCGCCTGCGACGACGCCTACCGGACGCACGCTGACCTGGTGGCCAAGGGCGTGGAGATCACCGAGGAGCCGGTCGACCAGCCGTACGGGATCGACTTCGGCCTCCGCGACCCGTTCGGCAACCACCTGCGGATCGCGCAGATGAAGCAGGTCTGAGCAGCGGCCCGCCCCGCCCCGCGCGGCGCCCACCCCCTCCGCCGGTCGCGGCGGGCGGGGTTGTACAGTTACTCCCGGCTCGGACGCACCACTCCGGGCCGGTTCGGGGCTGTGGCGCAGCTGGTAGCGCACCACACTGGCAGTGTGGGGGTCAGGGGTTCGAGTCCCCTCAGCTCCACCCCGATGACCAGGCCGTTCCCCTTCTGGGGAGCGGCCTGAGTCGTCTCTGGTTGCAGTTGTGGTTGCAGTTTGCCCACCCTTACCTGGCAGCAGCGGGGCGCTCATCCGGTCGGCGGCTTCGCGGGCCAGGGCCGGCATGACGTGGCTGTAGATGTCCATGGTGGTGCGCATCTGGCTGTGGCCGAGCAGCTCCATGACCACCCGCGGATGCACGTTCTCGCTCAGCAGCAGGGTGGCCGCGGTGTGCCGGCCGTCGTGCAGGCGGGCATGGCGTACGCCGGCCGCCTCGAGCAGCCGGGTCCAGTCGTCGTGGTCGGTCTTCTTGTCGATCGGCCGGCCGTTGGGCTGGGCGAAGACGAGGTCCTCGTCGTGCCACTCGGAGCCGGCCAGCATCCGCTCGCCGCGCTGGGCGGTCCGCTGCTGCTCCAGCTCGGTGACCAGGGGGAGCGGTAGGGCCAGGGTGCGCTGGCTGCGTCGGGTCTTCGGCTCCTCGTAGATGAGGCCACCGCCGCGAACCCGGTGGATGCTGCGCCGGACCGTCAGCGTGCCCGCGAGCAGGTCGATGTCCTTCCACTGCAACGCCAGCGCCTCGGACTGGCGCAGGCCGAGAGCGAGCGCAACGGTCCAGCGGGCGGAGTTGCGGACCTCCGCGGCGGCTTCCAGGACGGCGCGGGCCTCGTCGAGGTCGAGTGCGGTGGCGATGTCGCTCTGGCGTTGCGCGGGCGGGTCGACGAGGGCGGCGACGTTGCGAGCGACGTGGCCGCGCTGGACGGCGACAGTGAGGGCGCGGGACAGGATTCGGTGGTGGCGCAGGACGGTAGCGGGGGAGTAGCCGGCGTCGACCAGCGCGGTGTAGAGCTGGTCGAGGTGCTCGGGGCGCAGTCGGTCGAGGCGGTGCCGGCCGATGCCGGGGATCAGGTGCTTGCGGACGGCCGACTCGTAGCTCTCCAGCGTCCGCTGCCGTACACGGCGCGGGGCGATGGTCGTCAGCCAGTGCTCGAGCCACCAGGCGACGGTCGGGGTCGACGTCTCGCCGACCGTCCCGGAGTCGCGCTTGCGCTCGAGCTCACGGACCTTCGCCACGACGACGCCGCGGTTCTTGCTGCTGACGTGCTGGCGGTCGAGCGTGCCGTCGAGCGTGAACCCGACGGAGACGTAGCCGTGCCAGCGCCCGTCGGCGCCCTTGTAGATCGTCGACTCGCCGTTCGACGCACGTCCCGCCATCCGCTACCCCTTGGCGCTTTTCCGGAGGGTCAGTCTCGCGGAGCCCTCGGGGGAGGGACAGGCGCGTTGTGGATTCATGCGGCGTCCGGCGAAGGATGTGGACGGGACGGGGAAGCCTCAAGCCGGCGGACGTAGCGGTCCAGCTCTGCTTGAGAGATCCGGCAGCTGCGGCCGATGTGGACGGGACGCAGCTCCCCGCTCTTCATGAGGGCGTACACCGTCGTGCGACCGACGCGGAGGACCTCCGCCGCCTCTTCGGGCGTGAGGAGGAGCCGATCGGTGGCCATGACGTCCTGAATCGGCTGCGGATTACCCATGTCGACCTCTCCCGGATCAGTCGCGCAATGCTGCGTGACGGCTGCAGTGCAACGGTGGGGGAGTGACCTTCAGAACATCTCCAGTACCTGCCCGGCCGCACGCATCGCGCGCTGACTAGAGGGTCCAGCGGCACCAAGGGCTACTGCAGACGTCCCGGAGGCTCAGTTCAGTACAGGTGTGGAGCGCCGGTGAGGTGGGCGCGTCTCCGGTAGACCTCCAGTACGGGCTGCAGTGCCCGCGACAGCGCAGGCAGATCGCGGTCGTAGACGCGCCCGTCGTTGAGCTGGCCGGTGAGCTCGCCGAGCAACCTGGGCCAGTCGCGGCGTGTGGGCGCGAGAGGAACGTGGACCTCGACGCGCCGCTCGACGAGATGCACCGCGGACAGGCCGGAAGCAGCGGCCCTGGCCTGCTCCCATGCCCGGTGCCGGCAGGTGGCCGAGCACCACTTCGGAATCGGCCCCCGGCTTCCCGGAGCGATCGGCCCTCCGCACCACCCGCAGGCCGTCGCGGCGGTCCGGCGATCTCGCCCCTCGACGCCGGAGCCCGCCTTCGGCGAGCGGGCCTCCCTCATGGACGTCCGCTGGTTCTTCTGGCGCCGCCCCTTCTCCAGTTCGCGCCGCCGAGCCTGGTAGGGGCTTCCGCTGCTTCCCATGCGTACGACGCTGCACATGAGCCTGCAGTAACCCGTCACTACGAGTTGCAGCACCGGGCGTGCCACACACGCATTCATTGATCTTGTTGGGCGCCCGGTGACTCCGTCGGTGGGAGTCGCTCCAGCGAGTGGTCTCGTTGGCCTGGACCTCGCCTGTTTCTTCGTGCTCTACTTCCTCCGCGTCGCGAGTGCCCCTATATCGCGCAGTCCCTCGACGAGGGCTGATGCCAGGTGACTTGCGGTCCGCTCGGCGGTGAGACCGTCGATGGCGAGGGAGGGCACCGAGCCAGAAGCCATGCGTCCGCGCTGTCTTCTGGGAGTGACCTTGTCTGATGCATCCGTTTCTACAATTGCCGTCTCTGCGACGGTCGCACTGATCGTCACCGTTGCGGTCTTCCGGATAAACCCCGACACGTTCAGAGTTGGCTACGCCGACTTTTGGCTTGAGGCTGAGCGTCGGCCGCCCCATGGCGAGCACCGGGACAACTAGTCCTGGGGGTCCAGTCCCGGGGCTCGATGCTGGGTGCACTCGCCGCTGCCACGCTCGGCGTGGGGCACGTCGAGATCCGAAAGAACGAGATGCCACTGGCGGACAGCGACGCCTGGCTGCAGCGCACGACCGGGCCGGACTACCGGGGCAGACATCTGTCGCTGAGCTTCCGGCGGGAGCTCATCAGTGCCGGCGATCGCGTTCTCTTCGTTGACGACTCGATCGAACCGGAAGGGCAGGGGCTGGTGTCGCAGGCGTTGGTCGAGAGCGCTGGTGCGACCTGATGCGGCCTGTCGTCGTGGTCGACGGGTCGGCCGACACCCGCGTCAGGCGCCGCCTCGGTCTCGGCTCGCTCCTTCGCGTACGGGACCTCTAGTCCGACTCGCTGCGACGGGCGGCACTAGCTCTGTCCGTCGGAGCGCTCGGAGCGGCCGCTGGGCCGGGCCTGGGCAACGTCCGACCGGTCAACCCTGCAGGAAGCGCCAATCCAGCTTGACAAGGATCTGATGTGCCGGAATGCCGCCGACGTCCATCATCGTAGAAATGATGGCTGGGACAGTGGAGTCGACTCCCAGCATTGTGGCTCGGGTTACCACCTGACTATGGGTGCCGATGTACGAATCGTTGCCGTCTTCGTGATCCACGTATACATATCCCATATCGATTAGGGTGTTGATATAGTTGATGTAGGTGCGCTCTTCGAGGTTGTTCAGCAAGGCAAGCCTTGTGAAGTCGATTGACCAAGACTCTCCCGTTCCGCCATCGTAGCCGTGCTCCAGAATCATGGCCAACAGGGACCGCAACTCTGGAGGAGTGACCCTGAGTCTCTCGAGCGCGGCGGGAATCTGCGCGGCCGCGTTAACTAGGAACTCGTGTCCCTCTTTGAGTCCGGCGGTCACGGCGAAGCGTTGCAAGTTCTCGGGCTGTCGGTAGCGGACGCCTGCGGTCCTGTCTTCTACCGCGTTCTGCAACCCTGATACCAGCGAACTGAACCGCGCTTCGTGGCGGGCCTTCATGTCGACTAGCTTTGGCACGTCATACATCTTTACGTCGTTGGTTGCGATGTGATGCGCGTTGCAAAGGATGATGAGATTGCGAGACTCCCGAAGTTGCTCGGGGGTCCACGTGGCGTCGTATCGTGGCGACAGAGGTTCAACCCCCACAATGTGGGCTACCTGGGCAACCACCTGGCCTAGTTCATCGATAACTGGGTGACTGCAACCCGGAAACGCACACTGATTACCCGAGACTGCAAACAGTTCTTTCAGGGTGCTGTCGAGGAAGGAGAGTCGCCGCTTTGAGGTGGCCATCACGCTCAGAGTCTACGGATGTCGCGCGGGGCCGCTGCTACTGCACCGGCTGACTCTGCCGGGGATCTTCTCTATCTGCCCCCTGTTCGACGGCTGTCGGCCAGAGGCCAGAAGGATGCGGCTGGGCAGCCTCGCCGCTAGCTTCTCCAGGTGCCACTGGGCTGGGGTGTCCGGACGGCGGCCAGCATCGCGCTGGCCAGGACCGCCCGTGGGTGCTCGAACCGGCTGTTCCCGCTTCATCGGTATATGGGTGTCAGCCGGCCACCGTTGTGATGCCAACGGGCACGGGCAAGACCGAGACCATGCTCGCTCTCCTGGCAGCAGACCAGCCGACGCCTGCCCTATCGCGTCCTACAGCTGCGCCTCAGAGAGATCCAGATCGTCGATGGGTGACTCATGGCCGCGCTGAGCATGGCGACGATGGCGCGGGCAAGCTGGGCGCCGCGGACGTTGGTGCCTTGTTGGTACAGCAACGCGGTGACGGGGAAGAAGCGGACGAGGGGTGGGGTGAACCGGTTGCAGCGGCTGCTTGCCGATCCGTCACAACGAGTCCCGACACCGTGAATGCAAGACGTGTGATGGCTCGCGATCTTTGGAAGCTTCAGTAAACCGGCAGGTGGCGGCATAGTGGCGGCGTTCACATTGCGGTTGACCCCGGCCACGGGCCCGGTAGGACTGGTCTCGTCTGCGGCCAAGGCTCGGGGCTTGGCGGCCGCGCCGTGGTCTCCGCGGACCGCGTCGAGCATCCGGTCGGTCGCCGGGACAGCAATCTCGCGCAGTCGCAATGCATCGAGCCGAGGAGAGACGTACGCCTCGGTGACGACCGGTACAGGCGCATTGCCCCCGAGGCGAGATCGCTGTTGTCGACCTCGGCCAACAAGAGCCCAGTCACGGTGCTGAGCCGGCTGTCGACGGGCGGGGTCCCGCCGGTCCTCCGGTTACGCAGGGTCTCCCGCAGCCGTCGCTCCGCCTGTGCTCGGGTCTGCCCGTAACGGGTCACGAATCGGCGACGGCGAGCGAAGTCGCGAAAGCTCGCGCCCGCAACCATCCGGTTCCCGCCAAGCGGCCGGAAGTGGATCCTCCCGAAGGTTCACACGGGCAGTGGTGGCCATCCCCCATGAGAGACCTTCATCCCTCGGCCGCGGCGAGACGGCGATGCGTGCGCCCGTCCCTGGCAGCCTGGTGGGTCGGCCGAGGCGGGCAGGGGAGAGGCTGCACGTTGGTGGACGGCACGACGGGCCGCTGACTGACGAATCGCAATTACGTCCCTCCAAGCTTCCGCCGAGGTCTCGAGTGCGTCGCCAGTAGCCGCAGAGGGGTCCAGTGGCCAAGGGGGCGCTCGATACCGAGACTGTCGTTGCCTATCGGCATAGTGGGGTCGTCCACCCGGGAGCCTGTTCATGTGCCTCGCCAGGGCACCGCTACCTGGCCATAGCAGGAGAGTCCCGCACAGCCCCACCTGAAGGTCTTACACGAGCGCCGCTGGGCGGTGAGGAAGAGTGACGGTGGCGCGGGGAAAGTACGGCCGCAAACGGTCCAAGGTCTCCGCTCCGACGGACGACGAAGCTGGCGGTCGCCTTCGTCTGTCCCTGTCGTTCAGCGCGCGCAGGTGCCTGCGCTGTGGGGACCGACGGGTCGCCGGACAACCTTGCCCCACTTGTGGCGTAGGCCCGTCCGTGGGGGAACTCGACGTGAAGGCGCAGCGTCGGCGCGCCGCTGCTCAAGCCATCCGGGCTCACCTGAACGAAGACCTGGTTCCGCCAGATGACCTCGGCGAGCTGGCCGAGCTGCTTGCTGGCCTGTCGGGGCTGCCTCGCCGACTCTTTACAATTCTTCAAGAGGTAGACAAGGGCGGAGACCGTGAGCGCGCCGCAAACCGAGAGCTGGTCGCGATAGCCAAGGACCTACGGCAGCGGGAAGCCCGCGCTGCTGGAGTGTGGCTGCGCCCTTGGCGGCGGCACGGCAGGGGAGCTCTGCAGTGTGTGACAGCTGTCCGGGAGTCAGTCGACGCCTTCATCGAGGCGTTCGGTGCAAGCGATCTAGGTGCGGCTCAGCATGCTGCACAAAGGGGACAGGGACTTCTCGACAAGGCTGGCCAGCTCGCGGGTGAACTCGGCGAAGAACTGGCCTTCACGCATCAAGTTGTTGACCTCGGAGAGACCGACCTGCTTGCCGCCTGCATAACTCGCGATCTTCAGCGCCTGGAAGCAAGCAGCGGCGGTCTTGAATCGATCATGATCCTCGACCGCATCGGTCGCGGTCGGCTCTCAGTTCTTCCCAATGACGGCAAGCCAGGCCTTGGCCTTGAGGTTCACTTAGTCCTCCTGGCGGCGAGCGTCCTGCTCGATCCGGATCGTCTTACCTTGGTGTGCGAGCAGGCGCATCAGACACTCAACCAGGATCGGTTGCGCGCCATGGGTGAGAGTGCGAATTGGTCGGATTACCAGCGAGCTGCGACCACGACGCTCTTTGACGCCTGTCGCTACCTCGCCAGCATGGTTTCTCAACCTGGCTTGCCGCCTCGTATCGGCGTGCGGGCCCAGCTCCTGTTCATCCAGGACGTCATCGAAGGCCCTGTTCGCCACCTTCTCGCAACAATGCTCGCGTGCGGGGATCCTGGCGAGGATGCGGTCGCCGCGTATCAGGAGGCCCGCGGGCGGACGGGTACAAGCGTGGTCGCAGCTGCTCGAGGTCGGTTACCCGCAGTCTTGACGGAGGCCATGCTGGTGCCGGCTCGGCATGCAAGTGCGCATCGTGACTACGTCGTCCACCCGGCTGGCGTGACCCTGCAGGCTTCGAGGGCCGCATCCGCGCACGAGGCCAGCTTCGAGGAGCTAGCCGACGCTGTCCTGGGCCTCCTCGAGACCGCGCTCGGCCTACAGCTGGCTATACGCACAGCTGGGGAGGGAGTCGGACAGACGCCCGATGACAGCGACCTGCTGGAGGAGCTCGACCCCGATTTGGTTCCGACTGTGCTCCTGGCTGCATCCGGCTGGCGCGAGGTCAAGATTGCGCGGGACGGGGACACGATGACTGTCCGCGGCGAGGTCGACTTGCCAACGCCCATGGCAACAATCGGCCTACTGCTGGCCCATCTCGATCCTGCAATCCACCAAGTGAAGCTCGTGGCCGAGCAGCATCGCACAACCCGGACGTTCCAAGCCGCCACCGCACCCTTTCGCGAGTTCTTGCAGCGCCCGCATCCCGCGGATGACTTCGAGACTTCCCTGCTCCTCCTGAATGCGCTCCTGCACGTAACGGCCGAAGGTAGGCCCATCATCGAAAGGCGTCACCGCCTGCGGATCGCCGCCCATTTTTTCGCAGTGGGCACCAACGGGAACCTGTCAGTGTTCACCTCGCGGTGCCGCCGACTGGGCGACTGGGCTCGGGACCACCAGGACTCGGAATTGGAGACCGCGCCTCGGGTCGCCCAGCGCGCTGTTGTTGCGGCTCAATCCGGACTTCCTGTCACCCCAGCAGAACAAGCAGCCTTGGCGCTGATGGACCGTTGGCGACACGAGCCCGTGAAGTTGCCCGACCGTTGGTAAGTGAGGTCGGCCCGGCAGCGATACCAGCGCCCTGCCGCCAGTGGACCTAGCAATTCTCCCTCTCAAGGTATGCAAGAGGAGTGTGCCCTTGAGCTTGCGCCCTCCAGTGCCTCAGAGTTGTGCCGAGAGTCGTCCCGCGGAAGTCCTGAGCCGTTGATGCGCGGCACAGGACACGAGCCGGGGTCTGCCGCCGCTGAAGATCGCGGGAGCCGCTCGCTGGCGTGACTCACCGTGCCCGGTTGTGCACTGCATGGTGATGTCGGGCTACCGTTCCTGTGCTGCATCGACCGAGGGGGGTTGCACGTGGTCACTGCGTGCGGAGGGAAACGGGGTCTGAACCGTCGGGCTGCAAGGGTCCGGCTGCCCAGACGGCGCCTGACGGTGAGGCCTGGCCCTGAGAACAGTGCCCCGGTCTGTGTCGACCGGTCAGCCCCGCAAGTGCAAGCGGCCCTCGAGCCCCTCAGGCCACCTGGCACGCTGTGACGTCGGAGCAAGACGGCGTCGCGCGTCCTCGGGCCCGTATCAAGGGATGCGGACGCCACAGCGCGGCGACGACCCCCCGGACCGAAATGTGGTTCAGGGCATCGTGAACCAGTGCCCAGGTTTGCCGGCAGACTGCTGCGGCTGGGCTGCAGCGAAGTCGAGTAGGTGGCGCGATGGCCATACTAAATGCACGGGCTTCCGGCCCATTTCCTCGTGTCATGACCACTGGCTGGCGAGATGGACCCAGCGGACGCTCCACACCATGTGCGATCTTCACGGCAGCACGACAGCGCTTCGATTCAGCGTTGACGCATCGTCTCAAGCGGCAAGATGGTCAACTCACGTCCACACGGAAACTGGAGGCCGGCATGGCTGGCAAATACACAACCACTACCAAAGACGTGGGGCTTCTCCTTCAGCTACACCAGGACGGGCAGCTGACCATAACGCCGGAGTTCCAGCGCAATGCCGTCTGGTCACGTGCGGCCAAGGCTTATCTTATTGATACAATTCTCACCGGGAGCCCCATTCCCGTTCTATACTTCCAACGCAGCGTCAGTGCCCAAACGAGTCGCGTCGAGTATGCTGTAGTCGACGGCCAGCAGCGTCTGAACGCCGTTTTCTTATTTATGGAAAACCGGTTCGCTTTGACCGAGTCAGACGCGAAAAGTCCTTGGTATCGCAAGCGCTGGAAGCAACTTTCCACCGGAGAGCGAGAGCAGATCCTCTCTTACGACTTTGTTGTCCAGGAGCTCACTGGCTACGGGGCAAGTCAAATCCGGGAGATGTTTCAGCGGATGAACCGGTACGTAGTCGCTCTGAATCCACAAGAGCTGCGTCATGCCAACCAAGATGGCGCGTTTAAGCAACTTGTTGAAGCCGTGGGAAAGTGGCCATTCTGGCTGGAGAACGGCGTTGTTACGAAGCAAGGCATGAGCCGAATGAAGGCTGATGAATTCGTTGCTGAACTGCTCATCCTGCTGAATGAGGGACCGCAGGACAAGAAGGAATCGGTCGACCTCTACTACAACTCCTTCCAGGAAGAATTTGAAGCAGGGTCCAAGTTGCGCGATGACTTGGAGTCTATAACTACCACCATTGTGAACGCGCTGCCAGACTTGAAGAAAAATACCACGTTCAAACGCCCCGTGAATCTTTACGCCTTGATAGGCGCCTTGAGTGAGATCCAGGATGAGGGGGACAGCCTGCCCGCTGAGAGCCTAATCGGCTCTCGTCTAGAGCAATTCGCCTCCGAGTTGGCGGCTCCCGAGGAGGAGCGGACCTCGCGAGCGAGCAGGTACTTCGTGGCTCAGAGCCGCCAGACCGACAATGTACGCCCAAGGCGGACGAGGATAGACATCCTAAAGCATGTCATTCTGGGTGAGGAGTGACACGTGGGCGCGGTAGCGGACGCATGGCTTGCGAAATATCGGAGCCAGTTCCATCACTATGAGGAGGCGGCCGAGCTTGCGCGACAGCAGATCGTTGACGCAACATCGGGGAGGCCGCTCTCAATCCAGCTGATCACCGCCCGCGCTAAGAACCCCGATGCTGCCGCGGAGAAAATCAAACGACGCGGCTATGGGCGACCGGCTCAGCTGATGGACGACATCATCGGCGTCCGCATAATTACCCTATATGAGCACTCTGTGGCGGATGTTGCTCGCCGGCTTCGGTCGCGGTTCGAGGTTGACGAAGCGCGATCAGGCGACAAAGCCAAGGAGTTGGGCCTTCGGGAAGTCGGCTACCGAAGCAACCACCTTGTCATCCGCGTTCGCAGGACGGGACTCGCGCCCGTATCCGCAATACTCGAGCGAACGCGCATTGAGGTGCAGGTTCGAAGCGTCATAGCTCATGCGTGGGCGGAGATTGAGCACTCCCTCAGATACAAGGTTGGAGTCGGAGTACCCGAGGAGTTGTTGCGCCGATTTGACGCCCTCGCTGGCACCCTTGAACTGGTTGATCGTGAGTTCTCGAGCATCGAAGCCGCGACGGTGGACGTCGTGAACCGACTCAAGGGGCGTTACGCGGGTGGTGAGGCGCACGATGACGAACTTTCGACCGTTCAGCTCCTCGCCTGCGTCTCCGCAGCGCGGGCGGATATGAGGCCTCTTGGTCCGCACAAACTGGCGCTCGAAATCGAGGAGGCGTTTCGCCTGGCGAAGGTCTTGAAGCTTGCTGGCGTCTGCACAGTCGGTCAACTTGTGCAAGAAATTGCGTCCGGGGAAGTTCAGAGTGTAATACGAAAGTACGCAGCACTCGACCCGGCCAACTTTGAGCCCGAGGAGGCGTCGGCGCGCGTCGTCCTCGGTGCGGTCATCGGGCTCCGCTCGTCTGCGTTGCTTCAGTCTTCGGGCGCGCAGGACGGACGGTTGGTCGCCGCTTTGCAGTGAACGCATCATCCGCGCCGCTTTCCCGCAGGACGGCGTAGCGACGGAATCCGACAGGGCCGCGCATTCACTCAGGGAGAACTGACGGTGGCGGCCAGGGGCTGACCGGGCCCGTCGCCGACAGCCTCCCGGGTCGCCTTAAGGATCGCCGTGCAAATGCAGATGGGCTGCGTGCCCTGACTCCTCATGGCAGGGCTTCCCACAGCGCGCTCTCAAGCGTAGGTGCCGCGTGCCGCCCGCGATCTCGTCCACAGCCTCGCCGAAGCCGGCGGGGGAGACAGCCCACGAGGTGGCCCACTCCCGCGCCGAGATCACCCGGCTGCGGGCCCACACCGCCTGATCACCCGGCCGGGTCGCCCACCGATGATCGCACGCGGGTCGTCCACCGGTCAGCCACCTCCGCGGCCAGCGGTGGTTGCAGTTCTGGTTGCAGTTGCGGTGAATCCGTGGCGGTCCGCCTACATCCGCTGATGTCTCGGAACATCGCGAACCTGCTGCTCAGAGGCCTGTTCTGGACTGCGGCGGACGTCCGCGGACGCGATCATGACGGCCTGGCAGTGTGGGGGTCAGGGGTTCGAGTCCCCTCAGCTCCACCCGATCGACGCAGGCCGTTCTCCCTCCGGGAGAGCGGCCTGCGTCGTTCCCGGTGCCGGGAGGAGCCGGACACCACCTGGCGAGCCGCCCGCGCTGCGCGGGTGGTCTCACCCCCGGGCGGTGGCCAGGTAGACCGTGTTCGTGGCCGGTCGGCCCTGGAGGGGATTGGGAAAGCTGATCACCTGCGCCTCGGCGTCGACGAAGACCTCGGACAGCGCCGCCAGGTACCCGGCGTCGGGTGGGTCGTTCGACCAGATCGAGAAGACGCCACCCGGCCGGAGGTGCGCTGCCAGGCGTCGCATGCCGGGCGGGCGGTAGAACGGGGCGTTGCCCTCGTCCAGCAGGTGCCCGGGGGAGTGGTCGATGTCCACGACGACGGCGTCGAAGAGTCGTCCGGCGTCTCCCGGATCCAGCTCGGGGCCCAAGGCCATGGCGAAGAAGTCGCCGTGCACCATGCGGCACCGGGGGTTCCCGGCGACGGCACGTCCCACGGGCAGCAGACCCTGCTGGTGCCACGCGATGACCGGCTCCAGCAGCTCGACCACCACGAGCTCGCGAACACGGGGGTCGGCGAGCACGGCTTGCGCGGTGTAGCCGAGGCCGAGCCCGCCGACCGCCACGTCCAACGCGTCCCCGTCCAGTCGCTGCAGAGCCAGCCGGGCGACCTCCTCCTCGGCGACCGTGAACAGCGAGGACATCAGGAAGTCGTCGCCCAGCTTGACCTCGAACACGTCCTGCCCGCTCGCCGGGTCGCGCCGCCGACGGAGGCTCAGCTCGCCGATCGGGGTGGCGCTCCAGGCGAGCTCCTCGAACCGGGTACCCACGCGACACGTCTCCCTCCGCTCGGACCCGGTCGCGGAGTCGCCGGCTCCGGTGGCACTGTCCCCGCCGCCGGGCCGGAGCGCACGTCCGGAGGGTCGCGCCCGGGAGGAGGGGCACTTGCGGCCCGGGAGTCGTCGTGGAAGGTTGGTTTACGTCGTAAACGAAGAGGTTGGGTCCCGGCCTTCCGCCGCTGACCACCGGAGCCCGCCCGCATGCCCCCGATCGACGTTCCTGCTGCCGGCTGGATCCGGACAGCGTCCACGGACGGCGGTCTCCTGCTCGTGCTCGTCGGCGAGGTCGATGCCGCGGTCGTCGTCGCGTTCGAGGCCGCCGCGACGCGCGAGGCCGGCCCGGTCGTCGCCGTCGACGCCTCGGCGGTGACGTTCATCGACGCCGCGGCGGTCGGCCTGGTGCTGCGGTGGACGGCGGAGTTCCGGGCGACCGGCCGCCGGCCGGAGCTGCACCGACCCTCCCGCGTGGTGCAGCGGATCCTTCGCCTCACCGGTCTGGAGGCGGCGTTCACCTGGCGATAGCGGCGGTCGGGCTCCCGCGCGGGCCGGGAGCGACTACCTGCCGATGCCGTCCAGGAGCATCGACCAGAAGTGGTCGGCCACCTCGTCGGTGGACAGCGGTCCGCTCCGGCTGAACCACTGGTAGGTCCAGTTCATCAGCGACAGCACCGCGAGGCTCGTCAACCCGGGGTCCACGCCGCGGAAGTCGCCGGCCTCGTTGCCGGCCGCGATGACGTCGGCGACCAGCTGCCGGTAGCGGGAGCGCTGCTCCGCGACCGAGGTGCGGGCGTCGGGCGGCAGCTCCCGGTAGCTCTCGAAGAAGATCCGCAGGTAGCCGGGATGGGACTCCATCAGGCCGATGACGTCCCGCATCATCGCCCGGAGCTCGTCGCGCGGGCCGAGCCGCTCGGCCTCGAGCCGGTCCAGGTGGCGCCCGATGACGACGGCCATCAGCGTGCCGTGCAGCTCGACCAGCAGCTCGTCCTTGCTGCGGAAGTAGTGGTAGAGCGACGCCTTGCGGATCCCGGTGCGATCGGCGATCGCCTGCATCGAGGTCTCGTGATAGCCCTGCCGGTCGAAGAGGTCGGCGGCGACCTCGATGATCTGGGCTCGCCGGGGATTCGCGGCTCCGGGGCTGCTCACGGGCGCGGACGCTACCAGTGCGTTGACAGTCGAATGCCCCGATCACTAGCCTTCCGACCGGCCGGTAGGAATGGCGACACCCGAAGGGTGGAATTCCGTTGAAGGTCTGCATCATCGGCGCGGGAGCCTCCGGCGTGACGGTCGCCAAGAGCCTCCGGCAGCAGGGTGTCGACTTCGACTGGTTCGAGAAGGGGTCCGCGCTCGGCGGGCTGTGGCGCTACGACAACGACAGCGGGACGTCGTCGGCCTACCGCTCGCTGCAGATCGACACCAGCTCCCGCAGCCTCGCCTACCCGGACTTCCCGGTGCCCCGGGACCGGCCGGCGTACCTGCGCGCGCGGCACGTGCTGGAGTACCTGGAGAGCTACGCGGCCGAGTTCGGCGTCGCCGACGCGGTGCAGACCCGTACCGAGGTCACCGCGGTGGAGCAGCTGGGCAGCCGGTGGTCGGTCACCACCGACCGGCACGGCGCCCGGACCTACGACGCGGTCGTGGTCGCCAACGGGCACCTGAGCGTGCCCCGGCGCCCGACCTTCCCGGGCACGTTCACCGGGGAGGAGCTGCACTCGCACCACTACCGGACGCCGGAGCCGTTCAGCGGCCGGACCGTCGTCGTGGTCGGCATGGGGAACTCCGGCTGCGACATCGCCGTCGACCTCGCCCGGGTCGCCGCCCAGGTGCACCTCTCGACGCGCCGCAGCGCCTGGATCCTGCCCAAGTACCTCCTGGGCGTGCCGACCGACCGGTGGTCGGCGTTCCTGACGCGCAAGCTGCGGCTGCCGACGCCGCTCGCCCGGAACGTGGTCAAGGCGGTGGCCCGCGTCGCCGTCGGACCGCAGGAGCGGTTCGGCGTGCCGAAACCGGCGCACCCGATCCACCGCGAGCACGCCACGATCGGTCAGGAGCTGCTGCAGTACGTCGCCTACGACTGGATCCGGGTGCGGCCGGACATCGCGTCGCTGGACGGGCGAGAGGTCCGGTTCGCCGACGGGACGACCGCGAGCGCCGACGCCATCATCTACGCGACCGGGTACGACCCGTCGTTCCCGTTCCTGCCCGCCGACCTGGTGGCGCGGGCCGAGGGCGGCGGGCTGTACCGCCGGATCGTGCATCCGGACGCCCCCGGGCTGTACTTCGCCGGTCTGGTGCAGCCCGTCGGGTCGACGATCCCGCTGGTCGAGATCCAGGGCCGGTGGATCGCCCGGGTGCTGACCGGGGACGTGCCGTTGCCCGACGAGGAGGGGATGGCGCGGGAGATCGAGGCACACCGCCGGTGGGTGCGCGCGACCTTCGTGAACTCGGCGCGCTACCGCCTCGAGGTGGACTTCCGGACGTACGCAGGGCAGCTGCGGCGCGACATGGCCGCGTGAGGCCCGAGGAGGAGACATGCAGGTACTCGTCACCGGCGGCACCGGGATCATCGGCAGCCTGACCGGTCGCACCCTCGCCGGCCGGGGTCACCGGGTACGGCTGCTCGACGTCGCGCCGGATCCGGTCGCGGTGGCACGGAACGGCGGGCAGACCGGCGGCGTCGAGGTCGTCGCGGGCGACGTCCTGTCGTTCGGCGACGTCGGCGCAGCGGCCCGGGACGTCGACGTGATCGTGCACCTGGCGTACAGCCTCGGCGAGGCCACCAACCGGCGCCCGTATGCCGCCACCCAGCTCAACGTCCAGGGAACCGCGACGGTGCTCGAGGCGGCGCGGCTGTTCGGGGTGCAGCGCGTGGTGCTCGCCAGCTCCATCGCCGTGTACGGCGCCGACGGGGCGTACGCGCCGGCGGAGCTCCCGCTCACCGAGGACGCCGCTCCGTACCTCGCCGCGGGCATGCCGCTCTACGGTGCCGGGAAGCTCTACCTCGAGCAGCTCGCCCGGGTGTACCGCAGCACGCACGGGCTGCTGTGCGTCGGGATCCGGCCGAGTCCGGTCTATGGGCCGGGCGGGGTCCGCGGGGTGTCGGGGTGGCTCTCCGGGGCGATCGAGGGAGCCGCCACGGGGCGGACCGTCACGGTGGGTCGCGGTGATGCGCGGATGAGCCTCGTCCACGTCGAGGACGTCGCCGAGCAGCTCGTCCGGCTGGTCGAGCTCGACGCGGCGGCGTTCGGCGACCGCCACTTCTTCAACACCGGGGGCGACGCGACCACCATGCGGCAGCTCGCCGCGCTGGTCCAGGAGATCGTCCCGGAGGCCCGGTTCGAGGTCACCTCGGACGGGGAGCGGGACGTCGCCGGCCTGGCGACGCAGGTGAGCGGTCGGGCCCTCGCCGAGCTGATCGGCTACGAGCGCCGCCACGACCTCCGGTCCGGGCTGCGCGCGCACATCGAGGCCACCCGCTCGACCACCTGACCCGCCGGCGCCGGCGCGCAGCACGACGACGCCCGACCGCAGGACACCGAGGCGACGGAGAGGAGCCGATGTGACGTCGGAGCCCGAGACCGGCAGCGAGCCGGCACATGCGCGGGATCTGCCCGATCTGCTGGCCCGGCTCGTGCGGCAGGACGCCGGTGCGGTGGTGGCGTTGGACAAGGGGCCGGACGGGGCGACCGTCCCGGTCACCCGGGCCGAGCTGGTGCGGCGGGTCGCCGCGCTGGCCGGGAGCCTGCACGCGGCCGGCGTCGGCGCCGGGGACTGCGTGGCGGTCTGGCTGCCGAACTGGAGCGACGCGCTGGCCTGGCAGTTCGCCGCCGCGGCCTGCTCGGCGCACGTGGTCGGCATCAACACGCGGTACAACGTCGCCGAGGTCGCGCACGTCCTGCACCGGGCCCGGCCGAAGGTGGTGGCGCTGGCGCACGGGTTCCACGGGCTGGACCTGCGTGCACGGCTGCAGGAGGCGGTCGGGCACGCCACGGCGCCGGTACCGGCCGTCGTGCTGGTGCCCGGCCCCGACCGGGCCCGGCCGACGACCGACGAGGTCGCGTCCTCGGACGTCGGGGGCGGCGCCTGGACGCCGGATCCCGCCGCCGGACCGGCCGACCTGCCGGCCCCCGACCCGCAGGCGCTCGCCGTCGCCTTCACCACCTCGGGCTCCACCGGCATGCCGAAGCTCGCGGCGCACCGGGCCGCCGGCGTCCTCTCGCACGCGGTCGCCGACGCGGCGGTGCTGGGGATCGGGCGGGGCGAGCACGTGCTGTGCGCGCTGCCGCTGTCCGGCACGTTCGGCCACACGCTGGCGATGGCGACCCTCGCCGCCGGCGGGGTGTGCGTCCTGGAACCGGTGTTCGATCCCGACGTCGTCCTCGACGACATGGCCGCGCACGCGGTGACCCACGTGGCGTGCGGGGACGACCTGATGGCCCGCCTCGCCGAGGCCTGGCGGCGGCGACGCCGCGACCTCCCGTCCTGGCGGTGGTGGGGTGCCGCCGACTTCCAGGGCCACGCGCGGGAGCTCGCGGCGTGGGCGGCCGAGACCTTCGGGACGACCACCTCCGGGGTCTACGGCTCCTCCGAGCTGTTCGCCCTCACGGCCGTGTGGCCGCCGGAGGTGCCGGCTCCCGACCGCTGGGCGGGCGGCGGGCGACTGGTCTCCGGGGCTCTCCGGGTCCGCGCGGCGGATCCGGAGACCGGCGCGGTGGTCCCGTTCGGGCAGGAGGGCGAGCTCCAGTTCCGCGGGCCGAACGTCGTCGACAGCTATCTCGGCGACCCCGGAGCGGCCGACCGGGCGTTCACCGCCGACGGCTGGTTCCGCTCGGGCGACCTCGGCCGCCTGACCGCCGCGAACGCATTCGTGTACGTGGTGCGGATGGGCGACGCCCTGCGCCTGCGCGGGTTCCTGGTCGACCCGGCCGGGATCGAGCAGCGACTGGGCGAGCACCCCGACGTCGCGACGGCCAAGGTGGTGGGGGTCGAGGGAGCGGACGGGGCGACCGTCGCGGTCGGCTTCGTGGTCGCCGTCCCCGGCCGGGAGCCGGAGCCGGCCGACCTGCGCCGGTGGTGCGCGCGCACCCTCGCCGGCTTCAAGGTCCCCGCCGCGGTCCACGTGATCGACGAGATGCCGACGACGAGCGGCACCAACGGCGTCAAGATCCGCGCCGACGTCCTCCGGGAGCGGGCCACCCGGTCCATGGCGTGAGGAGGACGGGGGAGCCGGCGTCCGGCCCGGGCGACCGGATCGGCGCGGCCGAGGAGATATCTGTGTGAGCTGCGTAACCCCTCGCGAGGTCGCGCGTTGTTCCGCGCACAGTGCCCCCACCTGACCTGGAGGAGACGTGCGCCGTCTCGCTGCCTGCATCGTCACCGCCGTCGCCGTCCTGGCCGGCGTCGTGGTCGCCCCCGTCGCGCAGGCGACGCCCGCCGCCCCGCTGAGGTACGTCGCCCTCGGCGACTCCTACAGCGCCGCCTCCGGGGTGCTGCCGCCGGACCTCACCGCCCCGCCGCAGTGCCTGCGCTCGGTCCGCAACTACCCGCACGTCGTCGCCGGGGCCATCGGCGCCCGGCTCACCGACGTGACCTGCGGCGGCGCCGACACCGGTGACTTCTTCGCCGCGCAGCACCCGGGCGTGGCCCCGCAGCTGGACGCGCTGGGCCCGGACACCCAGCTGGTCACCATGACCATCGGCGGGAACGACGGCAGCGTCTTCATCAACTCGATCCTCGCCTGCACCGCCGCCGGCGTGTCCACCGCCGGAACGGGCAGTCCGTGCAAGGACCGGTACGGGTCCTCGTTCGAGGACACGATCCGCAGCACGACCTTCCCGGCGCTGGTCGAGACGCTGCGGGCCGTCCGGCAGGAGGCTCCCGGGGCGAAGGTCGCCATCCTCGGCTACCCGTGGATCATGCCGGCGAGCGGCGGCTGCTTCGACCGGATGCCGATCGCCGAGGGCGACGTCCCCTACCTGCGCAGCCTGCAGGCGACCCTCAACGAGTCCGTGCAGCGTGCCGCCGCGCGGTCCGGCGTCACGTACGTCGACATGAGCCGGGTGTCCGAGGGGCACGACGCCTGCCAGCGGATCGGCGTGCGCTGGGTCGAGCCGGTCCTGCAGGGCGTCAACCCGGTGATCGTGCACCCGAACGGACTGGGCGAGGCGCAGATGGCGGCGCGGACGATCGAGGTCCTGCGGCTCGACCGCGGCCGGTGACCGTCCGGGCCGGGTCCGGATCAGTCCTGCGCGGCGTGCCGGTCCGGCGCGGTGCGGGCGAGGGCGGCGGCCCGGCGGGCGAGCCGGGTCGCCGTCGGCATGGCGGCGTAGCCGTTGACGAGCTTCGCGCGAGCGGCGAGCCCGCCGGCGTGGTGCACCGCGATGGAGTGCAGCACGTCGTCGAAGTCGCTCGCGACCACGTAGTGCGTGCCGTCGACGAGGTGGACGACGGTGTCGCCGCGCCGCTCGATGCGCTCGATGTGGTCGGGGTCGACGGAGAAGTGCTCGCCGTTGAGGCAGGTCACCGCGATCACAGGAGCCGTCCTTTCGCACCGTCGGCCCGGGGGACCGGTGGACCGGCCCGGAGATCGGTCCGGCAGCGAGGGCATCGGCACGGGGGAGCCGGTCCTGGAGCGCCGCACGGCCGGCTACGCCCGTTCGGGTGACCGGGCAGGTCAGAAGCCGAACAGCAGCCCGAGCCCGCCGACGGTGAACAGCACCATGACGACGACGAGCGGCAGCTGGTCCGACGCGCGGGCGTGCCGCTCGGAGCGCAGCGCCCGCTCGTGCGCCAGGGTCACGCCGGCCACGTGACCGGCGACCACCGCGCCCACCTGGACGTAGGCGATCGCGTCCGGGCTCACGGCGGTCAGGTCGACGTCGTGGCCGTAGGAGCCGAACAGGTCGACGCCGGGAACGCCGAACGGGTTGCTGGCCAGGAGCCAGGTCGTCTGCCCGTCGAGCACCAGCAGGCTGAAGTAGTGGGCGATCGTGTACCCCAGCGCGATCGGGATGACCGTGGCGGCGTACCGGCGCGGCTGGACACCGACCGGCTGCCCGGCCAGCCGCCCCGACAGCCGGGTGCCCAGCAGGTACAGGAGCGCGACCAGCGCGATCATCGCGATCAGGCCGACGGTGCCCGACAGCGAGTCGTTCGCCGCGCCGGGGCCGGTCTGCCACCAGACGGTGCGTGAGAGGCCGTCGAAGGCGGTGGAGCCCAGCAGCACGACGACGACCGCGGCGAGGCCGGGGGCCTCCGGGGTCGCCGTCGCCTGGGACAGCGGGTCGCGCAGCACCAGCCGGCCGTCGTCCCGGCGGCCCCAGGGGGACAGCCGGGCGATCAGGGCGGAGTAGACCTCGAAGCCGTCGCCGTGGGCGAACCAGCCCTCCCCGAACCAGAGCGCCAGCCCGGACTGCACCACCGTGTAGCCGATCAGGAAGGCCGCGACGGTGACCGGCTCGGCCCGCCCCGGGTAGACCAGCTCGAACCAGAGGAACACCGACAGCGAGACGGCGGCCGGCCAGAGCCCGAGGGCCGGCAGCCGCCCGGCACCCGGGGCGGCCGGCGCGAGCGGGCGCAGGACGCGGTGCACCAGCCGCAGCGGGTTGACGACCCGCCACACCGGGCCGAGCAGCAGGCTCGCCGGCACCAGCCCCACCCAGAAGGTGACGTACAGCGCCCACGGGGCGAGGTTGCGGGCGGTCTCCTGCGGGCCGGCGAGCGCGGCCGCGACGACCAGCACCAGCAGTGCGAGCGCGACCGCCTGGAGGCCGCGCCGCAGCTCCGGGCGGTCGACCAGCCGCTGCAGGCCGGCCGGCACCGGCCGTCCGGACGACGGGCCGCCCAGCTTCGGTGACCGCCAGAAGAGCAGCAGGGCGGCGAAGCTGATCAGGATCGCCGCGCCGGCCCCGTACAGCGCCAGGCCGAGGGGGATCGGCAGGTCGGTGCGCGAGCCGACCCCGTGGGCCAGCAGCGTCACGAGACCTGCAGCGAGAGCAGCACCGTCCCTGCTCCGTGCAGCTCCAGTTCGAACACCCCGGGGATGGTCGCCTCGAACGTCAGCTCGGCGGGCTCCCCGGGCGCCAGGTCGGCGGACACGTCGTACCCGTGCAGGTGCGCCTCGTCCGCGACGTCGCTGGTCACGACGACGGTGACCGGCTCCCCGAGCGGGACCGGCACCCGGCCGGTGTCGCCGGTGACCCGGCCGTCGGTGACCTGCACCTCGAGCCGCTGCCCGGCGGCCTCGGACGGCGCAGCGGACGCGGGCGCCGACGGGGTGGAGCTGACGGTGGCCGGGCTCTCGGCGGAGCCGGGCGACGCGGTGCCCTCCGCGCCCGGCGGCGCAGTGCCGGCGCAGCCGGCCAGGGCGAGCGCCAGGGGCAGCAGGACGGCGGCGGAGCGGTGCCGGGCGCGCATCAGCGCACCGCCCCGGAGGCCGTGGTGCCCTCGGCGGGGCTGTCCGCGGGGGCATCGGCGTACGGCCCGCGGACCGCGGCGCGGCGGGCGTAGCGGCCCACCCCCCACGCCATGCCCGCGACGAGGGCCAGCGTGCAGACCAGGACCACGAGGTTCGCCACCAGCCACAGCCCGCCGCCGGAGTCCTTCAGCTCGCGCTGCAGGATGTCGATCTCCGGGATCGCGCTGCGGGTCATGCCGTCCTCGGCCGGGATCTCGTCGGCCGGGATGGCCTCGTCCTGCGGCAGGTAGATCGGGAAGGCGGTGAGCACGCGGCCGTCGTGCACGCGCAGCAGCGTCTTCCAGGTGCCGTGCAGCGGGACCGGCTCGGTCGTCCGGTACTCGCCCTCCCCGGTCCGCTCCAGCGGTGTCACGACCAGGCCGTCGCCCTGCCAGGCGGTGATCTGCACCCAGGCGGGGTCGTCGGGGAAGTCGGCCGGGTCCAGCTGCACGCCGATGTTCGCCGTCCGGGGATCGGTCGCCACGTCCTCGATCGCGAAGGTCGCCTCGACGTCGTCGGGCACGGTGGCGGCCAGGCCGTTGGCCACGGCGGCCGCCAGCACGGCGAGGCCGGCGAGCAGCACGCCGCGGGCCACGGCGGGCCGCGGCAGCCGGCGGCGCAGACCGGTCGCCAGCAGGGCGCCGAGCAGGGCGCCGGCGACGCCTCCGGCGATCGCCATCAGGGTGCCCTCGACCAGGATGTCGCTGCCCCAGGACAGCTCCTGGACCAGGTGCGTCCAGCCGGCCTCGGTGGCGTGGCCCACGGTGCCGATCGCGAGCCCCGCCACCCCGCCGAAGAGCAGCGGCCGGCGCGCCGGCGGCAGCGCGATCGCGAGCAGCTCGACCAGGATCGCCGACCCGAGGTACAGCGGGAAGGTCGGCAGGATCTCGCCGAACACCGGCCCGACGACCAGCGCGATGAGGCTGCGGACGACGAGGAAGAACGCGGTGGCCGCCAGCGCCCCGCCGCGGCCGATGAACATCCGGGCGGCGACCAGCGCGATGCCGGCGGCCCCGGCGATCAGGAACGGCTCCAGGACCAGCCGGAACTGGGGCACGTCGAAGTCGTACTCGCCCTGGAACACCGACATGCCCAGCAGCAGCCCGCCCATGGCCGAGGCCCGCCGGACGAAGCGCGCGGTGCGGCCGGCCGTGCGGTCGCCGTCGTCGCTCGAGACCCGGCCGTGCCCCTCCTGCTCGAGCACCAGCAGCCCGATGATCGACAGGCCCGCGCCGCCGATGAGCATCAGGTGCGTCGGGCCCCAGAGGGTCACGTCCTGGCCGAACATCCGGTGCCACACGTCGTCGAGCGGGAAGCCGAGCAGCGCGTAGAAGCCGGCCGCGGTGAGCAGGATGCCGCCGACCGGGACGTCCCAGCCGCGGACGAAGCGGACGGCGGCCGGGCCCGGCTCCTCGCCCAGGGGCATGGCGCAGGCCAGCACCCCGCCGGCGAAGACGCCGAACAGGCCGAAGAGGATGAGGTAGTGCGCCGGGTTGGCCAGCGGTCCCTCGTCCCGGCCGATGCCGATGTGCAGGGCGATGTCCCAGAGCATGCCCAGCAGGGCGGTGAGCAGGGACAGCGTGGTGAGGACGGTCGGCAGGGCCACCCAGGCCGGCGCCCCGGTGGCGGCGCCCAGGCGGTCGCCGACCCGGGTGAGGATCCGCGACCGCCGGGTGCGGTGCAGGTGGACGAGGGCGAGCAGGACGACCGTCAGGCCCAGCCCGATGCCCGTGGCGAGGAACACCTCGTCCAGCGCGGCACCTCCGGCCGGTCGTGTCTCGGCGGCGAGCAGCACGGCATCCCTCCCAGGCATGTGGCTATGTAACACCAGTAACAGTTACATCGACAACTGTTACATGGAACGAGTCGCTTACCGTGTGGTGACGACCGGAAGGAGGAGTGCGTGAGCGCAGTGCAGCCCCAGGCACCGTCGGACGGGGCCGACCGCGAGCTGACGGTGGACGAGCTGGCTGCTCGGGTCGGGGTCACGGTGCGCAACGTGCGCGCCTACTCCGCCCGCGGGCTGCTCCCGCCGCCGCGCATGGTCGGCCGGACCGGCTACTACGGCCGCGAGCACGTCGCCCGGCTGCTGCTGGTGCGCGAGATGCTGGCCGAGGGCTACTCGCTGGCGATGATCGAGCGGACGCTGGCCGGCGCCGCGCCGACCGCGGACTCGGCCACGCTCGCGCTGCACCGCGCCCTGCTGACGCCGTGGCTGCCGCCGGAGCCGGAGATCACCACGGGGGCGGAGCTCGCCGCGCGGGCCGGGATCCCGGCGGACC
This sequence comes from Blastococcus sp. SYSU DS0619, assembly GCF_054051035.1. Classification (NCBI taxonomy): domain Bacteria; kingdom Bacillati; phylum Actinomycetota; class Actinomycetes; order Geodermatophilales; family Geodermatophilaceae; genus Blastococcus; species Blastococcus sp. SYSU DS0619. The sequence goes on along the minus strand of NZ_JBJHAM010000004.1, from coordinate 95,949 downwards.
TCCAGCTGATCGACCAGCTCGTGGAACTGGGCCTGGTTGAGCGGCTGGACGGGGACCGGCTCCGGGTCCTGGATCCCGCGCTGCTCATGGCCGGGCTGCAGGTGGTGGGCCTCGGCGTGCCGGCGGACGCGCTCATCACCGCCCAGGCGCAGGTCAACGAGCACGTGCGGGCGATCGCCCGCACCTACGTGCAGATGTTCGTCGACACCCGGTGGCGGGACTTCGTGGCGGCGGGGGCGCCGCGCGAGCAGCTGGACGACATCCTGGCGACGGTTACCCGGCTGCAGCCGGTGGCGGCGCAGGCGGTGCTCGCCGCCTTCCGGACCGAGATGGCGGGGGAGGTCGCCACCGCCGTCGAGGCGGCCCTGGGCGAGCTGGGGGACTAGCCGGCCGGGGGGTGGCCGGAGGCGTCGCCGTCGCGGAGCTCCTCGCGGGCCATCCCCTCCCGGTCCGCCTCCGCCGCCGCCTCGCGTGCGCTGAGCCGGCGGTCGCGGACCACCGCACCGGCGACGAGGGCGACGAGGACGGCGGCGGGCACGAAGAAGCCGACGGTCCCGATGAGGCTCAGGCCGTCCGTGGCGACGACGTCGTAGCCAGGCACCGCTCCATGTGACACCGTCCGATGACACGGTGTCAAGCGCAGGGCCGTCAGTCGGCGCCGCGGCCCTCGCGCCAGTAACCCATGAAGGCCACCGACCGGCGGTCGATCCCGACCTCCTGCACCAGGTGGCGGCGCAGGCCCTTCACCACACCGGCCTCCCCGGCGAGCCAGGCGTACACGCCGGAGGACGCCTGCGGAGCGGCGTCCACGGCCGGGATCTCCCAGAGGATCTCCGCATCGACGTCGACGTCGGACAGCTCGACGGCGGGGGAGGGGGCCAGCAGGTCGCCCAGCTCGCGGACCGTCTCGGCCACGGCGGCGGCGAGCAGCTGCCCCCGCGGCGCAGCGGCCGTCCCGTCGGCGGGCCAGCGGGCCAGCCAGGTGATCTCGACACCGCTGGGAGCCGCCACGTTCAGCGCATCGGCGATCGTGGGCACCTCCAGCAGGACACGGGCGCGCTGCCCGTCCGGCAGGCTCTCCACGATCGCGCAGATCGCCGGGACCGCGGTCTCGTCGCCCACGACGAGCAGGCACGAGGCGTCCACCGGCGGGTGCCACTCGAAGCCGCCGGTCGGACCCGGGAACGGGGCGTTCGGGGCGACCAGCACCACCTCGTCGCCGACGGCGGCCCGCTCGGCCCAGGCCGACGCCGGGCCGGTGGCGCCGTGCAGCACGAAGTCGACGTCGACCTCGCCGGCCTCGGTGCGCAGCCCCCGGATCGTGTAGGTGCGGATCGGCATCCGGCGCTCCGGCGGCAGCGCCCGCCACGCGCCGTACCAGTCGTCGCCGGCCGGGCAGTCGAGGATGCCGCGGCCGGGCAGCGGCAGCATGACCTTGATCCGCTGGTCGAAGCCGTTGGACGCGAAGTCGCCCATCTCCGGCCCGGTGAACGTGACGCGCAGGAAGCTCGGGCTCAGCCGCTGCACCCGCGCCACGCGCACCGGGAAGGTGCGGTAGGCGGGCACCTGCAGGGTCTCGACGGTCACGGCGGCTCCCGGGCTCGGTGCAGGTGAGGCTGTCTCTCGACTTAGGCTAGCCTTCCCTGGCTTCGGCAGTCTTGCACACGTCGGCCGGGTGATCCAGAGGCGTGTCCGCCCGGGCGGCGCGCAGAACGGAGGGGACGATGACGACCCGCACCCTGGCAGTGACCGCCGTCGCCGTGGCGGCCGCGCTGTCCGTGTCCGCCTGCGGGGACGACCTGGAGCAGGTGGTGCCCGCCGAGTCGGCGCCCGCCGCGGACGCCGCCTTCCCGCGCACGGTCGAGCACGCGATGGGGAGCACCCCGATCCCGGAGCGACCCGAGCGCGTCGTCGTCCTGGACACCGGTGAGCTGGACTCGGCCCTCGCGCTCGGGGTCACCCCGGTCGGCGCGGTGACCACCGACGTCTCCGAGCAGTTCCTCAGCTACCTCGCCGACGACGCCGAGGGCATCGACGTCGTCGGCACGATCGCCGAGCCGAACCTGGAGGAGATCGCCGCCCTGGAGCCCGACCTCATCCTGTCCAACCGGGTCCGCCACGGGGAGATCTACGACCAGCTGTCGCAGATCGCGCCGACGGTCCTCGCCGCCGACGTCGGTGACACCTGGAAGGAGGACCTGCTCCTCGACGCGGAGGCGCTGGGGCAGGAGGCCGAGGCCGAGGAGCTGCTCGCCGAGTACGAGCAGCAGGCGGCCGAGCTGGGCGAGGCGATCGGGGACCCGGGGAGCACCACCGTGAGCCCGGTGCGCTTCGTCCAGGGCGCGCTCCGCGCCTACCAGCCGGAGTCCTTCGTCGGGACCGTGCTCGCCGACGTCGGCCTGGACCAGGTGGAGCTGCCCACGGACCGGACGCCGACCTTCGCCGAGCTCGGGCTCGAGGAGGTCACCCGGGCCGACGCCGACGTCGTCCTGTACTCGTCGTACGGGCCGGCCGCCGACTCCGGCGAGGCAGCCGTCGTCGCCGGGCCGCTGTGGCCGCTCCTGACCGCGGTCGCCGACGGCCGGGCGTTCGCCGTGGAGGACGACGTGTTCTACACGGGCATCGGGCTCAAGGCGGCCCGGCTGCAGCTCGAGGCGCTCGAGGGCTTCCTGGTCGACTGACCCCGGACGCACCGAGGGCCCCCACCCGGATCGGGAAGGGGCCCTCGGTGCGCCTGGGCGGGTTCGCTCAGGGCGTCTCGGTGACGATCTGTGCGGCCAGGTACTGCGGGGCGCCGACCCGCTCGATGGCGGCGATCTGGGCCTCGAACCAGTCGGCGTGCTTCTCCTCGTCGAGGACCATCTCCTCGAACACCGAGGCCGTGCCGTGGTCACCGAGCTCGTGGCACTCCTTGGCGGAGGCGTTGAACTGGGCGACGGCGGCCTTCTCGCTGTCGAGGGCCAGCACGAGCATCTCCTCGGCGCTCTCGCCCACCCGGATGGCGCCCAGGCGCTGCAGGTTCGGGTGGCCGTCGAAGAGCAGGATCCGCTGGATGAGGGCGTCGGCGTCGCGCATCTCGTCGATGGAGAGGTCGTAGAAGACCTTGCCGAGCTTGGGCAGACCCCAGGCGTCGAGCATGCGCGCGTTCAGGAAGTACGTGTTCGTGACCGTCAGTTCGAAGGTCAGCGCGTCGTTCAGCAGTTCGACCACACGGGGGCTAACGGGCTGCACCGGATACTCCCAGCTCTCGCTCGGCCGGGCGCTCGGTGGTGCGCTCGGCTCGGACCGGGCAATGCTGACACACCAGGTCACGGAGCGAGCTGACGCAGTTGCCGCAGGTCCGCCCGGCACCCGTCGCCCGGGCAACGTCGGCGACGCACGTCGCGCCGTTGGCGATCGCTTCGAGGATGTCGCGGTCGGTCACCACGTTGCAGTGGCACACGTACATGCAGCGGTCGCCTAACGGGAGACGGCGGGCGGGCGGGCCCCGGTGCGGGCACCTGGGCGTCACGTGGAGGTTAGCCTCTCCTAACCGCTGTGCGCCAGACCGGTGGCCGAGAACAGCAGGTGACCTCTAGGTTGCCGCCATGCCCGACCCCGCGACGGCGATCCGGGCGGGACGGCGCGGCGCGCGATCGAGGCCGGCGCGGTGGGCGGCAACCTCGAGGACGCCATGCGCCCGCTGGACGAGGCGGTGGCCGCGGTGGGGGAGGTGCTGGCGGCCGGTCGCGCCGCGGACGTCGACTTCGTGCTGAACGCGCGCACCGACGCCGTCCTGCTCGCGCCCCCGGGCGCCGACCGCGCCGCGCTGCTCGACGAGGCCGTGCGGCGGGGACGGGCCTTCCTCGCGGCGGGGGCGGTCGGGGTGTTCGTGCCGGGGGTGGCAGCGGCCGGCGAGATCGCCGCGCTGGCCGGGGCGCTGGGGCCCGGGCGGCTCGGCGTGCTCGCCGTGCCCGGGACCACGCCACCGGTGGCGGAGCTGGAGCGGCTGGGGGTCGCCCGGGTCTCCACCGGGCCGTTCGCGCAGCGGGTGGCGCTCACCGCGCTGCAGGACGCGACGACGGCGCTGCTGGCGGGTGGGGCGCTGCCGCCGGGGACCCGGATGCTGAGCTGACGCCGGTGCGGGCCTCCCAGCGCCTGGCCTGGGCGGCCGGCGTGGTCGCACCCGGCCCCGGGCAGCGGGTGCTGGAGGTCGGCTGCGGCCACGGGGTGCTGGTCACCCTGCTCGGCCGGGCCGTGGGAGCGGGGCAGGTGGTGGCGGTCGACCGCTCGGCGACCGTGGTCGCCGCGGCGGCCCGCCGGAACTGCGCGGCCGTCGACGCCGGTCAGGTGGTCCTGCAGGCCGCGACGCTCGCCGGGGCCGAGCTGCCGGAGCGCTGGTTCGACGCCGGGTTCGTCGAGCACGCCGTTCACCGGGCCGGCACGGCGCCGACGCCGTCGGCCGCGGTCGAGTTGCGGTTCGCGCCGGACGGGTAGGGGCCGGAGGCCATCGACGAGAGGACGTGCACATGAGCGACGACCTGATCACCGGAGACCTCTACGCCTACGAGTCGCTGCTGCCGGCCGAGGAGCGCGAGGAGCTGGCCGGCATCCGCGAGTTCCTGCAGACCGAGGTGAAGCCTCGGGTCAACGAGCACTGGGAGGCCGCCACCTTCCCGATGGACCTGATCCCGCGCTTCGCCGAGGCCGGGCTGGTCGGCCGCAGCTACGACACCGAGGGCTCGCCCCGCGGCTCCCGCCTGTTCACCGGCTTCATCGCGCTGGAGACCTCGCGCGTCGACCCGTCGATGGCCACCTTCCTCGGCGTGCACAACGGCCTGGCGATGGGGTCGATCGTCAACCTCGGCTCCGAGGAGCAGAAGCGCCGCTGGCTGCCGGGCATGCTGGCCCTGGAGAAGATCGGCTGCTTCGCGCTCACCGAGCCGCACGGTGGCTCCGACGTCGCGCTCGGCCTGGAGACCACGGCCCGGCAGGACGGCGACGAGTGGGTGATCGACGGCGCCAAGCGGTGGATCGGCAACGGCACCTTCGCCGACCTCGTCGTCGTCTTCGCCCGCGACGTCGCCGACGACTCGGTGAAGACGTTCGTCGTGGAGAAGGGCACCCCCGGGTTCACCGCGACCAAGATGGAGGGCAAGTACGCGCTGCGCACGGTGCAGAACGCCGACATCACGTTCGAGGGCTGCCGGGTCCCGGCCGAGAACAAGCTCGAGGGCGGCAACACGTTCAAGGACGTCAACCGGGTGCTCAAGCTGACCCGCGGTGGCGTCGCCTGGAACGCCGTCGGCTGCCAGATGGGCGCGTTCGAGGCAGCGCTGGCCTACGCCAAGGAGCGCGAGCAGTTCGGCCGCCCGATCGCCGGCTTCCAGCTGATCCAGGACCTCCTGGCGCGGATGGCGGGCAACGTGACCGCCAGCCTCGGCATGGCCGTCCGCGTGGCCCAGCTCCAGGAGGAGGGCGTGTTCCGCGACGACCACGCCGCGCTGGCCAAGAGCTACGTGACCAGCCAGGCGCGGGAGACCGTGGGCTGGGCGCGCGAGCTGCTCGGCGGCAACGGCATCCTGCTCGAGCGCGACGTCGTCCGGTTCTTCAACGACGCCGAGGCGCTCTACTCCTACGAGGGCACGCGGGAGATCAACCAGCTGATCGTCGGGCGGGCGCTCACCGGGATCAGCGCCTTCGTCTGAGGTCGGCCGACGAGTGCGGCCCGGCCGTCCCAGGGGCAGGGGGACGGGCCGGGCCGCGGTCTCAGGCGCCGAGGACGGCGGTGCGGACGACGTAGAGCACGACGACGACAACGACCGCCACCGCGAAGCCCACCCACAGCCGCCGCTCGCGGCGCCGGTCGGTCTCGGTCTCGTCCGCCAGCCGCTCGGGGTCGGCCCACACGGGCACGACGCCGCCGCGGCGGGCGAGCTCGTCGGCGGGGACGACGACCGGGGGGCTCACCCGGTACGGCTGCCCGGCCCCGACCAGCTGGTGGGTGGTGCTCATACGGTGACCCTCCCGGTCTTCTCGGTCTTGTCCCAGGTCATCGCGGCCCCGCGGAACTCCTTGACGTAGGCGTCCACGGTGATCGCGCACATCAGCGGCCCGAAGCCGACCAGGTAGAGCGCCAGCGGCGTCAGCGGCCGGCCCCAGCGGGTGCCCTCGAGCTTGCGGACCCCGTAGGCCAGCGGGATGCACAGCACCAGCCAGCTGTAGACGAACAGCGTCCACACCGTCTCGGCGGTGTCCGACAGCGGCACCACCCCCGGGAAGGCCGCCGACAGCAGGACGACGAAGGAGATGGCGCCCGGGAAGAGCAGCGCCTCCTTCCACACCTTGAGGCCGGTGTGCGGGTCGACCGACATGGTCAGCGTGATCATGAAGACGAACGTGGCGATCGGTACGAACACCGCCGCCCCGAAAACGTCCGAGGCCAGCCGGCTGTCGAGCAGGTAGAGCCCGACCAGGCCGATCGAGGTCAGCAGCATGGCCACCGGCAGCAGCAGGATGGCGAACCAGAAGACGCCGAAGAAGAAGCCGCCCAGCCCCGGGTGCACCGACCTGCGGAACCACAGGTGCCGGTACATCGAGGTGATCTGCACGTTGCCGCGGGCCCAGCGCAGCCGCTGCTTCCACAGCGCGTCGACGCCGGCCGGCTCCTCGGCCAGCACGCGGGCGTGCGGCTCGAAGACCACGCGGCGCCCGCCGAGCTGCGTGCGGAACGTGGTGACGGTGTCCTCGGCCAGGGACGAGGTGTCGATCTGGCCGCCGATCGCCAGCAGGTTCTCCCGGGTGTGCAGCTGCGCGCCACCGGCGAGGCAGGCCATCGCGCCGGCGACGTTCTGCGCCCGGCGGGAGGCGGCCTGCGCGGCCAGGTAGTCGAAGCCGATGAAGCGGGTGATGCCCTCCGGGTCGCCGCTGCCCTCGCGGATGTAGGCGGTGACCGCGCCGACCGTGGGGTCGGCCAGGTGCCGGGTCATCTTGCGCAGCGACGCCGGCTCGTAGATGACGTCGGCGTCCATGATCAGGAGCGCCTCCATCCAGTCGTCGGCGAGGATCTCGCGCAGCCCGTGGTTGAGGGTGTGCGCCTTGCCCTCGCCGCCCTTCTCGCGGCGCAGGTGCACGACGCGGCCGGGGAAGCGCTCGCCGCAGGCGGCCAGCACGGCGGGGGTGTCGTCGGTGCTCGCGTCGTCCACGACGTAGACGCGCAGCCGGTCCGGCGGGTACTCCAGCCGCATCAGCCGCTCGATCGAGCTGGTCAGGACGGCGGCCTCGTTCCACGCCGGGATGAGCACCGCGACGTTGGGCAGGTACGGGCCGGTCTCCCGGTAGTGGTTGCGCACCGCGTGGAACGGGATGACGAGGAACTGCGCCAGCCCGGCCACCACGGGGATCGCACCGGTGGCGACCAGCAGCAGCAGGAAGCAGGCCAGCACGGTCTCGCCGGTCCCGGCGCCGTCGGCGGCGGCGGAGAGGACGTCGGTCACCGGGTGCCCACCAGCCGGGTCGCGGACGCCGCGTCGGCCACCCAGGAGTAGCGCCCGACGGTCGTCGCCTCGTGGCTGTCGGTGGAGCCGACCAGGGTCACGCCGGCGGCGGCCAGGGCCAGCACCACCCGCGGCCCGGGGCAGCGCCACTTCTCGTTGACCTCGACCGTCGTCCCGGTACCGACGGCGGCGGAGGCGATCGCGGCGATGTGCTCGTCGAGCAGTTCGCTCTCGTGCATGCCGATCTTCGGCAGCAGCGAGAACAGGTGGGCCAGCTGACCCCGTCCGGCCCGGTCCATCGCCCGGACGGTCGCCTCGACCAGGATCGACAGCGCGTCCCCGGCCGACAGCCCCGCGGCCATCTCCTCGAGCGTGCGGCGCGGGCTCCACGGACCGTCCGGCCCGGGGAACTGGTGGTCGGCGATGAGGATCCGGTCGACCCCGCCGGGGCCGACGACCAGGTCGTCGGGCACGTCGAGCCGCCCGGAGGCGTCGAGGATCTTGGCCTCGACGCCGGTCAGGACCTCCAGCCCGTCGATGCGGGGCAGCGCCGCCACCTCGGCGAGGAAGCCGGGCACCCAGGCCGTCGTGGTCCGGACGTGGTCGACCATGCGGATGCTGGCCAGCCCGGTGTCGCGGGCGGCGACCAGGTTCTCCATCGGCGCGCTGATCGCGTCGTCGGACCAGGTGGAGTGCACGTGGTGGTCGGTGAGCAGCAGGTCCAGCTCACCCAGGGCAGTGGTCATCGGGCGTTCTCCTCGGTGACGACGTCGGACGGTGCGAGGAAGACGTCCTCCAGGTAGCGGACGACGGCGAGCTCGGTGAAGGGCACCTCGGCCGGCAGCGGCCGGCCCAGGGCGAGGTCCAGCGCCAGCGACGGCATGTCCACGCCGGCCGCGACGGTCAGCGGCATGGCGCCGGGGAACCGCGGGTTGACCTCGAGCAGCGCGGGGCGGCCGTCGGCGTCGCGGCGGAGCTGGACGTTGGCCACGCCGACCAGGCCGATGGCCGAGGCGACCCGGCGGGCGGTCTCCTCCAGCTCAGGGTCGGCCACGGTGGCGCCGGCGACCGAGACCCCGGAGTCGACCCGGAGCCGCGACCGGGGGACGGCGGCGACCACGTGCCCGTCGGCGTCGGCCAGGGTGTCGACCGAGTACTCGTCGCCGGGCAGGTGGGCCTGCACCAGGATGTCCTCGTCGCTGCCCAGGGCGCGCAGCGCGGCGGCGTCCTCGACCAGGTGGACGCCGCGGGAGCCGGCGCCGCGACGCGGCTTGACGATCACCGGGTAGTCCCAGCTGTCCGGGTCGGTGGCGCCCAGCAGGGCGGTGCGGGGGGTGGGCAGGACCTCGGTGCACCGCTGCGCCAGCGCGTACTTGTCCAGGCAGACCTCGAGGGTCTCCAGGTTCGGGGCGGCCAGCGTGGTGCCGACCGCGTCCAGCCGCTTGCGCTCGGCGGCCAGCCGGGGGAGCTCGACGTCCACGGTGGAGAACAGCACGTCGATCCGCTCCCGTTCGCACAGGGCGACGAGGGAGTCGACGAAACCCTCGGCGAGGCCGGGCGGGACCAGGTGCCGCGCGGCGGCGTCGACCAGGTAGAGGCCGCTGGCGAAGCGGTCCATGTCGGCGGCCAGCAGCTCGACGTCGTCGCGGCGGGCCAGCGAGCGCAGCACGGCGATGCCGGCGGGGCCGCCGGCTCCGGTGACGAGGACGCGGGTGGGGGTGGGCTCAGACACCGAAACGCTCCGGGGTGGTCGACGTGGTGGGGGAGGACTGCTGGACGGCCGTCTCGCTGGTCGCGCCGACGACGCCACCGGCGTCCCGGACCACCTCGAGGGGCTCGCAGTACCGGCCGCCGGTGCCGTACCGGGACCAGTAGCGGGCGGTGGACAGGACGAAGTCGTCCTCGAGGTAGGCGCGGATGCCGGCCTGTGAGGCGAAGCTCTTCAGCAGGTCGAGCTTCGTGCGGGTGAAGCCGTCGATGCTCACGAATCGGCTCGGCCGGAAATCGATGGTGGCCGAGGGGCTCTGGAAGCAGGCCACGGTCGGCACGTTGCGGGTGGCCACGCTCGCGGCCTGGTGGACCGCCCGGTGGTCCTGGTGCCGGTCGTTGGCCGAGTGCGTGTAGACGATGGTGGGCCGCACCTCGGCCACCACCCGCTCGATGATCGACATGGTCGGGTCCATCGGGCTGATCCGGGTGTCCTCGAGGTCCTCGAGGAACAGGCGGGCGCCGATCAGCTCGGCGGCGGCCAGGGACTCCTCCTGCCGGTCGCCGGCCGCGCCTCCGCGGGCACCGCGGGACAGGGTCAGGATCACGACCTGGTCACCGGCGGAGCGGTGCGCGGCCAGCGTGCCCCCGACGCCGATCTCGACGTCGTCGGGGTGCGCGCCGATCGCCAGCACGGTCTGCCGCGGGGCGGCGGCGGCGCGCTTGGCCTGCGCGGTCTCCGCCAGCCGGCGGATCGTCGCGGCGAGGGTGTCCTTGGGCACCGGCTTGACGAGGAACTCGTCGGCCTGCCGGCGCAGGGCGTCCACGGCGTAGTCGACCGACGCGTGCGCGGTCATGACGGTGATGGGCAGGTCGGCGCGCAGCTGGCGGAGCCGGTCGAGGAACTCCAGCCCGGTCATGCCCGGCATCTCGATGTCGGTGATCGCCGCGTCGAACTCGACGCGGGACGCGAGCGCCAGCGCCTCGAGCGGGTCGGCGCACGTGGTCACGGTCATGCCGCCGCGCTGCAGCACCGTGCGCACGAAGAGTGCGGTGTCGGGGTCGTCGTCGACGACCAGGACGTGCAGAGCACCGTCCACGGTTCCGGCTCCCGTCGGTGGGTTCCCCCGGCAGCCCGGGAGGGGGACGGGTGTCCCCGCGGGAGTTGACGGCCGTTCCCGCTGGTCGCATGAGCCGGGCCCCCCGGGTCTCACCCCTCCGGGTGGGACCGCCCGACCGGGCGACCGGTGCCCCGCTCAAGCCGTGCCGCCGCCGTGCCGATCACCCGGTCAGGTGACCGGAGGACCACCCTCCGCACCCTGCGTGCAGCGAGGAGGAGTCGTCGTGCCGGATCAGTCCGTGCTCGTGGTGGAGGACACCCAGGAGATCCGCGAGCTCGTGACCACGGTGCTGGAGCGCGCCGGGTTCGCCGTGCGGGCCGTGGGCACCGGCGGCGAGGCGCTCGAGGAGGTGCGGCGGGAGCCGCCGGACCTGATCGTGCTCGACCTCGGGCTCCCGGACGCCGACGGCACCGAGGTGTGCCGTCGGATCCGCGCCGAGACGCCCTGCTACGTCCTGATGCTCACCGCCCGCGCCGAGGAGGTCGACCTGCTCATCGGGCTCGCCGTCGGCGCCGATGGGTACATGGCCAAGCCGTTCTCCCCACGCGAGCTGACCGCGCGCGTGCAGGCGATGCTGCGCTTCCCGCGCACCGCCGCGCCGGCGACGTCCGAGCCCGCCGCGGTCCTCGAGTCGGTCCGCCGGCTCGCGGAGCTGGAGGTGGACGAGGACAGCCGCGAGGTGCGCGTCGACGGCGCCGTCGTCGACCTCACGCGGACCGAGTTCGACCTGCTGGCGGCACTGGCGTCGCGGCCGGGTCGCGTGCTGCAGCGGGAGACGCTGCTGCGCGAGGTCTGGCAGACCGACTGGGAGGGCAACCTCCGGCTGGTCGAGGCGCACATGTCCAACCTGCGCCGGAAGCTGGTCGCGGCCGGCCTGCACTCACCGGAGATCCGCACGGTGCGCGGCGTCGGCTACCGCCTGGTCGCCGCCTAGCCCCCCGCCCGAGGCATAGGAAGCTATGCACCCGTCTGGGGGCCGCGAGACGCCGGTATAGCTTCCTATGCCTGCAGAGGGCCGGGGGCGCTCAGACGCCGGCCAGCTCCTGCAGCCGGGCGACCCGGGAGTGCGCGAGCACCCCGCGGCGGGCGTCGGCGGCGATCTCGCGGCAGATCGAGGCGACCTCCGGGTGCCCGAGCTGACCGCTGGTGCCGGCCAGGGTGTGGGCGGCGAAGGCGACGGCAGGCGCGTCGCCGGACCGGGTGTGCCAGTCGATCGCGGAGAGCCGGGAGGGCAGCGCGTCGGTGTAGACGCCCTGCAGGCGCGCCATCAGCTCGGCGTCCACCAGGTCGGCGTCGGTCGCCACCCCGTCGGGGAGCCCGGCCGGTGCGCCCGGCCCGGTGGTCCGGCCGCGCAGGAAGTCGAGGACCACCCGCGCGGTCACGGGTGTGGCCAGGGTGGCGAGGGCGCCGGCGGCGGCCGCCTCGGCACGCACCTCGTCGGTCGGTGCGGCGGTGACGACGACGAAGCGGGCGCGGGAGCCGTTGCGCCGCATCCGGCGGAGCATCTCGGTGCCCGTGCCGCCGGGCAGCTCCTGCTCGGTGACCACCACGTCGAGGTCGGTGACCAGGGCGTGGCGCACCGCGTCCTCGGGACCGGCGGCCGGCTGCACGTCCCAGCCGGCCAGGCAGAGCAGGTCCGCGACCTGCTCGCGGACGGCGGCGTCCGGGGCGACGACGAGGGCGGTCAGCACCACACCGTCCCCGTCCTGGCGGACTCGGCGGTCCAGCCGTACTCCGTGTTCGTCGTGACCGTGTAGGTCGTGCCGGCGACGGCCGTGATGGTCGTGGACCGGGTGCTCGGGCCGACGGTCTTCTCGTTGACGACCGTGTCGTTCCGGTAGGCGGTGATGGTGTAGCCGCTGACCCGCGTGGTCGGGCTGGGAGCCCAGGTGACCCGGGCCTCGAGGATGAGGTTGTAGAAGTAGCAGCCGGCCCGCTCGGCGGTCACGCCCGTGGGCGGAGCCACCGTTCCGGTGCTGATCGTCGTGCCGACCGTGTCGGAGTTGCTCCAGGCCGCGAGGGCGGGGACTGCGCCGCCCAGGGTCACGGCGACGGCCAGGCCCGTGACGGCCAGGGCACGGCGGATGCGCGTCATGCTCGCTCCTCGGTCTCGTCCCGGGCGGGGCGCCAGATGGTCATCAGCAGCCAGCCGGCCAGCAGCGCGGGAGCGCCGTAGAGCAGGACCTGGCTGACGACCGGGGTGCGCAGCAGCTGGACCAGGTGGCCGACCTCGGGGACGACCACGCGGACCTGGTAGACGGTGTCGCCCGAGAGGCTCGCCGTCCACGGGTCGATCGCGGCGTTGGCGTCGCCCTTCGTCTGCACCGTGACGCTGCCGTCCTCGGCGCGGTCGACGGAGACGACGCGGTGGGTCACGAGGCTGTGGTCACCCACCGGCATGTGGTACGTGATCACCATGCCCTCGGTGAGCTCCGTGACGTCGGTCGGGGTGGCGATGGTGATGTCGCCCGGCTCGATCTCCGGGGCCATGCTCGCGGTCAGCATGGTCATGGTGCGGTAGCCGAGCACGTGCGGTCCGACGGCCAGGACGGCGAACGCCAGGACGGCGACCCCCATGGCTCCGCGGACCAGCCACGGGACCAGGCGGCCCACGATCTGGCGGGCCCGGCCGGCCGGCGAGCCGGCGGTGGAGCGCTCGCCCTCGGCCGGGAGCAGCGCGGCTGCCTCCGTGACCGGGACGGGGAGGACGGTGGTCATGGCGGGATCTCCGGGGGTCGTCGGATCGCGGTCAGCGGGCGGTGCCGGTGGCCTGCGTGCCGGTGAAGGTCAGGGTCAGCCCGGCGGTCTTGCCCTGGAAGGTGTTGTCGGCCGTGGTCGGCAGCGAGATGGTGAAGGTCAGGTAGTCCGAGCCGCCGACGTTCAGCGACTTCAGGGCGCCCAGGTCGAGAGCGTTGAGGACGGCGTCGGAGTCGAGCGTCGTCTCGCCGCTGGCGCAGCTGTAGGTCGGCCCGGTCGGGGTGGCCGTCTCCGTCCAGGCCACGGCGCAGGACTTGACCGACAGCTGCAGCCCGTTGACCTTGTCCGTGGTCAGCACGTTCGCGGCCGTGGTCGTGGTGGCGCTGACGTTGACCGCCGCGAGGGGGGCGCTGCCGTCGTTCTTCAGGGTGACCGCGCGGGTCAGGGTGTCGCCGGGCACGAAGTTGGTCGTCGTCACGGGGATGGCCGAGCCGGTCTTCGCGAGGTCGATGGAGACCGTGCCCGAGCTGATGGTCGTGTCGACCGAGGTGCTGTCGGTGAAGCTGCCGAAGGTACCCAGGCCGGCGACCGCGGCAGCGGCGCCGATCACGCCGAGCGAGCCGACGACCTTGCGGGCGGTGGAGCCGGCGGTGGTGGCGGTCTTGGTGCTCATGTCCTGCTTCTCCCGTGTCCGTGGAGCCACCGGTTCCTCCGGCGACACCAAGGACTCTGGCGGCCGATCCGCAGGCCCCCCGCCAGCGTTCCGCAAGGAATCCGCAAGATGGGCGCGTCCTTCCCCGCACCGTGGACGCAGCCGCGCCCCCCGTCCGGGAACGGGACAGGGGGCGCGGGGTGCGGGGCCGTGCTCAGGCGGCAGGCGCGACCGGCAGGGCCATGGTGAACGTCGTCCCGACGCCCTCGGTGCTGACCAGGTCCAGCGTCCCGCCGTGCGCGGTGGTGATCGCCTTGGTGATGGTGAGCCCGAGGCCGACCCCCGGAACGGCGTTGCGCTGGGCGGTGGAGGACCGGAAGAACCGGGTGAACAGCTGGCTCTGCTCGCCCGCGGGGATGCCCATGCCGGTGTCGGAGACCGAGAGGAGGGCGACCGGCTCGGCGCCGGGGAGCGCCTGCTCGGCGATCTCGCCGTCGGTGGTGCGCCACGCGGACCGGAGGACCAGGCGCACCTGCCCGCCGGAGGGGGTGAACTTCACCGCGTTGGACACCAGGTTGTCGCACGCCTGGCCGAGGCGGACGGCGTCCCCGGAGACGGCCAGACCGTCCTCGGGCACGTCGACGACGAGCTGCACGCCCGCGTTGGCGGCGGCGACGCGGGCGGTCTCCTCCGCGGCGCGGACCACACCGGCCAGGTCCACGTCGGCCGGCTGCAGGGTGAACCGGCCGCTCTCCACCTGGGCGGTGAAGAGCAGGTCGCCGACCAGCCGGAGCAGGCGCTGGGCGTTGCGCTCGACCGTGGTCAGGTACTGCCGCTGCTCGTCGGTGAGCGGCTGGTCCTCGTCGTCCATGACCAGCTCGAGGTAGCCGAGGATGGAGCTCAGCGGGGTGCGCAGCTCGTGGCTGATCAGGCTCACGAACTGGTCCTTCATGCGTTCGGTGGCGCGTGCCTCGGTCATGTCGGTGCCCACGAAGTTCCAGCCCGCGTGGACGCCGCGGTCGTCCGAGCGCGGCGTGATGGCGACCGAGACGGTGCGGTGGCTCCCGTCGGCGGCGACGTAGGTCCAGTCCCGGACGTCGCTGCCGCGCTCGCGGGCGGCGTGCACCAGGGCCTCCAGCCCGGTGCCGCAGGCGCAGTCCTCGGCGGCGGCGGTGAGCTCCTCGGGCAGGTGGAAGTCCAGGATCGAGCGGGTGCGCACGACGTCCGGGCGCAGCAGGCCCAGCATCTTCTCGGCGCCGGGGTTCCAGACGCGGATGGTGCCGTCCCGGTCGGTGCCGATGATCGACTGCTCGGTGACGGCGTCGATGACGCTGGTCATGGTCTGCGCGCGGGCGGCCAGGATGCGGGAGGCGGTGTCCAACTCGTCGGCGCGGCTCTGCACCTGCTCCAGCAGCGCGGCCTGCTCGCGCTGCAGCCGCTCGATGTGGCGCTCCTGCGTGGTGAGGCGGTGGGCGTGCTCGCGGACGGCGAGGCTGCCGACGGCCACCACGAGCGGCCCCAGCAGCAGGGCGCCCGGCAGCTCGACGGCCGCGGGGAGCGAGGTCACGACGTGGGGGACCGCCAGGACCCCGGTGGTCAGGGCCACGGCCACCGGCACCCCCCGGCGGCCCGGGTGGGTGGCGAGCGCCCACAGCGGGCCGAAGAGGAGGAACAGCATCGTCGGGGAGGCGGTGCCGGCGTAGAGCAGGCCGACGGCGGTGAGCTGCGCGACCGGGACGGCCAGGGGCCCGGCGGCCGCGCGCCGGGCGGACCAGTCCACCGCGGTGGCGGCCGACGCCAGGACCAGGCCGGCCTGCACGACGCCGGGTCCGACGATCGGCACGGAGCCGGCCACCAGCAGCACAGCGGCCGCGGAGAACAGGAGGGTGGACGGCAGCGGCCCGCTGAGGGCGACCTGCCACGACCGGTGGTCGAGGAGCGGGCGGCGGGGCCCGGTGGACCGCGCCCGGTCGGGGACGGCGACGGTCATGCCGCCGGCTCCCGCACGCTGAGGTCGCGGACCTGGCGCACCAGGCCGGACACCGTGAAGGGCTTGGCCAGGTAGGCGTCCGCACCCGCGGCCAGGCCGCGGGCGATCTCGTCGGGGGAGGCGCCCGCCGACAGGAGCAGGATCCGGATGCCGGCGGTGGACGGGTCGGTGCGCAGGGCCGAGCAGACCTCCAGCCCGGTCATGCCGGGCATGGAGACGTCGAGGACCGCGAGGTCGGGCAGCTCCGCCCGAGCGGCGGCCAGCGCCGTACCGCCGTCGGGCGCCGTCGTGATCACCTGGCACCCGGCCTTGCGGACGGCGAGGGTCACCAGGTCACGGATGTCGTCCTCGTCGTCGGCCACCAGCACCCGGACGGTCCCGGTGGGGCCGGGCCGGGCCGGGGGGCCGGCGGACTGCAGGGCCGGGTCCACGGGAGCTCCCGTCGGTCGTGGTCACGCACCGCGGGCGCGGTGGGACCGGTGGCGTCGTCCCGGGGAGGAACGGCGCCCCGACGAGGGGCCTGCAGCGCGGACGGCGGTGGCTCACCCCTTGGGGGTGGGGCCGCACAGCACTGCGCCCCGCCGGGAGAACCCGGCGGGGCGCAGTGCGGAGAGTGCGGGGAGACCCCGCGGCTGTCAGGAGCCGGACTTGCTCTGCACCGACTGCTTGGACTGCTGTGCCTGGCCCTGCACGGACTGCTTGGACTGCTGTGCCTGGCCCTGCACCGACTCCTTGGACTGCTGGGCCTGGCCCTGCACGTCCTGGGCGGCCGACTGGCCCTCCTGCTTGACGGTCCCGGCAGCGTCCTGCGCGGTGGACTTGACCTCTTCCATCGCGTGCTGCGCGGCCGGCTTGAGCTGGTCGCCCATCTCCTGCGCGGCATCCTTCGCCGGCTGGAGCAGCTGGTCCTTGTGCTCGCGGAAAGTGGACTCGGCCTGCTGCGCGAGCTCCTGCTCCTTCTGCGAGGCGGGGAGCAGGCTGGAGATCAGCCAGCCCGCACCGAAGGCGATCAGCCCGGCGGCGAGCGGGTTGCCCTGTGCCTGGCGCACGATCGTGTCCGGTGCCTGCTGGACAGCGCCGACCGCGGACGAGGCCGCGTTCTGCACGTTGCCGGCCGCATCGGACGCCGCGCCCTGCACGGTGCCTGCGGCGTTGGACGCCGCGCCCTGCACGGAGCCCGCCACGTCGGAGGCCCGGTGCTGGGCCGAGGCCTGGGTGTCATGGGCCGAGCCCATGACCTTGTCCTTCAGGTTGCTCATGCGTCCCTTGGCGGCGGTCACCCGCCGGTCCACGACGCGGGACGGGTTGACCTTCTCGTTGAGGGCATCGACGTCGTAGCTGAGCTCGCGCCGGGTGTCCTCGATCTGCCGCCGGATGACGTCCGGGTCACTGCTGGTCATGGTTGCGACTCCTCGCGGTCTGGTGGTCAGTGGGGCTTCAGCGCGCCGGGCACCTGCTGGAGGGTGTCCACGGTCCGCTCGGGCTTCGGGTTGACCTGCTGGAACTTCTTGCGGCCCATCACGAAGGCGACGGCCCCGACGACGCCCCACAGGATCGCCACGATCAGCGCGGCGAGCCCGGCGTCCATCACGTTCTCCAACGCCCACCAGAGGGCGAAGGACAGGAACATCAGGACCATGTAGCCGGCGAAGCCGGCGGCGCCGAACATGCCGGCACCCTGCCCGGCCTTCTTGGCCTCGGTCTTGAGCTCGGCCTTGGCCAGCTCCAGCTCCTGGCGCATCAGCGTGGAGAGGTCCTTGGTGACCTCGCCGATGAGCGCACCGACCGAGATGCCTTCGACATCGGGGTGACCGGCGTCGGTGGTCGGGGTGCCCATGTTGCCGCTGTACTGCTGGCCCTCGGAGTAGTCGGCCGCGTAGTTCTGCGACGACGGGTCCGCGTAGCCCTGGGGGGTCGCCCCCGCGGGGGTGGCTCCGGAGTAGGGGGTGCTCATCAGCGCACCTCACCGGGCCGGCGAGCCGGGTCGTCCCAGCCCGCGGGCGTGGCCGGCGGCACCATGCTGCCGGCGGGCGGGACCGTGCCGTACGGCGGCGGGGGCAGCGGGGCGCCCGTGCCGGTACCGGTCCCGGCGCCGGTGGTGGCGCTCGAGTAGTCCGAGTACGTCGGCGCGGGGTCGACGTAGTTCGTCTGCGTGCGGTGCTGGCCGTTGCCGCCACCGGAGCCGGAGTCGCTGTGCGCGGCCTTCGCCCCACTGGTCAGGCGGCCGGCGGCGACGCCGGCGACAGCCGCACCCAGCAGGAACATGCCGGGCTTGCGGCGGGCGAAGCGACGGACCTCGTCGAGCAGCTCGGCCGGCTCCTTGTTCTGCAGCATCGAGGCGAAGCCCTCGACCGAACCCGATGCCTGCTGGAGCAGGTCGCGGACCGGGCCGGGGGCGCCTTCGCTGCTGCCGTCGGCGAGCCCGCGCATCTGCTGCGCGATGGCGTTCAGGCCCTCGGCCGCCTTCTGCTGCTGCGAGACCGTCTGCTCCTTGAGCTGGGAACGGCCCTGCTCGAGCAGGTCCTTGGCCTGGCGCTGCGTCTCGTTCGCCACCTGCTTGGCCTGGTCGGCAGCGGTCGAGGCGACCTGGCTACCGGCCTGGGCGGCGGTCTGCCCGACCTGACGCGCCTCGTCCTTGGCGACGTCCTTGGTCTGCTGGGCCTCGCCCTTGGCGACGTCCTTGGTGTGCTTGGCCTCGCCCTTGGCGACGTCCTTGGTCGACGAGCTGTCGGTCGTGGTGGTGCTGGCGCCCGTCGTGGTCGGAACCGGCGGCGGGAACGGGGCATCGATGGAGTGAGTCATCGGTCCTCCTCGGCATGCTTCGTGGTCGGTGGTGGCGCTACCCCGCCGCCGTTGCGGCACACATCCGGGCGGTTGTTCACCGGCCCGGGTGGCCGTTCCGACGACGGCTCGGCGCCGCTGATGTCGAGCGGGAGAGCTGACCGAAGTCGCCCGGCGCATCCATGCGTCTCGGGGCGGGACCGGGGAGGCGAGGGAGGGCAGCGTCAGCGCTGCGCCGTCCCTTGCGCCGCTCGCTAGAGCACCGTTCCGCGCAGCGGGTGGGGTACCCGGGGCCGGGGGTGGATCAAACCGAAGATCAGCCGGACCAGCGGAATCGGGGCGGCCGGCGCTCGCCGAAGGCCGCCACGCCCTCGGCCAGCTCGCCGGCGGTGATGGTCTCGCGGTAGCGCGCCGCGGCCAGCGTCTCGCCGTCCCCGCCGTCGCCGAGGTCGGCCACGACCTCCTTGGTGGCGCGCTGGGTGAGCGCCGAGCGGGAGGCCAGCACGTCGGCGAAGCGGCGCACCTCGGCCTCGAGCTCGTCGGCCTCGACCAATCGGTCGACCAGGCCGGTCCGCAGCGCGGTGGGTGCGTCGATCAGCTCGCCGCTGTACAGCAGGTACTTGGTCGTCGCCGGTCCGACGAGGTCGACCAGCGCCTTGGTGGACGACGGGGTGTAGACGATGCCGACCTTGGCCGGCGTGACCCCGAAGACCGCCGACGGGTCGGCGAACCTCAGGTCGCAGCAGGTGGACAGCTCGACCCCGCCCCCGATGCAGTGGCCGCGGACCACCGCCACCGTCGGCTTGGGGAAGGTGCGCAGCGCCGCCTGCGCGGCGAGGTTGTGCCGCCGGACGTCGGCCATCGGGTCCTCGGGGTCGTCCCCGCAGAGCAGGTCGGAGATGTCGGCGCCCGCGCAGAAGCTGGGGCCGGCGCCGGTCACCAGCAGCACCCGGACCGCGGGGTCGTCGGCGAGCGGGGCGAGCACGGCGGGCAACGCCGCCCACATGCCGACCGTCATGGCGTTGCGCTTCTCGGGCCGGTCGATGGTGAGGACGGCGACGGAGCCGTCCCGTGTCACGCGGAGGTGGTCGGTCATCTCAGCCCAGGTCGTCGGTGGCGAAGGTGTCGCAGCGACTGGGGTCACCGGTGTCGTACCCGGTGCGGAACCAGCGCTGCCGCTGCTGGGAGGAGCCGTGGGTGAACGCGTCCTGGTCCACCGTGCCCCCGCCCAGGTTCTCCTGGATGAAGTCGTCGCCGATGCGGCCGGCGGCGTCCAGGGCGCGGGCGATGTCGTCGTCGGTGATCTCGGCGATCAACGGCTGCCCCGACTCGTCGGGGACGGTCTCGGCGTGGTTGGCCCAGGCGCCGGCGAAGCAGTCGGCCTGCAGCTCGAGGCGGACGGTGCCGCTGGTGGGCCCGCTCTCGCCGGGGGTCACCTGCTGGTTGATGCCCAGCAGGTTCTGCACGTGGTGGGCGTACTCGTGGGCGATAACGTAGGCGTTGACGAAGAGGCCGCCCTGGGCGCCGAACTGCTGCTCCAGCTGGTCGAAGAAGCTCAGGTCGATGTACACCAGCTGGTCGGCCGGGCAGTAGAACGGCCCCGACCCGCTGGTCGCGCCGCCGCAGGAGGTCTGCACCGACCCGGAGAAGAAGACGGTGTCGGTGGGGACGTAGTCGGGGCCCAGCACGCCGGTCCAGTAGTCCTGGATCGACTCGATGTCGGCCACCACGGCGCACTCCACCGACGCGTTCGCGTCGGCGCCGGTCCGGCAGTTCTCCTCGAGCCGGCCGTTGTCCGTCGTCTGCCCCTGGTCGAGGCCCGACAGCCCGCCGACGCCGGCGCCGGCGCCGCTGCCGCCGTCGCCGCCCCCGAGGACCTGCAGCAGCACCACGACGAGCAGGCCGACCACGCCGAGGCCGCCGCCGCCGACGGCGAGCCCTCGGCCACGGCCGCCGCCGAACCCGCCACCGCCACCGCCACGGATGTCCCGGACGCTGGACGTGTCGAGGTCGGCGCCTTCGCTGTACCGCATCCCGTTGCTGCTCCTCCCGCTGACCGGCCGTCCGAACGGTGCCACCGGTCGCCGGGTGCCCGCGACCCGGGCCGTCGGGCGGACCCGCTGCACGACGCCTAGATTCACCTGCATGCCGTTGGAGGGTGAGTACGAACCGAGTCCGCAGCAGTGGGTCCGCGACCAGGTCGAGCGCTACGAGGCGACCGGCGGCCGCGAGGCGAACACGCTCCGGGACACCGGGATGCCGGTGGTCATCTTCAGCACCCGCGGCGCGCGCAGCGGCAAGGTCCGCAAGCAGCCGCTGATGAAGGTCGAGCACGACGGCGTCTACGCGATGGTGGGCTCGCAGGGCGGTGCGCCCACCGACCCCGCATGGGTCGCCAACCTCCGGGCGCACCCCGACCAGGTCACGGTGCAGGACGGTCCCGAGCCGTGGGACGGCGTGGCGCGGGAGATCTCCGGCGCGGAGCGGGCGGAGTGGTGGGAGCGGGCCGTGGCCGCCTACCCCTCCTACGCGGACTACCAGGAGAAGACCGACCGGCAGATCCCGGTGTTCCTCGTCGAGCGCCGCTGACCCGCGTCCGGCCGGCGCCGGTCAGGGCCAGTCGTCCGCGAGCCGGGCGACGGCGGCCCGCAGGTCGGCGTCCCAGGCGGTGAACGGCTCGGCCTCGGGCGCACCGGCGCGGGCCCGCCCGGGGAGGCGCCAGGTGCCGGTGATCCGGCCGTCGACGACCACGGTGGGCCGGAAGACGCCGTTGCGCCCCGGCACGATCCGCTCGGCGAACGCCGGGTCGAGCACGGCGCCGCGGTCGGCGTAGCCGAGCACGAACTCGTCGAAGCCGGGCAGCAGCAGCGGTGCACGGGCCTCCTCGCGGTGCGCGGCGTACCGGTCCGCGGTATCCGGGTCGAGGAAGTACTCCGTGCCGTCCACCTCGATGCGCTCGAGCTGGTCCCGCGCCGCGGCCAGGCCGGCGCGGACGTCCCGCACGGTGGTCCCGGCCCAGCGGACCAGGTCGCGGACGGTGGCCGGGCCGTGCCCGCGGAAGTACCGGAGCGCCAGCTCGGCCAGCGCCTCCTCGCCGGCCAGCCGGCGGGGCCGGCGCACCCACTCGTCGAGGAGCACGAACAGTTGCTCGCCGTCCCGTGTCGGGCCCAGGCAGATGGTGCCGGTCTGCGCCAGGAACCACAGCAGGTGGTATCCCCGCTGTCCGGTGGTCGCGACGCCGCCCGCCTCGATGGCCGACAGCAGCGCACCGCGGGGCAGCCGCCGGCCACCGGTCAGGGCGGCGACGGCCAGTTCCCGGGCGCGCTCGGCATCGGCGTCGGTGAGCCCCAGGGAGGCGCGCCGCCCGGCCAGCCCGGTCAGGGCCCGGGGGCCCAGCAGCTCCAGCAGCCAGGGCAGGTCCTCGGCCGGGAGCAGGTGCAACGTGCCCCGCATCGGCCAGGAGCGCACGACCGTGCCCTCCTCCAGCGCGCGGAGCACGGACTCCCGGTCGCGCGTCGCGCTGCGCAGGGCCACCGCGGCGACCGCGCCCGGGAAGTCCTGGCCCTGCAGTGCTCCCAGCCGGCGGACGGCCGCCGCGGGGTCGGGCGCCGGTGGCCCCGCGAGCCGCTGGGCCACCAGACGCATGAGGGCCACGTCGTGCAGCGTCGTCACGGGTGCACCGTGGCAGACGGTTACGACGGCGGGACCATCCGGCACTCGACGCGGTGCCGGGGCCGCGATCCCTGGGAGACTGCCCCGGTGCGGGCGGAGGACTGGGACCGGCGGTACACCGAGCAGGCGCAGTGGTCGGCCGGGCCCAACGAGCTGGTCGCCGAGCTGCTGGCCGGCCTCCGGCCCGGCGCCGCGGTCGATCTCGCGGCCGGCGAGGGACGGCACGCGCTCTGGCTCGCCGATCGCGGCTGGCGCGTGACCGCGGTGGACTTCTCCGCCGCCGGCCTCGACCGCGGCCGCGCCCGGCCGGACGCCGACCGGGTGGACTGGGTGACCGCCGACGTCCGCACGTGGACGGCGGCACCCGGCTCCCTGGACCTGGTGCTCGTCGCCTACCTGCATCTCCCCGCGCCGGAGATGGCCGGCGTGCTGACCCGCAGCGTCGGCTGGCTGCGGCCCGGGGGCCGGCTGCTGGTCCTCGGCCACGACGTCGGGAACCCGGCCGAGGGGGTGGGCGGGCCGCAGGACCCGGAGATCCTGCACAGCGTCGACCGTCTCGAGCCGGTCGCGCGGCTGCTCGACGTCGACCGGCTGGCGCAGGTGCGCCGGTCCACGCCGACCGGCGTCGCGCTCGACACCCTGCTCTGGGGACGGCGGCCGGTCTGATCCGCGGCGGCGCCGGTAGCGTCGTCGGGTGTGATGGGCATGGGTGGGGCAGGCGGACCGGAGGCGGAGCGGCGCCGGCGGCTGGTGGCGGCGCTGGTCGTCCTCGCGATGGTGCTGGCGGCCGGCGCGACGGTGCTCTCGATCGCGCTCGGCTGAGCGGCCGGGGCCTTTGGTCCCTGGCGCGACGGGAGGCGGAACGACACCGTATGGAACTGCCGCGGCCGTTCCCGGTCGGGCTCCCCGACCCGGAACGAAGGATCGCCGATGACCCTGGTCGTCCCGCCGAGCGCCTCCGGACCCGCCGCCGACGAGCCCACCGGGCCGGCCGACGACGTCCGCACCGTCCAGGACCTCCCCGGCACGCTGCGGGCCACGGCGCCGGGTGACGACGCCGTGAGCGCGGCGGTCGGCCGGCTCAGCGGCGAGTTCTCCGGCCGGGTGGACCGCCGGCTGCTGGTCCGGGTCGTGCGGGACTGCCGGCGGGACCTCGGGGGGTCCCCGGTCGGGGCGCTGCCCGAGCTGGTGGAGCGGCTGGCGCGCTACCGGTTGGACCGGCACATCGGCTGAGCGCCCGGGAACCGGTTTGCCCGACGGGGCAGGATGGCGGCGTGGGATACGTCGACGTGAGCGGGGTCCGGCACACGCTCTCCGACGGGCGGGTGCTGCTCGACGACGTCGCCTTCCGCGTCGGCGAGGGTGCCCGCGCGGCCCTGGTCGGGGAGAACGGCGCCGGCAAGACGACGCTGCTGCGGATCATCGCCGGCGACCTGTCGCCCGAGGCGGGCTCGATCGCCCGCACCGGTGGCCTCGGGGTGATGCGGCAGTTCATCGGCTCGGTGCGGGACGACACCACTGTCCAGCGGATGCTGGTCGACCTCTCGCCGCCGGCCGTCCGCGCCGCCTGGGACGCCGTCGAGGCCACCGAGCTGGCGCTGATGGAGTCCGACGACGAGCGTGCGCAGATGGCGTACGCCGGGGCGCTGGCGGAGTGGGGTGACGCGGGCGGCTACGAGGCCGAGGTCACCTGGGACACGGTGACCGTGGCGGCGCTGGGCGTTCCGTACGAGCGGTGCAAGTACCGGGAGCTGTCCACGCTCTCCGGTGGGGAGCAGAAGCGGCTGGCGCTCGAGGCGCTGCTGCGCGGGCCCGACGAGGTGCTGCTGCTCGACGAGCCGGACAACTACCTCGACGTCCCCGGGAAGCGGTGGCTGGAGCAGCGGCTGCTCGAGACCCGCAAGACCGTGCTGTTCGTCAGCCACGACCGGGAGCTGCTGGCCCGCGTCGCCGACCGGGTGGTCACCGTCGAGGGCGGGACGGCGTGGGTGCACGGCGGCGGCTTCGCCAGCTACGCCGACGCGCGGACGGCGCGGCACGAGCGGCTGGCCGAGCTGCGCCGGCGCTGGGACGAGGAGCACCAGCGGCTGGTCGACCTCGTCCGCACCATGCAGCAGCAGGCCGCGAACTCGCCCGACATGGCCAACCGGTACCACGCGATGCAGACCCGGCTGGCGAAGTTCGAGGCGGCCGGCCCACCGCCGGAGCGGCCTCCGGAGCAGAAGGTGGCGATGCGGCTGCGCGGCGGGCGCACCGGCGTGCGCGCGGTCATGGCCGAGGAGCTGGAGCTGTCCGGGCTCATGCGGCCGTTCGACCTGGAGATCTTCTACGGCGACCGGGTCGGCGTCCTCGGGGCGAACGGCGCGGGCAAGTCGCACTTCCTGCGGCTGCTGGCCGGGCAGTCGGTCGCGCACACCGGCAGCTGGCGGCTGGGTGCCCGCGTCGTCCCCGGGTTCTTCGCGCAGACCCACGCGCACCCGGACTGGCAGGACCGCTCGCCGGTCGACCTGCTGTGGCACGGCGAGCCGGGCCGGCCGGGGGTCGACCGCGGGCGGGCGATGGCCGCGCTGCGTCGCTACGGGCTGGCCGAGGCCGGCGACCAGCCGTTCCGGACGCTGTCCGGCGGGCAGCAGGCGCGGTTCCAGATCCTGCTCCTGGAGCTGTCGGGCGCCACGCTGCTGCTGCTGGACGAGCCGACCGACAACCTCGACGTGCTGTCGGCCGAGGCGCTGGAGGAGGCACTGGCCGCATTCGACGGGACCGTCCTCGCCGTGACCCACGACCGCTGGTTCGCCCGGTCGTTCGACCGGTTCCTCGTGTTCGGCGCCGACGGCCGGGTCTACGAGTCGGCCGAGCCGGTCTTCGACGAGACCCGGGTGGTCCGGGCCCGCTGACGCGGCCGGCCGGCCACCCGAGGGGTGGCCGGCCGGGTCGTCGCGTCGGTGCTACTGGATCGCGTAGAACACCCGTGCGTCGGAGTCGAAGCTCATCGTCGGCTCGACCGAGAGCCGGCCACCGGTGATGGCGGCCGTGGGCACGTCCATGCAGAACTGGAAGGTGTCGATCCCGCCGGGGTTGAGGGTCGGCGCCTCCAGGGCGTCGTCCGGCACGACGGCCGAGCACTCGCTGTCGCTGTACTGCCGGTTGTCCGTGCCGTGGAACACGGCGGTCAGGTCCCATCCGGGCATGCCCTCGGTGTCCCCGGTGTAGGTCACCGTGAGCTGGGTGAGGACGTACTGCCCGGCCGGCGGCTCGTTGAACTGGTTGGCGCCGGCCACCGTGGCGTTGCCGTCCAGCGTGACCGAGTCCACCGTGACCTGGTAGTCGCCCACCTGCGCCGGTACGCCCAGGGCGACCGGGGTGGTCTCCGGCGAGTCGGCGGGGTCCGCCGCCTCGAGGTCGGTGGTCGCCGTGTCGACGCTCTCGTCGATGCTGCGCTCGACCTCGTCGATGACCTCCGAGTAGAACGCCTGCGTGGCGATCACCACGACGACGGCGAGGACTGACGTCACCAGACCGGTGATCGCCATGCCCATGCCGCCGTGGGTGCCACGGCGGGCGCGGAGCAGGGCCGGGATGCCCAGGGCCAGGCCGACCACGGCGACGACGGCGGCGACGTTGTTGATGATCGGCACCCAGCTGAGCAGCAGCGCGATGATGCCCAGGACCATCGAGGCGATGGCGAGCCCGTTGCCCTTCTTGGGCGGCGGGTAGTAGGCGGGCGGCGGGCCGTACTGCTGGTACGGCGCCTGCGCGGGGTGGGACACGTACGGCTCCTTCGGAGGGCTGAGGGATACGGATCGGGACCGTATGTGCATCTCCACCCGGCCCCCCGCACGTCGTCGTCGACACCGTCAGGGGGTCACCTCGTGTCCCACGGGCCACGCCAGGGGACCGGGTCGCCCGGTCGGCTCGGTCGCCTCGCACGACGAGGGGACGCGTCGGTCTCCCGGCGGGTAGGGCATGATGACAGTGGAAATCATTCCCGTTCCCATCATGGAGACCCGATGCGCCGCCGCTCCCGCCCTGCTGCCCTGGCTCTCGCCGGGGCTGCCACCCTCGTTCTCGCCGCCTGCGGTGGCGACGACGCCGGCGGTGTCACCACCACTTCCGGGGACGCAGCGGCCTGTCCGGGCGACGTCGTCGACGTGGTGGTCTCCGTCGGTCAGTGGGGCGACGTGGTGGAGGCCCTCGGCGGTGACTGCGCATCGGTGACCACCGTCATCAGCTCGACCGCCGTCGACCCGCACGACTTCGAGCCGACCGCCGGCGACATCGCGGCCTTCCAGGAGGCCGAGCTGGTCGTCCTCAACGGCGCCGACTACGACCACTGGGCCGAGGACGCCGCAGCCGCCGTCGACCCCGCGCCGGTGGTACTGGACCTCGCCGACGTCGCCGGTCTGGAGACGGAGGAGCACGCCGAGGAGGAGGCCGAGCACGCCGAGGAGGAGGGGCACGGCCACGGCGGGATCAACCCGCACATCTGGTACTCCCCGGAGTACGTCCAGCAGGCCGCCGAGGCGGTCACCGCCGAGCTGAGCGAGCTCTCGCCGGACGCCGCGGACCATTTCGCCGAGCGCGCTGCCGCCTGGGAGGAGGAGCTGGCCCCCTACCTCGCCGAGATCGAGTCGCTCCAGGCCGCGGCGGGCGGGCGCACCTACGCGGCCACCGAGTCGGTGTTCGAGTACATGGCCGAGGCGATCGGGCTGACCGACGCCACCCCGGAGGGCTACCGGGAGTCCGCCAGCAACGAGGCCGAGCCGGCGCCCGGTGACCTCGCCGAGTTCGAGGCCGCCTTGTCGGCCGGTGAGGTCGACGTGCTGGTCTACAACACGCAGACCGAGGGTGGGGTGCCCGAGCAGCTGCGCGCGTCGGCCGAGGCCGCGGGGATCCCGGTCGTCGAGGTCACCGAGTCCGCGCCCGAGGACGCCTCGTTCGTCGACTGGCAGCTCACCCAGCTGCGCGCCCTGTCCGACGCCCTGCAGGCCTGACCGCCCGTCGCCACCGCCGCCGGGGCAGCTCAGTCCTCGTAGGTGTCCGCGGGCGGGTCGATCGGCCGGACCGACACCGGGTCGATGACCGCCTCCGGGTAGTCGCCGGCGGGGTGCCGCGCCGGCAGCGCCCAGGTGCCGATCACCTCGACCCACTGGTCGACGGCGAGGTCGCCCCGCGCGCCGTCCACGACGACCGTGATGCCGACGGCGTCGGCGGCGCAGCAGGCGATGGCGATCCGGCTCACGTACCAGCCGCCGCCCTGCCGCGGGGTGACGAAGCCGGTCAGCCTGATGCGGCGGCCCTCGAGGGTCGAGGCGTCGTCCCCCAGGGCCGCCAGGCGGTAGGTGTTCACCGGGACGGTCACGTGGTCCTGCCCCGGGTCGTCCGGCCCCATGTCGGCGGCGGCGCCGGCCGGCAGATCCGCGGGCTGGGACTGCCGGGTGACCGTGAACGCCCCCAACGCCGGCGGGGCCACGAGCGCGAGCACCACGGCCGGCAGGAGCAGCAGCCACGAGACCGGCGGCGCGTGGTGCCCGTGCGCGTGCATGTCGTCGGCGGTCGCGCGGCGGGCGCGCCACCACCGGAGGAGGCCGAGCAGCCCGACCACCAGGAGCACGCCCGCCGCGATCAGCAGGAACGGCCGGAACCCGGCCCGGACGTAGGCCAGGTGCGCGTCGGTCAGCGCCACCTGCAGCACGAAGGCGCCGAGGAGCAGCAGGACGACGTGCTGGGTCACCCGGTCCACGGCGGCCTCACAGCAGGACGGCGCCGACGCCGACCGCGGCCAGCACGGCGACTACGAGGGTGACGGGCGCGAATCGGGCGGCGAACCGTGGGCCGAAGGTGCCGGCCTGCAGGGCGATCAGCTTGACGTCGACCGCCGGCCCGACGACGAGGAAGACCAGCCGCGCGGTGGGGGAGAACCCGACCATGCTCGCGGCGACGAACGCGTCGGCCTCGGAGCACACCGCCAGGACGACGGCGAGCGCGGCCAGCACCAGCACGGCGAGGACGGGGGAGCCGGCCACCGCGTCGAGCCAGGCCCGGGGGACGACGGTGGTGAGCGTCGCGGCGGTCAGGCCGCCGACGACGAGGAACCCGCCCGCGTGCAGCAGGTCGTGCTGGACGGCGGCGCGGAAGGACTCCGCCCGGCTCTCGCCCGCGGCGGGGACGTGGCCCTCGCGGAGCCGGAGCCAGCCGGGCCGGCCGAACGAGGCCCACAGCCACCCCATCACCAGCGCCACGAGCGCGGAGGCGAGGAAGCGGGCGAGGACCATCTCCGGCTGGCCCGGGAACGCCACGGCGGTGGCCACGAGCACGACCGGGTTGATGGCCGGGGCGGAGAGCAGGACGCCAGTGCGGCCGCCGGTGCGACGCCCCGCCGGATCAGGCCGCCGGCCACCGGCACCGAGGCGCACTCGCAGCCCGGGAGCACCGCACCGGCCAGCCCGGCGACCGGCACCGCCGCCGCCGGTCGGCCGGGCAGCACGTGGGCGAAGAAGGACGCCGGCACGAAGGTGCTGATCGCGGCCGACAGCAGCACGCCCAGGACCAGGAACGGCAGGGCCTGCAGGCACACGGCCACGAACACCGTGGACCACGCCTGGACGGCGGGCTGGTCGAACACGGCCGGCCGCAGGAAGTGCAGGACGGCGATCGCCGCGAGGACGGCGAGCAGGGCGTCGCCGGAGCGCGTGCCCCCGCGGGGGGCGTCCCGCGCCTCGGGGTGGGGGGCCGTCGTCGGCGGTGCGCTCGACATGGTCCCCTCCTCCCTGCCGGGAACGGTTCGCGTTCCAGCCGGAGACCCTGTCACAGCCGCCGGACGCCGGGGGTGTGCGCCGGGGGTGTGTCCGGTGCGCGGCCGGGATCAGCCGGCGGCGCGGCAGGCGGCGCAGGTGCCGAAGATCTCGAGGGCGTGGCTGAGGTCGGCGAACCCGTGCTCGCCGGCCACCTCGTCGGCCCAGCGCTCGACGGCCGGGCCGGCGACCTCCACGGTGCGGCCGCAGTCGCGGCAGACCAGGTGGTGGTGGTGCTGGCTGCTGCACCGGCGGTAGAGCGCCTCGCCGGTGTCGGTGCGGATGGAGTCGAGCTCCCCGTCGTCGGCCAGCGACTGCACCGCGCGGTAGACGGTGGAGAGCCCGACCCGGCCACCGGCGGCCCGGAGGCGGGCGTACACGTCCTGGGCGCTGTGGAAACCCTCCAGGTCGGCGAAGAGCGTCCGGATGGCGTCGCGCTGCGGGGTGGGACGGGTCACGGACTCCATCGTGGCACGGCAGGGCCGGGCGACGGCTCAGCCGAACGGGCGGCCCTCACCCCGGTAGGTGGGGAGCGCGCCGGTCAGCCGCTCGCCGGCCAGGGCGTGCAGGACGCCGACGTGCTCGGCGGGCTCGCCGGCCCCGCGCGGCGGCCGGCCCGGCAGGGCGTCGGGCACCCGGCGACCTGGGCCTCGTAGGCCATGAGCCCCACCGGCCGGAAGCCCGCGCGCCCGGCGACCGTCCGGACCAGGGCCCTCGTCAGAGGTCGACGACCGGTCCGCCGGTGCCGCCGATGCGGTCCAGCTCGTCCAGCTCGGCCGGCCCCAGCACGCGCGCGCCCGCCTGCAGGTTCTCCTCGAGGTGGGCGATCGAGGAGGTGCCCGGGATGAGCAGCAGGTTCGGGGAGCGGGCCAGCAGCCAGGCCAGCGCGACCTGCATCGGCGAGGTCTCCAGACGGCGGGCGACCGTCTCCAGGGCGGCGGATTCCAGCGGGCTGAACCCGCCGAGCGGGAAGAAGGGCGTGTAGGGGATGCCCTCGCGGGCCAGGGCGTCGATCAGCGGGTCGTCCGCCCGGTGCACCAGGTTGTAGTGGTTCTGCACGCACGCCACCGGGGCGATCGACCGGGCCTCGGCGAACATCTGCGGCGTCACGTTGCTGATGCCGAGGTGGCGGACGAGCCCCTCCTGCTGCAACGCGGCCAGCGCCTCGAACGGCTCGGCGAGCGAGCGCTGCACCGGCTCGGCGAACCCGGGCATGCGCAGGTTCACCACGTCGAGCGCCTCGACGCCGAGGTGGTCGATGTTCTCCTGGACGGCGCGCCGCAGGTCGTCGGGGTCCAGGGCCTCGGGCCAGCCGCCGTCCGCGTCCCGGCGGGCGCCCACCTTGGTGACGATGATCAGGTTCTCGGGGTAGGGGTGCAGGGCCTCGCGGATCAGCTCGTTGACGACGGTCGGGCCGTAGTAGTCGCTGGTGTCGATGTGGTCGACGCCGAGCTCGACCGCGCGGCGGAGCACGGCGACGGCGGCGTCCCGGTCGGCCGGCGGGCCCATCACGTGCGGACCGGCCAGCTGCATGGCCCCGTAGCCCAGGCGGTGGACCTCGCGGTCACCCAGGCGGTAGGTGCCGGAATTCTCGGCGGTGGGGATCGTCATGGCTCTGCCCTACCCGCTGCCGGGCGGCCATGCGCGGCCGGGCGGGGAGGGATCTCGCCCTCCCCGCCCGGCCCGGCGTCACGGCTGGAGCAGCACCTTGACGGCGCCGTCCTTCTTCTCGCGGAAGTTCGCGTAGGCCTCGGGCGCCTGCTCGAGCGGCACGCGGTGGGTGGCGAACTCGTCGACGCCCAGCGGGTCACCTTCCAGGAGCAGCGGCAGGATGTCGGGGACCCAGCGCCAGACGTTGGCCTGGCCCATGCGCAGCTGGATCTGCTTGTCGAACATGCGCATCAGGGGCAGTGGGTCGGTGGCGCCGCCGTAGACGCCGGAGAGCGAGATGGTGCCGCCGCGGCGGACGGCCTCGATGGCGGTGTTCAGCGCCGCCAGTCGGTCGATGCCCGCGACCGTCATGACCCGCTCCATGATGGCGTCGGGGACGATCGCCGTCGCCTTCTGCGCGAGGGAGGCCAGCGGGGAGCCGTGCGCCTCCATGCCGACGGCGTCGATCACCGCGTCGGGGCCCCGCCCGTCGGTGAGGTCGCGCACCCGCGCGACGACCTCGGCCTGGTCGGTCGAGTCGATGACGGTGATGCCGTTGCGGCGCGCCCGGGCCAGCCGCTCGGGAACGACGTCGGAGGCGATGACCTGCCCGGCGCCCAGGTGCTTGGCGATGCGGGTGGCCATGTCGCCGATCGGGCCGAGGCCCAGCACCAGCACGCTGCCGCCCTCGGGGATGCCGGCGTACTGGACCGCCTGCCACGCGGTGGGCAGCACGTCGGAGAGGTAGACGAACCGGTCGTCGAGCGGGGCGTCGGGCACCTTGATCGGCAGCGTGTTGCCGAAGGGGACCCGGAGGTACTCGGCCTGGCCGCCGGGCACCTGGCCGTAGAGCTTCGTGTAGCCGAACAGCGACGCACCCATGCCCTGCTCACGGTTCTGCGTCGTCTCGCACTGGGAGTGCAGTCCCTGCGCGCACGTCCAGCAGGTGTTGCAGGAGACGTTGAAGGGCACGACGACGCGGTCGCCGGGCTTGACGGCGGTGACGTCGCGGCCGACCTCGCGCACGATGCCCATCGGCTCGTGGCCCATGATGTCGCCGACGGTCATGAAGGGCGCCAGCACCTCGATGAGGTGGAGGTCGGACCCGCAGATGCCGCTCGACGTGATCTCGACGATGACGTCCGTCTGGTCCTGGATGGTGGGGTCCGGAACGGTGTCCACCCGGACGTCTGCTCGTCCGTGCCAGGTCACTGCGCGCATGCGAAATCTCCTCGATCGGGCTGGTGATCAGGGGCTTCTGCCCCTTCGTGAGCCGGATCGCGCCACTCTCAACCATTTACGGCGTGCCTGTCACGCTGCGTAAAACCGCCCTCACGGTGAGGTGAACGACAGTCGTGAAGCCTGGTGACCCGGTTCACAGAACTGCAGGTCAGTACCCCGCTTCTCAGATCACGAACCCATCACGCCGTGTTTACATGGGCCCCGCTCCTCTCCCCGGGAGCCGCTCCGCAATGTCCGCCGACGGAAGTCAGGTGCATGAGTTCGCTCCACCACGACCGCCTCCTCGAGGAGGGCGCGGCGCCGGCCACGGCGCCCGCCGCGTCCCGCTCCACCCGTGGGGACGTCGAGGGGAAGGCCGGGTCCACGGTTCCGTCGCAGCGCCAGGGGAAGGCGCAGCCGGCCGGGGACCGCCGGACCACCGACCCGACCACCCGTCCTGCCGCGGCACGCGCCGCCGGCACCCTGGCGGCCCGCGCCAAGGCCGCCCGCGCCACCACGGCGAAGGCCGCCGGCGCGACGGCCGCCACGACCGCCCGGGCCGCGACCGCGAAGGCCGCCACGGCTCGCGCCGCGACCCGCAAGGCGGCCACCGCCGCACGCACCGCCGCTGCGGCGAAGAAGGCCGCGGCGCCCGAGCTCGTCGCCGCCGAGTCCGCGGCCGCGAAGTCCACGGCCGCGAAGTCCACGGCCGCGAAGTCCACGGCCGCGAAGTCCACGGCCGCGAAGTCCACGGCCGCGAAGTCCACGGCCGCGAAGTCCACGGCCGCGAAGTCCACGGCCGCGAAGTCCGCGGCCGCGAAGTCCGCGGCCGCGAAGTCCACGGCCGCGCCGCGCCGGCCGCAGGTCCACTCCGGGGGCAGGCACCGCGCCGAGATGCCGGCCGCCGGCCCGCTGCCCGGTGTGCGCGCCGCCGTCGTGCGCGCGATTGCCGCCAAGGTCGCGGCCGACGCGGCCCCGGTCCGCCGTCGGCCGACCCCGTACAAGCGGTCCGCCGTCGACCTGGGTGCGCTCGCCCCGGTCACCGACGTCGCCGCGCTGGTCCAGGCGCCGTCCGCCGCCCCCGAGGCCGTCGTCGTGGTGAAGGACGTCCCCGCGGCACCGCCGCCGGCGGCCGTGTCGGTCGAGCCGGTGCCCGCCGACGTGACGCAGGCGGACCGCCCGGATCCCGAGGCCGCCGACTCCGCCGGTGTCGTCGCCGCCGTGGCCGGTGGGCGCCGCGGGCTGCTGACCCCCCGGCCGCCGTCGGGGCGACGGCGTTCCGCGTTCTACCTCGCCGCCGTCCTGGTCGGCGCGCTCGGCGTGAGCGGTGCCGCGGTCGGCGAGCCGGCCACCGTGGAGACCCGCACGGTCAGCCACTCGGTCAGCGTGGCCGCGCAGCTGGGCATCGCCGAGGGGGCCGCCGCGACGGAGGTCGTCGACGAGGAGGACACCTCGCGGCTCCGCGAGATGGTGGTCAGCCGCAACGTGCGCGACGCCGAGCGGACCGCCGCCGCCGACGCCCAGGCGGAGGCCGACCGGCTCGCCGCCGAGGAGGCCGCGCGCATCGCCGCCGAGGCGGCCCGCCCGCAGGCGGTCCTCCCCGTCGCCGGAGCGCGGATCACCAGCGGCTTCGGCGCCCGGTGGGGCACGTTGCACGCCGGCATCGACTTCGCCGCCCCGATGCGGACCCCGGAGTACGCCGTGATGGACGGCGTCGTGCTGGAGGCAGGGGCCGCGAGCGGCTTCGGCCTGGCCGTGTACATCCAGCACGACAACGGCGACGTCACCGTCTACGGGCACATGGACGAGATCCTGGTCGAGCCGGGCCAGATCGTCCGCGCGGGCGACACCATCGCCCTGCTCGGCAACCGGGGCCAGTCGACCGGCCCGCACCTGCACTTCGAGGTGCACGTCGGCGGCATCGACGGGCAGCGGATCGACCCGCTCCCGTGGCTGCGGGAGCGCGGCCTCGACGTCTGATCGGCGGCACCACCGCGACGACGCCCTCCACCGGACCGGTCCGGCGGGGGGCGTCGTGCATGGGGGAGACTGCCGGTGTCCGTCCGGAGAGGGGCAGGGGAGACCACCGTCATGGGGCACGGCCACGCGCACGGGGCGGGAACGGCAGCGGGGCCGCAGCGCCGCCGGCTCGCCGTGGTCCTGGTGCTCACGGTCGGGGTGCTCGGCGCCGAGGTCGTCGGGGCGGTGCTCTCCGGGTCGCTCGCCCTGCTGGCCGACGCCGGGCACATGGCCACCGACGCCGCCGGGATCGCGCTCGCGCTGGGCGCGGTGACGCTGGCGCAGCGGCCCGCCCGCGGACGGCGCACCTTCGGCTGGCAGCGGGCGGAGATCCTCGCAGCCGTCGCCAACGGCGTGCTGCTCCTCGGCGTCGCCGGCTACGTGCTCGTCGAGGCGGTCCGGCGGATCGGCGACCCGCCGGAGGTGGGCTCGGGCCTGATGCTCGCCATCGCGGTGGTCGGGCTGGCCGTGAACCTGATCGGTCTCGCGGTGCTGCACCGGGGCCGCGGCGAGTCCCTGAACATCCGGGGGGCTTACCTCGAGGTGCTCGCCGACGCGCTCGGATCGGTCGCGGTCATCGTCGCCGCCGTGGTCATCGCCACCACCGGCTGGACCCCCGCCGACACCGTCGCCTCACTGGTCATCGGCTGCCTGGTCCTGCCCCGTGCCTGGCACCTGCTGCGGGACGCCCTGGACGTCCTGCTGGAGGCGGCGCCCCGGGGGGTGGACCTGGCCGAGGTGCGGGCGCACATCGTCGCCGTCGACGGCGTCCTCGGCGTGCACGACCTGCACGCCTGGACGATCACCTCCGGCCTGCCCGTGCTCTCCGCCCACGTCGTCGTCACCGACGAGGCGCTGGCCGCCGGTCACGGCGGCCGGGTGCTCGACGCGCTCTGCGCGTGCCTGGGGGACCACTTCGACATGGAGCACTGCACCTTCCAGCTGGAGGCGGCGGCGCACGCCACGCACGAGGCGCCCGTGCACGACTGAGAGGTCGCCCTCCTTCCCGGCCGGGCGCTTCGCCCGGGTGGGACAGTGGAGCTGCAGGATCGGACGGCAGGAGGAGATCGCGGTGGAGCACGGGCACCACTCGGGCATGTGGGTGCCCGAGGACCCGCCGACCTGGGGGCGGATGTTCCTGCCGCACCTGGAGGGCTGGTCGGTCCTCGCGGTGCTCAGCATCGTCGGGCTGGTCGTCTACCTCGCCGCGGTGATCCGGCTGCGCCGGTCCGGCGTGGCCTGGCCGTGGTGGCGCACCCTGGCCTGGATCGGCGGCACCGCCTCGCTGTTCGCGGTCACCGGGACCTGGTTCAACGGCTACAGCATGGTGCTCTTCAGCATCCACATGACCCAGCACATGGTGCTGTCCCTCATCACGCCGCTGCTGCTGCTCCTCGCCGCTCCGGTCACCCTCGCGCTGCGCACGCTGCCGCGCGGGCGCGGACCGGCCGGTGCGCCCCGGGCGCTGCTGCTGGAGGCGCTGCACAGCCGCTTCGCGCGGTTCGTGGCGCACCCGCTGTTCACCGTGCCGCTGTTCATCGCCAGCCTCTACGGCGTCTACTTCACGCCGCTGTTCGACGCGCTGATGTCGAACCCGGCCGGGCACCAGTTCATGCTGGCCCACTTCGTCGTCACCGGGCTGCTGTTCTTCGGCCCGGTCGTCGCCCAGGACCCGTGGCCGCGGACGCTGAGCCATCCCGGCCGGATGCTGGAGCTGTTCCTGCCGGTGCCGTTCCACGCCTTCTTCGGCGTCGCGATCATGATGGCCGGGTCGCTGGTGGTCGACACGTTCGCCGAGCCGCCGGCCGGGTGGGGCATCGACCCGCTCACCGACCAGGGCGTGGCCGGCGGCATCGTCTGGGCCTTCGGCGAACTGCCCACCGTGCTCGTCCTCGCCGTCGTCTTCTTCTCCTGGGCCCGGTCCGACGACCGGCGGGCCCGCACGCTCGACCGCGCCGCCGACCGCGACGGGGATGCGGAGCTCGAGGCCTACAACGCCCGGCTGCGGACCCTCGCCGCGTCGTCCTCCCGGACCACGCCGGGAACGGTGCCCGACCTCCGCTGAGCTCCCGGTGCGGATTCGGCGGGAGGCCGCCGGCCTCCCGCCGGATCCGCGGCGAGGGACTACCCCACGTGGACGACGGCGTCGCCCTCGGCCGGGAGGTCCTCCTTGGTCGCCTTGATGACCAGGGCGGAGACGAGCGCGCCGAGCACGAGCAGCGCGGCCGCCCACGTGAACGCGGTGGTGTACCCCTCCACCTGGGCGGTGAGGCCGAGCGCCGGGTCCCGCGGGTCGGCCCCCGAGGCGAGCGCATCGGCGGTGTAGGCGCTGATCGCGGCCACCGAGAGCGAGGCCAGCACCGCGGTCCCGATCGAGGCACCCACCTGCTGCGTGGCGTTCAGCATCGCGCTCGCCGCGCCGGCGTCGTGCTGCCCGGCGCCGACCAGCGCCAGGTTGGACAGCGGCACGAACGTGAACCCGAGACCGAGGCCCAGCAGCAGCTGGCCGGGGAACGGCAGCTGCCAGAACCCGGTGTCCAGGCCGACGAACGACAGGGTGAACAACCCCGCGGCGGCCAGCAGGCCGCCCAGGATCATCAGCGGCCGCGGGCCCACCCGCGGCAGCAGGGCGCTGGACGCGCCGGCGGAGATGAAGACGCCGAGGGTGGTGGGCAGGGAGGCGAGCCCCGCCACCACCGGCTCGTAGTCCAGCACCTGCTGGAAGTACAGGCTCAGGAAGAAGAACGCCCCGATGAGCCCGGCGCCGACCAGCGTCGAGGTGAGGTAGGCCCCGCCGCGGTTGCGGTCCAGGACGATGCGCATGGGTAGCAGCGGGTTGCGGGTGCGCAGCTCCAGGACGACGAACAGCGCCACCAGCACGAGACCGGTGACGATGAACAGCCACGCGAGGCCGTCGGTCCAGCCGCTGTCCGGCCGCACCAGCGAGGTCGCCCCCCGGGCCGCCGCCTCGGCGTTCGCGGCGGCGGCCTCCGCCGCGTTGGTCTGCGAGGCCTCGGCGACGCGGGTGAAGCCGTAGACGATCGACGCGAGCCCCAGCGTGATCAGCACCGCGCCGGGGATGTCGTAGCTGGTGTCACCTGGGGCCTTGCTCTCGGGCACGATCGGGATCGCGAGCACGATGGCGAGCAGCGCGACCGGCAGGTTCACCCAGAAGCACCAGCGCCAGTCGGCGTACTCGGTGAGGACGCCGCCCAGCAGCAGCCCGACGGCCGAGCCGCCGCCGGCGATGGCGCCGTAGACGCCGAACGCCTTGGCCCGCTCCCTGGGGTCGGTGAACAGCACGGTCAGCAGCGCGAGCGACGCCGGGGCCAGCAGTGCGCCGAACACCCCCTGCAGCGCGCGGGCGCCGAAGAGCATCGCCTCGTTCTGCGCCAGGCCGCCCAGGGCGGAGGCGACGGCGAAGCCGGCCGCACCGACGAGGTAGGTGCGCTTGCGGCCCCAGAAGTCGGCGATCCGGCCGCCGAGGAGCAGGAAGCCGCCGAAGGTGAGGGTGTAGGCGGTGACGATCCACTGCTGGCTGGCGGCGCTGATGCCGAGGTCGGTGGTGACCGCCGGGAGGGCGATGTTGACGATCGTCGCGTCGAGGATGACCAGCAGGACGGTCATCGCGATGACGCCGAGCGCCAGCCAGCGCTTCTCGTAGGGCTCGTCGGCGGAGGTCGTCGCGCCGGTCGCGGCAGGAGAGGGGAGGGGTTCGGTCACGGGAAGTCCTCGGGTCGTGCGGAGCGGGCCGGATCGCCGGCCGGGAGAGAACGTAGCGGCCTGCAACGATGTCGTCGTGCCTGTTTCGCTGGTGTTCACCGCAGATACGCACGTCCCCAAGCGCGCGCGTGACCTACCTCTCGGCCTGTGGTCGGCGATCGATTCCGCCGACGTGGTGGTGCACGCCGGTGACTGGGTGGACGTCGCCCTCCTCGACGAGCTGGAGCAGCGGGCGCGCCGCCTGGTCGCCGTGCACGGCAACAACGACCACGGGGCGCTGCGCGAGCGACTGCCGGAGGTGACCCGCGCCGAGATCGAGGGCATCCGCTTCGCCGTCGTCCACGAGACCGGCGACGCGAAGGGGCGCGAGGCGCGGTGCGCCGCGCGGTTCCCCGACGTCGACGTGCTGGTCTTCGGGCACAGCCACATCCCGTGGGACACCACCGCCCCGTCCGGTCTGCGGCTGCTCAACCCGGGGTCTCCCACGGACCGGCGCCGCCAGCCCGCCGGCACGTACGTCACCGCGGTCGCCGACGACGGGCGGCTGCGGGACGTGACCTTCCACGCGGTGCCACCCCGCCGGTGAGCTCCATGCCGTTGGACCCCCGTGCCGTCGCGCTGCTGGCCTGCCCGGTCTGCGCCGCGCCGCTCGCCGCCGGGCCCGGGGACGCCGGCCTGCGCTGTGCCGCCGGGCACGCCGTCGACCGCGCCCGCCAGGGGCACGTCACGCTGCTGCCACCGGGGCGCCGGCCGGCGACCGGCGACTCGGCCGAGATGGTCGCCGACCGGGTGGCCTTCCTCTCGGCCGGTCACTACGACGCGGTCTCCTCCGCCCTGGCCGAGGCGGTGACCGCACCGGGGGAGCCGGCGACCCTGCTCGACCTCGGCGGTGGCACCGGCCACCACCTGGCCCGGCTGCTGGACGCGCTCCCCGACGCGGTCGGGGTCGTGCTGGACGCGAGTCGCTACGCCGCGCGCCGGGCGGCGCGGGCGCACCCGCGCGCCGTCGCGGTGGTCGCCGACACGTGGGCGCGGCTGCCGGTGCGGGACGCCGCCGTCGACCGGGTGCTCGTGGTCTTCGCGCCGCGCAACGGCCCGGAGATCGCCCGGGTGCTCCGCCCGGAGGGGCGGCTGGTCGTCGTGACGCCGGGGCCGGACCACCTGACCGAGATCGTCGGGCCGCTCGGCCTGCTGCGGGTGGACCCCGGCAAGGCCGGTCGGCTCAGCGCGACGCTGGAGCCGCACCTGGTGCGCGAGGCCGCGTCGAGCCTCCGGCGGACCCTGCGCCTGGACCACGCCGCGGTGGCGACGCTGGTGGGCATGGGACCCCATGCGCGGCACCTCACCCCCGCCGGGTTGGGGGCCTCGCTGGCGCGTCTCCCGGTCGACGTGCAGGTCACGATCGCGGTCGACGTCGCCACCTACCGGCGGGTCCGGTGATCCGCCCGGCGCGCCGACCCGCCCGCCCTGAGGTGCCGCGCGGCACGGTCTAAGCTGCGAGCCGTGACGATTGCACCGGCGCCCATCGTGAGTCGGCCGAGTCCGGCTCACGTGGCGGAGAAGGGTTCGCGGCTGTCCAACCTGCTGCGGACGACCGACCACAAGACCATCGGCCTGATGTACCTGGTCACGTCGTTCGCGTACTTCATCGCCGGCGGGTTGATGGCCATGCTGATGCGTGGCGAGCTGGCGCGGCCGGGTCTGCAGTTCCTGTCGCCGGAGCAGTACAACCAGCTGCTCACGATGCACGGCACGGTCATGCTGCTGATGTTCGCGACGCCGCTGTTCTTCGCGTTCTCGAACCTCATCATGCCGCTGCAGATCGGCGCTCCCGACGTCGCGTTCCCGCGGCTGAACGCCCTCTCGTTCTGGCTGTTCTTCTTCGGCAGCCTCATCGCGGTGTCGGGCTTCCTGACGCCGGGCGGCGCGGCCGACTTCGGCTGGTACGCCTACGCCCCGCTGTCGAACGTGGTGAACTCCCCGGGCGCCGGCGCGAACATGTGGTTCGTCGGCCTGGCTGTCAGCGGTCTGGGCACCATCCTGGGTGGCGTCAACTTCATCACCACGATCGTCTGCCTGCGTGCACCGGGCATGACGATGTTCCGGATGCCGATCTTCACCTGGAACACGCTGGTCACCAGCGTCCTGGTCCTGCTGGCGTTCCCGATCCTCACCGCCGCGATCATGGGCATGCTGGCCGACCGCAACCTGGGCGCCCGCATCTTCTCGGACGAGAACGGCGGTCCGATGCTGTGGCAGCACCTGTTCTGGTTCTTCGGCCACCCCGAGGTCTACATCATCGCGCTGCCGTTCTTCGGCATCGTCACCGAGATCATCCCGGTCTTCGCCCGCAAGCCGCTGTTCGGCTACAAGGGCATGGTCTTCGCCACCGTGTCGATCGGTGCGCTGTCGCTGGCGGTCTGGGCGCACCACATGTTCGCCACCGGTGCGGTGCTGCTGCCCTTCTTCGCCTTCCTGACCTACCTGATCGCCGTGCCGACCGGGATCAAGTTCTTCAACTGGATCGGCACCATGTGGCGCGGCCAGATGACCTTCGAGACGCCGATGCTGTTCTCGATCGGGTTCATGGTCACCTTCCTGCTGGGTGGGCTGACCGGCGTGCTGCTGGCCAGCCCGCCGCTGGACTGGCACGTCAACGACAGCTACTTCGTCGTCGCGCACTTCCACTACGTCGTCTTCGGCACCGTGGTATTCGCCGCCTACGCCGGCATCTACTTCTGGTTCCCCAAGATGTGCGGCCGGATGATGGACGAGCGACTGGGGAAGCTGCAGTTCTGGCTGACCTTCATCGGCTTCCACGCCACGTTCCTGGTCCAGCACTGGCTGGGGAACACGGGCATGCCGCGCCGGTACGTCGACTACCTGGACACCGACGCCTTCACGACCCTGAACACGGTCTCCACGATCGGGTCCTTCATCCTCGGCGCCTCGGTCATCCCGTTCCTCTACAACGTGGTGAAGTCCTGGAAGTACGGCCAGCTCGCCCTGCGCGACGACCCGTGGGGCGCCGGCAACAGCCTCGAGTGGGCCACCTCCTCGCCGCCGCCGCGGCACAACTTCGTGGAGATCCCGCGGATCCGCTCCGAGCGCCCGGCGTTCGAGGCGCACTACCCGCACCTCGCCGAGCGGCTGCAGGCCGAGGCGCACGCCGGCAAGCGGCACGAGCCGTACGGCGGCGTCAGCGAGCTGGTCGGCGACAGCGGCCCGCGTCAGGGCCCCAAGGACCCCGACCCGACCTGATCACCGGCGATCGTCGCACCGGAGAGGCCCAGAACCGTCATGGTTCTGGGCCTCTCCGGTTCGTCGTCCCGGGTACGGCACGATGGCGGGGTGCCGCTGGACCCCGTCACCCGAACGCCCGAGACCCCCGAGGTCACCGCCGCCCGGGCGCTGCTGACCGTGAGCGGCGCCGACCGGCCCGGCGTCACGGCGCGGCTGTTCGCCGCGCTGGCCGGGGATGTGCCCGCCGTCGAGGTGCTCGACGTCGAGCAGGTCGTCGTGCACGGCCAGCTGGTGCTGGGCGTCGTCGTCGGCGTGCTCCCCTCCGACGGCGCTCCCGCGGTGGGCGAGGACGTGCTGCTGGAGCACCTGCGGCGGCTGGCCACCGCCGTCGCCGCAGACGTGGGGTTGCGCGTGGACGTGGAGGCGGCCACCGCCGCCCCGGCGCCGGTGGCGGCCGGTCGCCCGCACCACGTGATCCTGCTGGGCCGGCCGGTCACACCCGAGGCGGTCGCCGGTGCGGCGCAGGGCATCGCCGCCGTCGGCGGGAACATCGATGCGATCCGCCGGCTCTCCGACTACCCGGTCACCAGCTTCGAGCTCACCGTCTCCGGCGCGGAGGCCACGGCCCTGCGGACCGAGCTGGCGGCCGTCGCCGCCGCCACCGGCGCCGACATCGCCGTCGAGCGGGCCGGGCTCGCCCGGCGCAGCAAGCGGCTGATCGTGCTCGACGTCGACTCCACGCTGGTCCGGGGGGAGGTGATCGACGAGCTCGCCGCCCGTGCCGGCCGGGCGGCCGAGGTCGCCCGCATCACCGCTGCGGCGATGAACGGGGAGCTCGACTTCGCCGAGTCGCTGCGGGCCCGGGTGGCCGTGCTGGCCGGACTGCCCGAGGAGGTGCTGGACGAGGTGCGCGAGGCGCTCGTGCTCACCCCGGGGGCGCGCACCCTCATCCGCACGCTGCAGCGGCTCGGCTTCCGCTGCGGCGTCGTCAGCGGCGGGTTCACCCAGATCACCGACCCGCTCGCCGAGAGCCTCGGGCTGGACTTCGCGGCCGCCAACACCCTCGAGGTGGTCGACGGCCGGCTCACCGGGGGCCTGGTGGGGGAGATCGTGGACCGCCCCGGCAAGGCCCGTGCCCTGGCCCGCTTCGCCGCCGAGTACGGGATCCCGCTCGACCAGACGGTGGCCGTCGGCGACGGCGCCAACGACCTCGACATGCTCAACACCGCAGGCCTGGGCATCGCGTTCAACGCCAAGCCGTTCGTCCGCGAGCAGGCCCACACCGCGCTCAACCAGCCCCATTTGGACGCTGTCCTGCAGGTGCTCGGCTTCACCCGCGACGAGGTCCTCGACGCCGTCCCGGAATGATCAGGTCACCTGATCATTCCGGGTCCTGGCTCAGCGTCGACCGTGAGCCAGGACCCCATGAGGTGAGCCAGGACGTCGCCTCGCGTCCCGTTAGCCCGGGTGGACGGCGCCCTCCAGCTGCACGCCCGCGGTGCGGAGCTGCTCCAGCGCCGCCTCGACCGTCGACTCGGCGACGCCGGCGGTGAGGGGGAGCAGCACGCGTGTGGCGAAGCCGGCGGCGACGGCGTCGAGCGCGGTGGCCCGGACGCAGTGGTCGGTGGCGATGCCGACGACGTCGACCGCCTCGACGCCCCGGTCGCTCAGCCAGCCGGCCAGCCCGACGCCGTCCGCTGCGCCCTCGAAGCCGGAGTAGGCGGCGGCGTACTCGCCCTTGTCGAACACCGCCTCGATCGGGCCGCGGTCCAGCGCCGGGTGCAGCTCCACCCCGCCGGTCCCGACGACGCAGTGCTCCGGCCACGTCTCGACGAAGTCCGGTGCCGCGGCGAAGTGGTGCCCGGGGTCGATGTGGTGGTCGCGGGTGGCCACGACGTGGTCGTAGTCCCCCGTCCGGACGTGCTCGGTGATGGCGGCCGCGACCGCGGCGCCGCCGGCGACGGCCAGGCTGCCGCCCTCGCAGAAATCGTTCTGCACGTCCACGACGATCAGCGCACGGGTCATGTCGCCATCCTGCCGGGTCAGGCGGAGAGGGTCTCGAGAGCAGGCTCGCCGCGCGACAGCCCCCAGGCCTCGGCGGGGAGGGCCTCCCGCACCCGCGCGTGGTGCTGCCGGGCGCGTTGCAGGGCGTCGGCCGGGGAGGCGGGGTCGCACAGGTCCCCGTCGCGCACGAGCGGCACCACCAGGTCGCGGTCACCGGTGCGGGGTTCCACCGGGGCGCTGCTGACCACCTCGGCCGTGGCCGTGCCGTCGGGGGCGTGCCGGCGCACCGCGGACTTGCGGCCGCCCACCGAGTTCTTGCCCTCCGACCGCTTCGCCACCGGCACGCCGTCGCGCTCCACCAGCTTGTAGACCATGCCGGCCGTGGGCGCGCCCGAACCGGTGACCAGCGAGGTCCCGACGCCGTAGCCGTCCACGGGCGCGGCCATCAGCCCGGCGATGGCGTACTCGTCGAGGTCGCTGGTGACGATCACCCGGGTGCGGGTGGCGCCGAGCTCGTCGAGCAGCTGGCGGGCGCGGGTCGCCAGCGTCGGCAGGTCGCCCGAGTCCAGCCGGATCGCGCCGAGCTCCGGGCCGGCGACCTCGATCGCCGTCCGGATGCCCTGCTCCACGTCGTAGGTGTCCACGAGCAGCGTCGTCCCGACCCCGAGGGTGTCCACCTGGGCGCGGAAGGCCGAGCGCTCGTCGTCGTGCAGCAGCGTGAAGGCGTGCGCGCTGGTGCCGGTCGTGGGGACGCCGTAGCGCCGGCCGGCCTCCAGGTTGGAGCTGGCACCGAAGCCGACCAGGTGCGCGGCGCGGGCGGCGGCGACCGCG
This sequence comes from Blastococcus sp. SYSU DS0619, assembly GCF_054051035.1. NCBI lineage: Bacteria > Bacillati > Actinomycetota > Actinomycetes > Geodermatophilales > Geodermatophilaceae > Blastococcus > Blastococcus sp. SYSU DS0619. The sequence goes on along the minus strand of NZ_JBJHAM010000004.1, from coordinate 52,372 downwards.
GCCTCCTCGTGCGTGCGCCGTGAGCCCATCTCGATGCACGGCCGCTCGCAGGCGGCGCCCACCATGCGGGCGGCGGCGGAGGCGATGGCCGAGTCGTGGTTGAGGATCGACAGGGCGAGGGTCTCGAGCAGGACGCCCTCGCCGAACGGTGAACGCACGGTGAGCACCGGCGAGCCGGGGAAGAACAGCTCGCCCTCCGCGTAGCCGTCGACGTCGCCGCCGAACCGGAAGTCGGCCAGCCAGTCCAGCAGCCGCGCGTCGGTCAGCCCCTGGGCCCGGAGGGCCGCCAGCTCGTCGTCGCCGAACCGGAAACCGGGCAGCGCCTCGAGCAGCCGCCCGGTGCCGGCGACCACCCCGTAGCGGCGGCCGTGGGGGAGCCGGCGGGCGAACACCTCGAACACGCAGTCCCGGCCGGCCGTGCCGTCGGCCAGCGCCGCGGCCAGCATCGTCAGCTCGTAGCGGTCGGTGAGCAGCGCGGGAGCCGTCGGCATGGCACCGGAGCGTAGGCGGACCCCCGGCCCGGGGCCGCGCCACGTCCTAAGGTGGACCCGTGGCCGGACCGCTCGCCCCGACCCGGGCCCCCGAGACGACCGAGGAGGAGCTCGGCGATCTCGACCGCCCGTGGGTGACCATCGTCTGGAACGACCCGGTCAACCTCATGACCTACGTGACCTTCGTGCTGCAGGAGCTGTTCGGCTACGACGAGCCGACGGCGACCGCTCTGATGCTGCAGGTGCACCACGACGGCCGGGCGATCGTCAGCTCGGGCCCCCGCGAGCGGATGGAGCACGACACGAGCCGGCTGCACGCCTACGGGCTGTGGGCCAGCTACCAGCGCGACTCGTGAGCGAGGCCGTGACGAGCGCCGAGGAGGTCGCGTGAAGCCGTTCCGTTCCCGTGGGGGCCGGCTGGTCGCCCGCCTGGACCCGGCGGAGGCCGGCATCGTCGGTCTGCTGCTGGACCAGCTGGAGCAGCTGCTGGGCGCCGACCCGGCCGACAGCACCGGCGACCCGGTGATCACGCGGCTGTTCCCGGCGGGGCACCGCTCGGACGCGGCGATGGCCGAGGACTACCGCGACCTCACGGAGCAGTCCCTGCGCGGTGGCAAGGCCGACGACCTCGCCACCGTGCGCGCCACGCTCCCGGCCGACGGTGGAGAGGTGCGGCTGGACACCGACCAGGCCGGCGCCTGGTTGCGCACCAGCAACGACCTGCGGCTGGCGCTGGGCACGCGGCTGGACATCAGCGAGGACTCCGAGCCGCCGGAGGAGATCGTCGACGAGGGCGACCACCAGCTGGCGGTCTACTACTGGCTCACCGCGCTGCAGGGGTCGCTCGTCGACGCGCTGGTCGCCGCTCGCGCCGGCCGAAGGTGAGCGCGACCAGCGCCGCGACCAGCAGGTCGAGGACGAACAGCACGTAGACCATGCCGTGCAGCTCGACGTCGGCGGCCATGGCGCCGATCGTGGCGACCAGCAGGACCGCCGAGATGCTGAACAGCATCAGCAGGAGCAACGCCCGCAGCACCACGATGACGACGACGGGGGCCCGGTCGCCGGGGTGGGCCGAGCTGTAGCCGCGGTGCCGGAACAGCCCCCGGGTGCCCAGGAACAGCGCGGGCAGGGCCAGCAGCACGACACCGGCGATCAGGAGCGACGGAACCCACACGGGAGCGACCGTATCGGTCCGCACCGGTCGCCCGGCGGTCGCCCGGCGGTCGCCCGGCGGTCGCCCGGCGGTCGCCCGGCCGGGTGGTGCCCGGGGGCGACGCCGGGAGGGTCGGACGGGCACGCCTAGACTGACCGCGTGCTGCGCATCGACCGCGCGATCTACGACGCCATCGTGGCCCACGCCCGGAAGGACCACCCGGACGAGGCCTGTGGTGTCGTCGCCGGGCCCGAGGGCAGCGATCGCCCGGAGCGGTTCATCCCGATGCTCAACGCGGCACGGTCCCCGACGTTCTACGAGTTCGACTCGCAGGACCTGCTCCGGCTCTACCGCGAGATGGACGACCGCGACGAGGAGCCGGTGGTCATCTACCACTCGCACACGGCCACCGAGGCATACCCGTCGCGCACCGACATCGGCTACGCCTCCGAGCCCAACGCCCACTACGTCCTGGTCTCCACGCGGCACCACGCCGGGCGGACCGGACTGGAGCAGGACGAGGTCGAGTTCCGGAGCTTCCGCATCCTCGACGGCCAGGTCACCGAGGAGCCGGTCGAGGTGACCGGGTGAGCGAGGCAGCCGTCGCGGTCGTCGAGTCCTGCCTCTTCGGGCACTCGCCGACGACCGTCGTCTACGACTGAGAAACACCCCCGTCCCCCCACGCCTCGCACGCCCGGCGCGGGACCCTGGACGGGGCCGCCGCCGCGTGGAATTCCGCGCGGCCACCGGGCGTTGGCCCGGTTCAGACGCTCCACCGCTGCTCCGCAGCGCCCCCACGCATCGACGTTCCCGAGGAGAAGCACGCCATGGCCATCGAGGTCCGGATCCCGACCATCCTGCGCACCCACACCGGCGGCAACAAGACCGTCGAGGGCAGCGGGGACACCCTGGCCGCGCTCATCGACGACCTGGACAGCAAGCACTCGGGTCTGAAGAACCGCCTCGTCACTGAGGAGGGCAAGCTGCACCGCTTCGTCAACGTCTACGTCAACGACGAGGACGTCCGCTTCACCGGCGCCCTGGACACCCAGGTCAAGGACGGCGACTCGGTGACGATCCTCCCGGCGGTCGCGGGCGGCTGCTGAGCGGCTTTCCCGCTCCCCGTTCCTCCCCCCGCTCCCGGAAGAGTTCCCATGGCCCGCTTCGCCTCCCTCGTCGACTCGCTCGGCGGCACCCCGCTCGTGGGGCTGCCGCACCTCTCGCCGACCTCCGACGTGCGCCTGTGGGCCAAGCTCGAGGACCACAACCCGACCGGGTCGATCAAGGACCGCGCCGCCATCGCGATGATCGAGGCGGCGGAGAAGGACGGGTCGCTGCAGCCCGGCGCGACGATCCTCGAGCCGACCAGCGGCAACACCGGCATCTCGCTGGCCATGGTGGCCAAGCAGCGCGGGTACAAGCTCGTCTGCGTCATGCCGGAGAACACCTCGGTGGAGCGGCGCCAGCTGCTGGAGATGTACGGGGCGCGGATCATCGGCTCGCCGGCCGCCGGCGGCTCCAACCAGGCCGTCGCCATGGCCAAGGAACTCGCGGCCGAGCACGAGGACTGGGTGATGCTGTACCAGTACGGCAACCCGGCCAACGCGCAGGCGCACTACGACGGCACCGGCCCGGAGATCCTGGCCGACCTGCCGTCGATCACCCACTTCGTCGCCGGCCTCGGGACGACGGGCACGCTCATGGGCGTCTCCCGGTTCCTGCGGGAGCACAAGCCCGAGGTGCAGGTCATCGCCGCCGAGCCGCGCTACGGCGAGCTGGTCTACGGGCTGCGCAACATCGACGAGGGCTTCATCCCCGAGCTCTACGACGCCTCGCTGCTCGACTCGCGCTTCTCCGTGGGGCCCGAGGACGCCATCCACCGCACCCGCCAGCTGGTGGAGCGCGAGGGCATCTTCGCCGGCATCTCCACCGGCGCGATCCTGCACGCGGCCCTCGGCATCGCCGACAAGGAGGTCGCGGCCGGCCGCTCGGCCGACATCGTCTTCATCGTCTGCGACGGCGGCTGGAAGTACCTCTCGACCGGCGCCTACGCGGGCACCCTCGAGGAGGCCACCTCGGCGCTGGAGGGGCAGCTCTGGGCCTGAGCCCCCGCACCCGCCGCGAGCGCCCCACCCCGCACCGGGAGGGGCGCTCGCGCGTATCCCGGACGGGTCAGGTGGCCGGGTGCGCCGCGCGCGCTGTCGGTGCCGCGGTCTAGCCTGACCGTCGTCATGGGGACGCAGCATGGAGCCGACGCGCCGATCGGCATCTTCGACTCGGGGGTCGGGGGGCTCACGGTCGCGCGCGCCGTGCTCGACCAGCTGCCCGGCGAAGCGGTCCGCTACATCGGGGACACCGCGCACGGCCCCTACGGCCCGCTGCCCATCGCCGAGGTGCGCCGGCACTCGCTCGCGGTGATGGACGAGCTCGTCGAGAGCGGCGTCAAGATGCTCGTCGTCGCCTGCAACTCGGCCAGCGCGGCCTCGCTGCGCGACGCCCGCGAGCGCTACGACGTCCCGGTGGTGGAGGTGGTGCTCCCCGCCGCTCGGCGGGCCATCGCCGCCACCCGCAACGGCCGGATCGGCGTGATCGGCACCCAGGCGACGGTCGCCAGCGGCGCCTACGACGACGCGTTCGCCGCGGCGGCGCACGTCTCGGTCACCTCGGCGGCGTGCCCCAGCTTCGTCGACTTCGTCGAGCGGGGCGTCACCAGCGGCCGCCAGCTGCTCGGCCTGGCGCAGTCCTACCTCGACCCGCTGCTCGCGGCCGGCGTGGACACCGTCGTGCTCGGCTGCACCCACTACCCGCTGCTCACCGGCGTGCTGTCGGTCGTCCTCGGTGACGGCGTCACCCTGGTGTCCAGCGCCGAGGAGACCGCGAAGGACGTCTACCGGGTGCTCACCCGGGCCGACCTCCTGCGCAGCCCCGACGCCGTACCGCCCGAGCACGTCTTCCTCGCCACCGGTGACCCCGAGCCGTTCGCCCGCCTGGGCCGCCGGTTCCTGGGCCCCGAGGTGGGCGCGGTGCTGAGCGCCGGACGGGTGGGCGCCGCGTGAAGCTCACCGTCGTCGGCTGCAGCGGCAGCGGACCCGGCCCCGACTCGCCCGCGTCCTGCTACCTGGTCGAGCACGACGGCTTCCGGTTGGTGCTCGACCTGGGCAACGGCTCCTTCGGCGCCCTGCAGAGGGTGCTCGACCCGGGGAGCGTCGACGCGGTCTTCCTCTCGCACCTGCACGCCGACCACTGCCTCGACGTCGCCCCGTTCGTGGTCTGGCACCGCTACTCCGGCCGGTCGCCGGGCACGCACGTGCCGCTGTACGCACCGGCGGATGCCGAGCGCCGGCTGGCCCTGGCCTACGACATGGACGGCGACGGGCTGACCGACGTCTTCGACTTCGTGCCGGTCGGCCCGGGTGCGCTGACCATCGGCCCGTTCGAGGTGGCGCTGGCGCGCACGGCGCACCCGGTCGAGACCTACGCCATCCGGCTCACCGCCGGCGGTCGCTCGCTGGTCTACACCGGCGACACCGGCCCCTGCGACCGCGTCGTCGAGCTGGCCCGCGGTGCCGACGTGCTGCTGGCCGAGGCGGCGCACCCCGACAACGTCCCCGAGCAGCCTCCCGGCCTGCACCTGACTGGTCGGCAGGCGGCCGAGCACGCGGCGGCGGCAGGGGTGGGCCGGCTGCTGCTCACCCACATCCCCGCCTGGGTCGACCACATCGGCCAGCTCTTCGCGGCCAGCTCGGTGTTCTCGGAGACCGAACTGGTGCTCCCGAAGGCCGTCTACGACCTCTAGCCGGTCGAGGCCGCCGCGGTGGGACGCGGCTGTGAAACAGGTCGCAGCATTGTTGCAGCAGGCATTGTTCTGCCGTCTGCGGCCGGGCTAGCTTGAGGGCACGTCGACGTGATCCGCGTCATGGTCCGGGCCCGGGCTCCCTGCATCCGATCACCCCCGTCGTCCTGCGCGCGCGCCCTCGGGCGGCCGCAGGTCAGCAGAAGGAGTCCCATGCACGCCACCACGAGCAGGAGGGCCGGAGCCGGCGGCAGCGCCGTCGCGCTGGGCCTCACCATGGCCTTCCTGGCACCGGCGCTCCCCGCCGCGGCCGAGACCCCACGCGAGCCGTTGGGCGACGCGACCGTCACCGGGCCGCTGCCCAGCAACCTCGAGGGCGACCGGCTCTCCGGGGACCTCGCCCAGACCTACCCCTTCTTCGCCACCTACCAGGACCTCGCCGACGTCGGCTACGTCGAGGAGGAGTTCCTCGTCTCGGGCCTGGCCGACGCCTACGCCAGCCCGCGCACCCCCGACATCGCGCCGGGCACCCTGCTCGAGGAGGACGTGCCGTACACGACGCGGATCGTCGTCCGACGGCCGGCGCTCGAACGCCACTTCAGCGGCACCGCCCTGGTCGAGTGGCAGAACGTCACGGCGGGCTACGACCTCGACGCGCTGTGGAACTTCGAAGACGTGACCCGCAGCGGTGACGCCTGGATCGGGGTGTCGGCCCAGCAGGTCGGCGTCGACCAGCTCCGCGAGTGGAGCCCGACGCGGTACGGCTCGCTGGACGTGACGGCCGGCGGCGAGTACGCCCTGGACCAGCTGGCGATGGACATCTACGCGCAGGCCGCCAAGACGCTGGTCGAGCCGACCGGCGTGGACCCGATGGGTGGCCTCGACGTCGAGACGCTGCTGTCCATCGGCGCCTCGCAGTCGACCCGCTACCAGAGCACCTACTACGACCACGTCCTGCCGAAGGTCGAGCCGGTCTTCGACGGCTACGCGATCATCGTGGGGACGGCGCCCAGCCGGGCCGGCGAGGAGCCGGTGTTCCAGGTGCAGTCCGAGACCGACGTGACGGCGGCCGCGGCCGCGGCCCGTCGTCCCGACAGCGAGGTCTTCCGGCGCTGGGAGGTCGCGGGTGCGGCCCACTCCGGCTGGCAGGGGCAGGAGTACCGCGCCCCGCTGTCCGAGCGCGACCTCGGCGGCGCGCCGCAGTACACCTGCGACCTGCCGCCGTTCAGCCGGGTGCCGATGCACCACGTGACGGCGGCCGCCTACGCGCACCTCGCCCGCTGGGCCGAGCGCGGCGTCGCCCCGCCGACGGCGCCCTACCTGGAGTTCGACAGCGAGGGCAACAAGGTGCGCAACGAGCTCGGGCTGGCGCAGGGCGGCATTCAGCTGTCCCAGGTGGCGGTCCCGACCGCGCTGAACGCGGGCTACAACAGCGGCGCGAGCTTCTGCCGCCTGTTCGGCACCCACCAGCCGTTCAGCACCGAGCAGCTGCGGGAGCTCTACCCGAGCCAGGGTCGGTACGTGCACGCGGTGCTCGAGGTCGACCACGCCAACCTGCGCGCCGGGTACATCGAGCGGGACGACGCCCGGGACAACCACCGGGAGGCCATCGAGTTCAGCGACGTGCTGCGCCACCGTCGCTGACGGAGGCGTCGGACGCCGGCGGCCGGTCCCTCGCGGGGCCGGCCGTCCGGTCGTCCACGGCCGCCGGTCGCCCGTCCGTGCGACGAACGGTTGCCGGGGGCCGCTCGGCCGGGCAGCGTGACCGGCGTGGCCGACGAGGAACGCGACGGTGTGGCGCTGAGCAGCCTCGACTCGCCCCTCGGGGACGGGCTCGGTGTGACCAAACGGGCGCTGGTGGACCACCTCGACGCCGTCGCCGACCGGCTGGTCCCGCTGCTCGCCGGACGCCCGCTGTCGATCATGCGGGTGCGCCCCGGCCAGGCGCCGTTCATGCAGCGCAACGTGGCCAAGGGGGCGCCGGACTGGGTGCGGACCGTCTCCGTTTGGGCCGAGTCGGCGCACCGCGAGGTGCACCAGGTGCTCTGCGACGACCGCCGCACCCTGCTGTGGCTGGCCAACCAGCGCGCGGTCGAGTTCCACGTGCCGTTCCTGCCGGCCGGCTCGCGGGAGCCCACCGGCCTGGTGCTGGACCTCGACCCGCCCGACGGGGCCGACTTCGCCACGGTCGTGGCCGTCGCCCGGCTGGCCCGCCGGGCGCTGGAGGAGGTCGGCCTGGCCGGTGCGGTGAAGACCAGCGGCTCCTCGGGGCTGCACGTCGTCGTGCCGGTGCACGGCTCGCCGGTCGAGGACGTCGCGGCGGCCACGCGGGCGCTGGCGCAGCGGGCAGGGCAGCTCGACCCCGCCGTCGCGACGACGGCCTTCCTCAGGGAGGAGCGGGCGGGCCGGGTGTTCGTCGACTCCACGCGATCGGGCACGGGCACCGTCGTCGCTGCCTACAGCGCGCGGGTGCGCCCCGGGCTCCCGGTGTCGGCGCCCGTCGACTGGGCCGACCTGGACGCCGTGCGCCCGGGCGACGTGACCGTCACCTCGGGTGCGGAGCGGCTCGGGGACTGGGCGGCCCTCCTGCCAGCACCCCAGCGGTTGCCGGCCGACCTGGTCGCGGAGGGCCACCGGATCCCGGTGGCCCGGGTGCAGGCCATGCACGAGGGGAAGCGGCGCAAGCGGGCGGCCCGGGCGGCCGGCGAGAGCTGAGGGCCCGGCCGCGCCGGGCGGACGGCGGGCAGGCTCAGCCGGGGCGCAGGACGGCGAGGACGAGCATGTCGCGGCGCCGCCCGCCGATCTCCATGAAGCCGCGCAGCAGCCCCTCCCGTTCGTATCCCGCGCGCTCGGCCGTCCGGAGCGACGCGGCGTTCCACGGCTCCACGAACAGCTGCATCCGGTGCAGGCCCGGGATCGTCCACGCGTACGTGGTCAGCGCGATGAGCGCGTCCGCGGCGCGGCCGCGTCCCCGAGCACCGAGTGCGACGAAGTAGCCCGCCGACGCGCGGCCGTGGTGCAGCTCGTCCACCCACAGGCCGATCTGCCCCACTCCCCGCCCGGTGCCGGCGTCGGCGATCGCGAAGGAGAAGCCCTTCCCGGTCGCCCACCGCGCCCGGTTCCGCTCGACCCAGTCCCGCGCGTCGTCCTCGGTGGCGTGCGGCCGCAGGGTGCTGACCAGCGGGACGTAGGGGTCGGTCGACAGCTCGAGCCCGACGGCGACGTCCGCGTCGACGAACTCGCGGAGCACCACGCTGCCGTGCGCCGGCGGCGTCGCGGGCCAGGGCGGAGAAGTCACGGGCGGAGGAGCGACGGGCGGGGTCACCGGGCCGACGGTATCGGCGTCCCCCGGCCGGGTGACCGGAGCGCCGAGGGGGTTCGACCAGGTCGGGGCCCGCCTGCGCTGACCTACGCTGCGGGCGTGACAGCGCCCCACGACGAGATCGTGCGCGCCGCGATGCGCACGCTCCTCAGCGGCCGGCGGCTGGACACCGGCGTGCTGGCGGCCGAGCTCGGCATCGCCCGGGCCACGCTGTTCCGCCGCGCGGGGAACCGGGACGCGATCCTCGGGGAGGCCCTCGCCGCCATGGGTGCCCGCACCCTCGCGGCGGCCGAGCGCGAGCACGACGCCCGGCCGGGCGGCCCCGAGCCGGGCGGGCGGCTCCGGTCGCTCGCCGTCAGCGAGGGCTTCCGCTTCGCCCTAGGCACCGCCCCCGCGCTCCGGCTGCTGATCGACGAGGAGCCCACGACGGCGATCCGCGTGCTGACCGATCCGCAGGGCCGGGTGCAGCCGCGCGTGGTCGAGGGCTACACCGCCCTCTTCCAGCGCGACGTCGACGAGCACGGTCTGCTCCCGAAGGTCCCGGTACCGCTGCTCGCGCTGGCCGTGGTCCGGCTGGGGGAGTCCTTCCTCTACTCCGACGTGCTGGCGGCGCGGGCGCCCGACCTGAAGGCCGCCACCACCGTCATCGACGCGCTCGTGCTCAGCGTCGTCGGCCTCGAGGCGGGCTGAGGGCCGCCGTCCCCGGCTCCGGTCGGCGGTTCCGCGCCGGCGCTCTCCGGTCAGTCGCGCCAGAATTGGTGGTGCACCACTCCGCTCGGGCTGGGCACCACGTCGACGGAGAACCGGTCGCGCAGCTCGTCGGGCGAGTTCCACAGCCGCGCCCCCGAGCCGAGCTCCACCGGCGCCACCGCCACGTGGAGCGTGTCCACCAGATCGGCGTCCAGGAACTGCCGGATGGTGGCGGCCCCGCCGCCGAGCCTGACGTCCCTGCCCTGCGCCGCCTCCCGGGCCAGCCCGAGGACCGTCGCCGGCTCGTCGTCGACGAAGTGGAAGGTGGTGTCGGAGAGCGTGAACGACGGCCGCAGGTGGTGGGTCATGACGAAGACCGGCGTGTGGAAGGGCGGCTCGGCGCCCCACCACCCCTGCCACTCGTCGTCCGGCCACGGACCGCGCTGGGGGCCGAACTTGTTGCGGCCCATGATCTCCGCGCCGATGCCGTGCGCGAAGTCCCGCGTGAAGTAGTCGTCGAGCCCGCGACTGCCTCCCGGGGTGGCGCGATGGGGGAAGCTCGCCGTGGCGAGGGCCCAGGCCATCAGCTTCCCGGGGTCGGCGTGGCCGAACGGTCGCTCCAGGCTCTGGTGCTCGCCGGCACCGAACCCGTCGCTCGAGACGGTGAAGTTCTGGACTCTCAGCCGCTGCTGCACGTGGCTCCTCCCGGGTGGTCGACGACGATCTGACCGGCCGGCGCCGGAGAACTCATCGCCGCGCGAGGAGGAGGTTCCGCGCCGTCCCCAGGCGCGCGCCCGTCCACAGCTGCGCCCCGGTGCGGTCCGAATGTCGGTACCGGCCCGCAGGCTGACCGGCATGACGACCGACCCGCAGACGCTCGCCTGGCTGGACCAGGAGGACAGCCGGCTGGCGCAGACGATCCGCGCCCACCGGGTGGCCGTGCAGTACGTGATGCGGGGGGCCGGGTCCGACGAACCACCGTTCGGCTACACCGTCGGCCTGTTCGGGGTCGGCCACCCGGAGCTGGTCGTGGTCGGGGTCGGGCAAAGACGGCCTGCGGCCTGCTGAACCAGGTGGCCGGCCTGGTCCTCGGGGGCCGCGACCTGGTGCCCGGCGAGGTGCTCACCGACGGTGCGGCGGCGCCGCTCGTGGTCGACCAGCTGCCCAACCCCGGGGAGGTGCTGTTCAGCGCGAACCGCTTCTACGAGCGCCCCGACGAGTACTCCGTGCCCGCGTACCAGCTCACCTGGGCGCACCCGGACGGCGGCTTCCCGTGGGACCCGGAGTACCCGTGCCCGCCGGAGTGCCAGCCGCGGCCGGGCACCTGGCGGGCGTGAGCGATCAGTCCAGCCCGAGGTCGCGGCGGAGCTTGGCGACGTGCCCGGTCGCCTTCACGTTGTAGGAGGCGCGCTCGATCCGGCCCTCGGCGTCGATGACGAAGGTCGACCGGATCACCCCGACGACCTCCTTGCCGTACAGCTTCTTCGTGCCGTATGCCCCGTAGGCCTGCATGACCTGCTTGTCCGGGTCGGAGACCAGCGTGATGCGCAGCTCCTCCTTCTCCCGGAACCGGGCCAGCTTCTCCACCGGGTCGGGGGAGACGCCGATGATGTCGAGCCCCGCCTCGGCGAGGTCGCCGGCGGCGGCGGTGAAGTCGATCGCCTGGGTGGTGCAGCCGGGCGTCAGCGCGGCCGGGTAGCAGTAGACGATCACGCGCCGGCCGCGGTACGACGCCAGCGACACGGGGTTGCCGTCGGCGTCGGGCAGGGTGAACTCCGGCGCCGGGTCGCCGGCGGTCAGGCGGACGGGGGTGGCGTCGGTCTCGGTCATGCCGCGCATCCTGCCGTGTCCCGGCCCTCCGCCTGCAAGGGGGCGCGCGCCTCAGCCGGCCAGGAACGAGAAGCGCACCTGCCGCTGGTGGTTGTCGGTGTTGGTGTCCACCAGGCAGATCCGCTGCCAGGTGCCCAGCATCAGCCGGCCCTCGAGCACCGGGACGCTGGCGTGCGGCGGCACGAAGGCGGGGAGCACGTGGTCGCGGCCGTGCCCCGGGCTGCCGTGCCGGTGCCGCCAGCGGTCGTCCCGGGGCAGCAGCTCGTCGAGCTGGGCCAGCAGGTCGTCGTCGCTGCCCGAGCCGGTCTCCAGGATCGCCAGGCCGGCGGTGGCGTGCGGCACGAAGACGTGCAGCAGGCCGTCGGCCTCCGACCGCACGAACTCGGCGCACTCGTCGGTCAGGTCGACGACGACGGGGGCGCCCCCGGTCCGGACGGCACGCAGCTCCGATCTCATGACGGCGATCCTGCCCGCTCCGCCGGTCCGGCATGCGGTGGGGAGGAGCGGGACGGCCCTGCCCGGCCACTGCCCGGGCAGGCGGAGGGGTGGCGGCCGGTGCGCACTACCCTCGGTGGCCGTGACCCGCCCCGACGGCCGTGCGGCCGACCAGCTCCGTCCGGTGACCATCACCCGCAACTGGCTCGACCACGCCGAGGGCTCGGTGCTCGTGGAGTTCGGGCGCACCCGGGTGCTCTGCGCCGCCAGCGTCACCGAGGGCGTGCCGCGCTGGCGCAAGGGCTCGGGCCTGGGCTGGGTCACCGCCGAGTACTCGATGCTGCCGCGCGCCACGCACACCCGCAGCGACCGCGAGTCGGTGCGCGGCAAGATCGGCGGCCGCACGCACGAGATCAGCCGGTTGATCGGCCGCTCGCTGCGCGCCGCCGTCGACCTCGGTGCGCTGGGGGAGAACAGCATCGCGATCGACTGCGACGTCCTGCAGGCCGACGGCGGCACGCGGACGGCGGCGATCACCGGTGCCTACGTGGCGCTGGCCGACGCCGTCTCGTGGCTCGGCGAGCGCAAGAAGCTGGCCCGCCCGAAGGCGATCGTCCAGTCGGTCGCCGCGGTGAGCGTGGGCGTCATCGACGGCGAGCCGCGGCTGGACCTGCCCTACGAGGAGGACGTGCGCGCCGGCACCGACATGAACGTGGTCTGCACCGGCGACGGGAACTTCGTCGAGGTGCAGGGCACCGCCGAGGGCGCGGTCTTCGACCGGCCGACCCTCGACGCGCTGCTCGACCTCGCCGTGGCCGGCTGCGCCGAGCTCGCCCGGATCCAGACCGAGGCGCTGGCCCGGTGAGCACCCGGCTGCTGCTCGCCACCCGCAACGCCGGCAAGCTCGCCGAGCTCCAGCGGCTGCTGGAGAGCGCGGTGCCGGGGGTGGAGGTCATGGGGCTGCGCGACGTCGAGGAGTACCCCGAGGCGCCGGAGACGGGTGCGACGTTCGCGGAGAACGCGCTGCTGAAGGCGCGGGAGGCGGTCCGGTACACCGGCCTGCCCGCGGTGGCCGACGACTCGGGCCTCGCCGTCGATGCGCTGAACGGGATGCCCGGGGTGCTGTCCGCGCGCTGGTCGGGCCGGCACGGCGACGACGACGCCAACACCGCGCTCCTGCTGGGGCAGCTGGCCGACGTCCCGGACGAGCGGCGGGGTGCGGCGTTCGTGTGCGCCGCGGCGCTGGTCACCCCGGACGGCACGGAGCACGTGCTCGAACGGGAGTGGCGGGGCGCGGTCGTCCGCGAGAAGCGCGGCAGCAACGGCTTCGGCTACGACCCCGTGTTCGTCCCGGACGGCCTGGCGCAGACCTCCGCGGAGCTCACGCCCGCGGAGAAGGACGCCCGCAGCCACCGGGGGCAGGCGTTCGCCGCGCTGGTCCCCGTCCTCGCCGAGGTGCTGGGCGCCCGCTGACGGCCCTGCTCAGTCGCGGCGCAGCCTGAAGCCCAGCCAGGCGAGTGAGTCCTCCTCCTCCGGCTCGGCGTGCCGTCCGCGCCGGGTCGGCTGCTCCTCGTCGGCTACCTGGACCGCGGGCTCGAACTCCGGGGCGCGGTGCCGGCCACGGGCGGGCGCGGCGGCGGGGGAGTGCACGACGGCGGCGCGCACCATGGCGGCGGGCAGCCAGGTCGCGGTGGGGGTGGCGCTGGAGGTCATGGGCTCCTGATCGGCGTGCCCGGCCAGCGACCCGAGGGCCCGGGACCCGACGCCACCCGGGTGGGTGAACGCCCGGTCGCCGGGCTGTGCCGTCATGCCCGGCCGGCTGCTCGTTAGCCTGCCGGCCATGGAGTTCGTGCGCCTGCTGCTGGTCGTCGCCCACATCCTCGGCCTGTCGCTGATCATCGGCCCGTTCCTGTTCCAGGTGAGCCGGAAGGCGCACTTCGACACGTGGCTCATGCGGGTCGGCGCGCTCACCCAGCTGGTCACCGGTCTGGCGCTGGTGGGCTTGCGGGAGGCCGGCGACCTGCCGGTCGACCACGTCAAGATCGGCGTCAAGCTCGTCGTCACGGTCCTGGCCGTGGTCACGGTGTTCCTGGCCGCACGCAAGCAGCAGGCCGCGGACGCCGGCCGGGCCGACCCGAAGTCGCCGCTGCCGTTCTTCCACGCCACCGGTGCGCTGGCCATCGTCAACGTCGTCATCGCCGTCCTCTGGACCTGATCCCGCCGGAACCCGCCTGACAGCTCCGGAGCGCGTGGGCCGCGGTCGCCGGGGGCACACAGCGGTGATGCGGGTCTTCGTGGACGACACCCGGGCGCTGCGCTTCGACGACGGGACGCCGGTCACCGCCGCCTCCGGGGTGGGGCCGCTCGGGAACGGCTGGGTGGTGGTGCAGGACGACGCCACCACTGCCGCGTGGTGGCGGCCGGACGGCGTCGTGCGGCTGCGCGTGCTGCCGCCGGTGGAGGGCCTGGACGTGTTCCGGGAGGCCGAGGGCACCAAGCACCTCAAGCCGGACCTCGAGGTGGCCTGCCCGGCGGAGGTGGACGGCGAACCGGCCGCGCTGCTGCTCGGGTCGGGCTCCTCGCCGCGGCGCATGCGGGGGGTGCGCGTGCGGCTGGAGGCGGGGGAGCCGGTCGTCCGGTCCGCCGACCTGACCCCCTTGTACGAGCGGGTGGCCGAACGGCTGGGCCTGCCGATGGACGCGGTCAACCTGGAGGGCGCGAGCCGCTCGGGGGACGTGGTCCGGTGGTTCAACCGCGGCAACCTGCGGGCCGGCGTCCGCTCGGCCAGCGTGGACGTCCCCCTGGCGGCGCTGGTCGGCGCCGTCCTCGGCCGGGGAGAAGCGGCCGAGGTGCCGGTGGACCGGCCGCAGGAGTACGAGCTCGGGGAGGTCGAAGGCGTGGGCCTGGCGGTCACCGACGCGGTCGCGCTGCCCGACGGCCGGGTGCTGCTCAGCGCCGCCGCCGAGGACACCCCGAACGCCGTGGACGACGGGCCGGTGGTGGCCACCGCGCTGGCCCTGGTCGACGGGGACGCCGTGGTGGCGGTCGCCCCGATCCCGGAGGTCGGCGGGCACGTGCACAAGGTGGAGGGCCTCGCCCTGCGGGACGTCGGCGACGGCGTCGTCCGCCTGCTCGCGGTGGTGGACGACGACGACCCGGCCGCGCCGTCGGCCGCGCTGGACCTGCGGGTGGAGCTCGGCTGATCCCGCGGGGCGCCCGCGTAAGGATCGCGGGGTGACCGGACATCTCCAGGTATGAGACCAGAACCGCCCGGGGAGCGGGCCGGGCCCGAGGCGTCCCGGTTCACCGCCCTGTGGGAGCAGTACTCCTCGCGGGTCATGGCCTACGCGCTCCGGCACGTCGACCGCGACACCGCGCAGGAGGTCGTGGCCGAGACGTTCCTGGTCGCCTGGCGACGGCTGGGTGACGTGCCC
Source organism: Blastococcus sp. SYSU DS0619 (assembly GCF_054051035.1). Lineage (NCBI taxonomy): Bacteria > Bacillati > Actinomycetota > Actinomycetes > Geodermatophilales > Geodermatophilaceae > Blastococcus > Blastococcus sp. SYSU DS0619. Next base: position 37,221 of record NZ_JBJHAM010000004.1, on the reverse strand, counting down.
GGGGACGCGATGCCCTGGCTTCTCGTCGTGGCCCGCAACACCCTCGCCAACCAGCGGCGCTCCGGCTACCGCCGGGCGGTGCTGCAGGGGGAGCTCGAACGCCTCCAGCGGGTCGCCGAGCCGGCGCCGTCGGCCGAGGTGCCGGCGGTCGAGCGCGCGGCGGTGCTCGCCGCTCTCACCACGCTGACCGCCGTGGAGCGGGAAGCGCTGCTGCTGGTCGCCTGGGACGGGCTGACCGCGGCGCAGGCCGCGCGGGTCGCCGGCTGCTCGACCTCCGCCTTCTCCGTCCGCCTGTTCCGTGCCCGCCGCCGCCTGCAGTCCGCCGCCGGCGACCGCGCCGCGGCCGCCTCGTCCCTCCGCCCGACGACTCCCTCGGAGAGCCACGCATGAGCCCCGACCGCGATCCCGTGACCACCCTGTCCGCCCTGCGACCGCGCACCAGCGTCGGCGAGCTCTGGGCCCCCGCGGCGCGCGACGCGACCCTCGAGCGGGTGCTGCTGGAGCGCGGCTCCCCGGAGGCCCCGGCGCCGGCCCGCTCGCCGTCGCCGATCCGCCGGCTCCTGCTGGGTGGGCTGGCCGGCGCGGCCGTGCTCGCCGGTGGGCTGGGGGTGGCCGGAGCCGCCGGCGTCCTGCCGCAGGACTTCGTCGACACCTTCGCCTTCTGGGCCGAGGACAGCGGCGTCGACCTGGCCACGGCCGAACGGGTGGGCAGCGCGCCCGGTCCCGACGGGCTGGTGTTCACCGTCGTCCGGATGACCGGCGGGCCGAATGGCGTGGTCTGCCTCGCGCCGCTGTTCGAGACGGCCGGCAGCCTGTCCGGTCCGGTCCCGTCGGTCTTCGAGGACGGTGGCGGTGCGTGCAGGCCCGGATCGCCGGTCGAGGCCTTCGGCACCAACCAGGGCGTCAACGCGAGCGAGGACACGCACGTGTACTGGGTGGCTGCCGGCAACGCGGTCCGGGCCGAGCTGCGGCTCCCGGACGGCGTGGTCTACCCCACCCTGCTCGTGGACGGCGGCTTCTACGGCTGGTTCCCCACCGGGTCCGAGGGGGAGCCGGTGCTCACCGGCTACGCCGCCGACGGAACCGTGGTGGGGGAGGTGGAGGTGCTGCGGCTGCGGTGACCGGGCCGGTCGGGCTCAGCGGCGCAGCCGGGCGTGCGCGGCGTCGACCAGGGCGCGGGCGACACGGTCGAGCGGGCCGGACTCCAGCCGCCACTGCTGCCAGTACAGGAGGACGTCGACGGCGCCGGCCGGGTCGAACGGGACGACCTCGCCGTCGTTCCGGTCCGGGACCGCGGTGCGGTCGTCCGCCAGCTGGAGCTCGGGCAGCAGGCCCCAGCCGAAGCCGAGCGCGACAGCGGTGCGGAAGTCCGCCGAGGAGGGGACGTAGTGGAGCGGCGGGTCGGCTGCCGCGAGGTGCCGGCGCAGGTAGGCGTGCTGGAGGTCGTCGCGGCGGTCGAACACCACGACGGGCGCCCGCTGCAGGGCCGCGGCGTCGGGGCCGTCGGGGAACCAGCGGTCGACGAACCCCGGCGCGGCGCACGGCAGGTAGCGCATCCGGCCCAGGGACGTCACCCGGCAGCCGGCGACCGGCTCGGCGTCGGAGGTGACCGCACCCATCACGGTGCCCGCCCGCAGCAGTGCGCTGGTGTGCGTCTGGTCGGAGCTGTGCAGGTCGAAGCGGAGCTCGCCGGCCAGCGGGGCCAGCGCCGGCAGGGCCCAGGTGGCCAGGGAGTCCGCGTTGACCGCGATCGGCACGATGGGCGGCCGGTCGGGGGAGACGTCGTCCAGGTGCCGGCTGGTGTCGTCGACCAGCAGCCCCACCTGGCGGGCCAGTCGCAGCACCGGCTCGCCGGCGGCGGTGACGGTGGCCGGCCGCCCGCGCTGCACCAGGACCCGGCCGGTGGCCACCTCCAGGGCGCGCAGGCGCTGGGAGACCGCGGACGGGGTGACGTGCAGCAGGCGTGCGGCCGCCTCGAGCGAGCCCTCGTCGATCACCGCGACCAGTGTCCGGAGCTGCCCCAGGTCCACGTCCATGAAGCAACGCTAACCCGGCCGAAGAAAGCTGAGATGGACTGTCGGTTGCGTCGCTCCTAGCGTGGCGACACGTGACGACGGGACTGCTGGCCGGGCTGGCCGGACTGGGCATGGGACTGTCGCTGATCGTGGCCATCGGCGCGCAGAACGCCTTCGTCCTGCGGCAGGGGCTGCGCGTCGAGCACGTGACCGTGGTCGTGGCGGTGTGCGCGGTGTCGGACGCGGTCCTCATCCTCGCCGGGGTGGCCGGCACCTCGTGGCTCAGCGAGCGCGTGCCCGACGCGATCACCGCCATCCGGTTGGGCGGGGCCGCCTTCCTGCTCGGCTACGCCGCCCTCGCGGCTCGCCGGGCGCTGCGCCCGTCCTCGATCGCCGTCGACGCCGGCGGTACGCGGAACGGGCTGCTCGCGACCGTGGTGACCTGCGTGGCGCTGACCTGGCTCAACCCGCACGTGTACCTGGACACCGTGCTCCTGCTGGGCTCGGTGGCCGACAGCCACGGCGCCGGCCGGTGGTGGTTCGCCGCGGGCGCCGTCGTCGGCAGCCTGCTGTGGTTCAGCGCGCTCGGCTACGGCGCGCGGCTGCTCCGGCCGCTGTTCGCCCGCCCGGCGGCCTGGCGGGTCCTCGACGCCGCCATCGCCGTCGTCATGGCCGGGCTGGGCCTCGGACTGCTCGTGAGCGCCTTCTGACGTCCGTGCCGGGCTCAGTCGCCCGCGCGGAGGAGCTCGGCCCGCCGGGTCAGTCGCGCAGGGATCGCCAGCGTGACGGCGACCAGTGCGGCGCACGCGGCGACGGCGATCCACCACCAGGGCGACGCCACCACGGCGAGCCAGACGGCGACGGCCAGCAGGACGGCGCCGGATGTGAGCGCGCGGGTCCGCGTGGCGCGGACCCCGAGCAGCCGGTCCTCGACGAGGCGCAGCGCGGCCTCCCGCTGACCGGCGTGCTCCGGCACGGGGCCCCGGCGGGCGGCCCGCTCGACCAGGGTGCGCTCGTGCTCGGGCACGTCCCCGGCGCCCGCCATCGCGTCCTCGATCGTGGTCGCCGTCATGAAGCCGAGCACCGGCGCGCAGATCAGCGTCACGCCGACCCCCATCAGGACGGCGGTCGTCCAGCTGCGGTCGCCGGTCAGCCCGAAGAGCAGCACGGCGGAGGGCGCCAGGACGACCCCCATCAGGACGGCGAGCTTCCACCAGGGCGCGCGCAGCATCCACTCGTTCACACCGGCATCCTGCGAGGTGAGCGGCTCGAACCGCTCCCGTCTTCACCCGGTCGGGTGCCGTGGTCCGTCGGCCCGGACGTCGGTTCGGCCAGTTGCGGGACAGCACCGTGCGACGATCCGGCGATGACGTCCTACGTCTCGCACACCAGCGTCGACTGCGCCGATGCGTACGCGCTGTCGTGCTGGTGGCGAGCGGTGCTCGACTACGTCGACGACCCGGGCGACCCGAACGAGCCCGGCCACAGGGAGGGCCTCATCACGTCGCGCGACGGGCACCACCGGCTGCTCTTCATCCAGGTGCCCGAGTCGAAGCGGGGGAAGAACCGGGTGCACCTCGACCTGCGCCCGCGCGAGGGCTCGCGCGACGACGAGCTCGCCCGCCTCCTCACGCTCGGGGCGGTGGCCGTCGACGACCGCCGGAACCCCGACGGCACCGGCTGGGTGGTCCTCGGCGACCCCGAGGGCAACGAGTTCTGCATCCTGCGCAGCGATGCGGAGGTCGCCGCGACGAGCGGACCGGACAGCGGCTGACCGGTCGGGGGTCCGACCTCGATGCCGCTGTCCGCGCCGCGCTGCGAGTTGCTGCGCCGGACCGGACGCGAGCACCTCGCTTCACTCACTGACGGCGCAGAGAGCCATTCCGGCGCAATCGGAGTTCGGGCATCTCCGCCCGACGACCGCATCGACTCGACGTTCTCCCATCGGAACCTCCGGCGGAGGGCCGTACCCTCGCCACCGTGGCCGAGTGCGGGGACTGCGGTGCCGATATCAGCTCCGCGACCTGCTCCGAGTTGTTCCTCGACCTGCTCGCCATGGATCACTCGCGACAGCCGCCATGGGGGCCTCTGCACGGCGTGGTGGTCGCGGCGTTCTTCCTCCAGCACCCATCGGACCCGCAGGCGTCCCCCTCGCAGCAGGCCTTCGGTCTCGAGTTGCTCCACGACTATCTCCGCGGAGGGGCGCCTCGGCTGGCCGGGGCGTCGAAGCGGGCCCGGCGCGACAACTCCCACCGCAGCTCGGCGCGGCGGAGTCCGAAGAGCGCGCCGGAGGTCGTGGTCGAACGACCGAACGATGGAAGGCGGTTCACGACGACCCTTCACGACGTCGCGGTCAACGGCACCTTTCCGGCCGCAGGCCACGAGGAACGGGTCCACGCATGGGCCCGTTCCGTCGCCGAGACATACGCCGTAACGGCCGGTCGCCCCGACACGTGAACTCCGCCGTCCATTCTGATCGACCAGGTACGGCAGTTCTCCGGTAGAGCCTGCCGCTGTGATCCGCAGCCCCGGCGAGTCGTTCAGCTCTCGGCTCGGGGATTCGCTGTCGTGCGGGAGGGGGGACTCGAACCCCCACGCCCGAAGGCACCAGATCCTAAGTCTGGCGTGGCTGCCGTTACACCACTCCCGCGTGGCTCCGGAGTGTAGGAGCACCCCCGGTCGGGTGCCCCGGACGACCGTGAGCGCGCTGACCTGCGCCGCGTCTGGCAGGCTGTCGCCGTGCCCCGCGACCCACGACAGATCCAGCTCGAGATCGATGCGGCCCGCGAGTCGCTGGCCGCCACCCTGGACCAGATCGCCTACCGGAGCAGCCCCACGCGCCTCAAGGCGCAGGGGAAGGACGCCGTGCAGCGGTTCCTGCAGACCCCGGCGGGCCAGGCCACGATGGGCGCCGTCGGGCTGCTGGTCACGCTGGTCGTGGTCCAGAAGGTCCGGCACCGCAACCAGGTCGAGGTCCAGAAGGTCCGGCGCCCCAACGCGGTCGTGGTCCGGAAGGTCCGGCACCGCAACGACTGATCCGGTGCGCCGCGACCCGGTCGGCCCCGGCCAGGAGTCGGTCTGGGACTACCCCCGCCCGCCCTCGGCGCAGGTGACCGGCCGGCACGTCGTCGTCGAGCTCGGCGGGCGCGTGCTCGCCGACACCCGGCGGGCCGTGCGGGTCTGCGAGACCAGCCACCCGCCGGTGTACTACGTCCCGCGCGAGGACGTCGCCCACGATGTCCTCGTCCGGGCCGCCGGCAGCTCGGTGTGCGAGTGGAAGGGCGCGGCGACCTACTGGGACGTCGTCGTCGACGGCCGCCGCATCCCCGGGGTGGCCTGGTCCTACGAGGACCCGGCGCCGGGGTACGAGCACCTGCGGTCGGCCGTCGCCTTCTACCCGGGGAAGGTGGACCGGGCGCTGGTCGACGGCGAGCAGGCGCGGCCCCAGCCCGGCGGCTTCTACGGCGGCTGGATCACCGATGAGGTGGCCGGCCCGGTGAAGGGCGCGTCGGGCACGCTCGGCTGGTGAGCGGGCCTCAGGCCTGGTTGCGCACCAGCGGCAGCACGACGGTGTCGAGCACCTCGTCGGCGTAGGCGACGTCCACGGGCTCACCGGTGAGCAGCCAGCGCTGCACCAGCAGCGCGCTGATCGACTCGGCGGCCACCGAGTTGCGGAACCCCGGGCGCACCTCACCGCGCGCCTCGGCGTTGGTCCACACCTGCTCGAACGATTGCTGCCACACCGCCAGCGGGCCGTTCTTGAAGGCCTCGGCCAGCGCCGGGTGGCGCGGCACGGTGGACAGCAGCGACAGCGTGGCCGCGCCGGTCGGGCCGTTCACCACCCCGACGAGCACGTGCATGATCTCCCGCAGGTCACCCTCGAGGGAGCCGGTGTCGGGGCTGTGCGCCTCGTCGCGGTTGAGGTCGGAGATGGTGTCGACGACCAGGTCCTGCTTGGTGCGCCAGCGCCGGTAGATCGTCGCCTTGCCGACCCCCGCCTCGGCCGCGACCGCGTCCATGGTGAGCGCGCCGTAGCCCACATCGGCCAGCAGTCGGAGGATCGCGGCACGGATGACGCCGTCCCGGCTGGGGTCGCGCGGACGGCCGCCGCGGCTGGGACGGGCGACGTCGGCGGTGGGGAGAGCGGCCATGGGCAAACCTTAGACAGTCAAGTTGTGAAGAAGCTGAGAGCCTTCTGTCAGTACCCCCGGAAGTGGGTTCCGATACCGCCGCGCGCCTGTCCCGTGCGTCACCGCCGGTAGGTCACCCTGGTGCTCGTGGGAACCATCTGCGGTGGGGTCTGCGGATGCCGCCAGAACTGGGAGGTGCCCGGGCGGGCGAGCCGGGCGCTGCTGGCGACCTCGATCGGCCACGTGCTGCCGCACGTCGCCCGCACCGCCAAGGCCCTCGGCCTGACCGTTCACTCCGCGCCCCAGCTGGTCGACGTCGTCGACGACGGCGGCGGCCCGGGGCTCGAGCGGCTGTTCCAGCGGCTGGCCCGCGAGCTGACGGCGGCCGAGACGGAGGCGGTCCGGGTGGCCACCGACCCGCCGGCCGACGACACCGCGTTCATCGCTCGCCTGCTCACCGCGCCGACGCTCGCCGTCGAGCTGGCCCGCCGCGGGGTCACCGTCGAGGTCGGCGTCCTCGCCGAGGCCGAGTTCTGGTCGGTCTACCAGCCGATCGTGTCCCTGGCCGACCGCTCCGTCGTCGCCCACGAGGCGCTCCTGCGCGGGCTCGTCGACGGCCGCGAGGTAGGTGGCGGCGACCTGTTCTTCGTGGCCGAGTCCGCGGGCTGGCTGCACCGCCTCGACCGGATCGGCCGCGAGGCGGCCATCGCCGGCTCGGTGCCGTGGCTGGGCGACGACGACCTGTTCATCAACTTCAACCCGACCTCGATCTACCGGCCGCAGGTGTGCCTGGCCAGCACCGAGCGGGTCGCCCACGAGACGGGCATCGACCCGCACCAGCTGATCTTCGAGGTGGTGGAGTCGCACGCGATCGCCGACCGCGGGCACCTGGTCTCGGTGCTCGAGCACTACCGCTCGCTGGGCTGGCGGGTGGCGCTGGACGACGTCGGCGCCGGCTGGTCGAGCCTGTCGCTGCTGGCCGCCGTCCGCCCCGACGTGGTGAAGCTGGACAAGGGGCTGGTGCAGGAGCTGCCCGACGACGGTGCCCGCACCGTGCTCAAGGCGGTCACCGACCTGGCCCACCAGCTCGGCGCCGTCGTCGTCGCGGAGGGGATCGAGACCGAGCAGCTGGCCGAGGAGGTCACCGCGCTCGGCGCCGACATGGGCCAGGGCTGGCTGTTCGGCCGGCCCGTTCGGCCCGATGCGCCGGTGGAGGAGTCCGAGAGCCGCTGGCAGCCGGTCTAGCGGGTGCTCCGGGCGGCGACACGTGCACAGGTCGCCGCCCGGGATCAGCCGAGGGCCCAGCCGGTGAGGACCGGGCGGCCGTGCTCGTGGCCGAGGACGCCGTAGCGCCCGGCGGGGAGCGCGAACAGCGCACCGGCCTCGGGGGCCAGCCCCAGCCACCGCGCGGTGAGCACCCGCAGCACGTGCCCGTGCGCGATCAGGGCGACGTCGCCGTCGGCGAGCCGGGCGCGGGCGCGGTCGAGCACCCGGTCCACCCGCCGCCCGACGTCGTCCAGCGTCTCCCCGGGCACCGCCGCGGTGGCCGTGCCGTCCCGCCAGATAGACCACTCCCGGCCCAGCTCCTCGCTGATCTCGGCCGTGGTGCGTCCCTCGTAGCCGCCGTAGTCGAGCTCCACCAGGTCCGGGTCGACGGCGGTGGCCGTCAGCCCGGCGAGGTCGGCCGTGCGCCGCGCCCGCAGCAGGGGGCTGACCCGGACGTCGGCGAACGGCCGCCCGCCGAGGACCGCACTCAGCGCGCGGGCCTGCTCCTCGCCCTCGGCCAGCAGCGGGAGGTCGGTGGTCCCCGTGTGCTGGCCGGTCCGGCTCCACTCCGTCTGCCCGTGCCGCAGCACGATGATCTCGCCCACCCGGCCACCCATGATCTCGCCCATGGGCCCATCGAACACGGTGTCGGGAACAGCGGCGCGCCGCGGCGTGCTGGCGGAGACATGACCACCGCGCAGAGCACCGACACCTTCTCCATCGGCGGCGACCTGCCCGTCCACCGGCTCGGCTACGGCGCCATGCAGATCACCGGACCCGGGGTCTGGGGCGAGCCGGCCGACCGTCCCGGCGCCCTCGCCGTCGTGCGGGCGGCGATCGAGCAGGGCGTCGACTTCATCGACACCGCCGACTCCTACGGCCCGCAGGTCAGCGAGCAGATCATCGCCGAGGCCGCCTTCCCGTACCCCGACGGCCTGGTGATCGCCACCAAGGCGGGGCTGACCCGTACCGGCCCGGGCGTGTGGCCGCCGTGCGGCCGGCCCGAGTACCTCACCCAGCAGGTCGAGCTGTCGCTGCGGAACCTGAAGGTCGAGCGCATCGACCTCATCCAGCTGCACCGCATCGACCCGCAGGTGCCGCTGGCCGACCAGCTCGGCGCCTTCAAGGAGCTGCAGGACCAGGGCAAGGTGCGGCACATCGGTGTCTCCGAGGTGTCGGTCGAGGAGCTGAAGGCCGCCCGCGAGATCGTCGACGTGGTCAGCGTGCAGAACCTCTACAACCTGACCAACCGGCAGAGCCAGGACGTGCTCGACTACGCCGCGGCCGAGGGCATCGCGTTCATCCCGTGGTTCCCGATCGCCACCGGTGACCTCGCCGCGCCGGACAGCCCGGTCGCCGACATCGCCCGCGAGCTGGACGCCACGCCGTCGCAGGTGGCCCTGGCCTGGCTGTTGCAGAAGTCGCCGGTCATCCTGCCGATCCCGGGCACCAAGTCCGTCGAGCACCTCACCGAGAACCTCGGCGCCGCGGGGCTGACGCTCTCCGACGAGGACATGACCCGCCTCGACGCGCTGGCCTGACCCCGCCTCGCAAGGCATAGGAGGCTTTACCTACGTCCAGCAGCTCCGGGACGTAGGTAGAGCCTCCTATGCCGGTCGGCGGGGAGGTCTGGACCCCGGCGCGACACTTCGCTGAGGCAGGCGTCACCATGGCCCCGTGGACGCCGAGGACTTCCGCCAGGTCAAGAACGCCGTTCGTCAGCTGATCCGTGAATCGGTCGTGCCCCGCGAGGAGCAGATCGAGGACGAGGACCGCATCCCCGACGACCTGCGCGCGCAGGCCGCCGAGATGGGCCTGTTCGGCTACGCGCTGCCCGAGGAGCACGGCGGCCTGGGCGTCACCATGAGCGAGGACGTCGAGCTGGCGTTCGAGTTCGGCTACACGACGCCGGCGTTCCGCTCGCTGTTCGGCACCAACAACGGCATCTCCGGGCAGGTGATCGCCCGGTTCGGCAGCGACGAGCAGAAGAATAAGTACCTGCCCGGCCTGTCCGCCGGTGAACTGATCGGCTCCTTCGCCCTCACCGAGGCCGAGGCCGGCTCCGATCCGGCCGGGCTGCGCACCAGCGCCCGCCGCGACGGCGACGACTGGGTCATCAACGGCAGCAAGCGCTACATCACCAACGCACCGATCGCCGACCTGTTCGTCGTGTTCGCCCGGACCGACCCGGCGCAGAAGGGCGGCCGCGGCATCTCCAGCTTCGTCGTCGAGACGACGACGCCGGGGGTCACCGTCGGCCCGAAGGACAAGAAGATGGGCCAGGCCGGTGCCTGGACCAGCGAGGTGTACTTCGACGACGTGCGGGTGCCCGCCGACGCGCTCATCGGCGAGGAGGGCCGCGGCTACGCCAAGGCCCTGACCGTCCTGTCCCGCGGCCGCCTGCACATCGCCGCGCTCTGCGTCGGCATGGCCCAGCGCGTGCTCGACGAGTCGGTCGCCTACGCCGCCACCGCCCAGCAGGGTGGGGCGCCGATCGGACGCTTCCAGCTGGTGCAGGCGATGCTCGCCGACATGCACGCCGAGCTGCTCGCCGGCCGCAGCATGGTGCGTGACGTCGCCGCCGGCTACGACTCCGGCGAGGACACCTCCGTCGGCCCGTCGTCGGCCAAGCTGTTCTGCACCGAGATGGTCGGCCGCGCCGTCGACAAGGCGGTGCAGGTGCACGGCGGCATGGGCTACCTGCGGACGACGCCGGTCGAGCGCTTCTACCGCGATGCCCGCCTCTTCCGCCTGTACGAGGGCACCAGCGAGGTGCAGCGGGTCATCGTCGGCGGCGCGCTGCTGCGCGAGGCCGGCATGGCGCGTGGCTGAGCGGCCGGAGCTCACCACCGCGGAGCGCGACGTCCGGCGCGAGGCCGTCGGTGACCTCGGGTCGGCGCTGCGCGAGCTCGTCGACGCCGCGGTGCGCACCGAGGTGTCGATGACCGAGCTGGCCGACGTCGCGTTGGCGGCCCGGGAACTGGCCGGGCGGCTGCGGGCCGACGGACGCGGCCTGCACGACATCGCCTCCGTGGACGACCCGGCGACGGGCGAGCGCTGGTACAGCCCGGTCTACGGGCCGGGCAACCCGGTCGCCCCGCCGATGGAGGCGTCCAGCACCCCGGACGGGCGGGCGACCGGCCGGGTCACCCTCGGCAAGTCCCACGAGGGGCCACCCGGGCTGGTGCACGGGGGAGTGGTGGCCACGATGCTCGACCACGTCCTGGCCCGCGCGATCCGGGCGGCCGGCCGCGGCGGGCTGACCGCCACGCTGACGGTCACCTACCGACGCCCGGTCCGGCTGGGCGTGCCGCTGGTGGTGACGGCGGAGTTGGGTGCCACCGAGGGCCGACGGACCACCGCGACCGCGCGGCTGGTCGCCGCCGACGACCCGGCGACGACGCTGGCCGAGGCGGAGGGGCTGTTCGTGGCGCTGCGTCCGGACCGGGCCGCCGACGTCTTCGCCCCCACCGGGCGCGACGTCGGCGCCTGGACCAGCCGGGCCTGAAACCGGTTCGGGAACCACCCGGTACCCGCCAGCGTGCGGGGCTCCGCCCGAACCAGGAGGTCCCGTGCGCACGCACGTCACGTACGGCGGCTCGTACCGGCCGCGCACCGCGCCATCCGTCCGGCCGGTCCGCTGACGAACTGCGCCCGGAGCTGGCCGACGTGGGCCGGCTGGCCCGCCGCGGCATGCGGGCACTGGTCGGCGCCGCGCGGGCGGGCGAGCGGCCGCAGCTGTCCCGCGTCCTCGCCGGCCACCTGGGCGAGGACGCCGACGGGCTCGACATGGTGGAGGAGACCTGGCCCGGGTACGAGCACGTCAACGTGCAGGCGGGGCTCGACGCCTGGCTGGGGGCGCCCGGGCGGGTGCACGAGCTGGTCGGGGTGGCCGGCTTCCAGCACACCGTGTTCGGGCTGGCGACCTCTTGGGCGCCGAGGGGGAGGTCCACCACCACGGCCCGCGCCCGGGCAACCCGGCCAGTCAACCTGGCCAGCGGCCCCGACGGCGAGGTCCGTGCCTGCCAGCGGTGCGCGGTGTACCTGGTCACCGAGCCCGACGGGAACCGGACCGCGGTGCTCCTGCGGGGTGCGGCTGGACGACGTGATCGCCCGGTCCGAGGGGGTGACCGCGTCGAACCTCTGCGGAGCCGCTGCGGCGGTCGGCGCTGCCGGCGGCGTCCCGCACCCCGGACGGCGACCGGCTCGCGGTGTCGGCGGACGACCTGGGCGCGGCGCTCGACGAGCTGCTGGACACCCGCAACGCGATGACCCGGACGCTGCTGGGCAACGCGCCGGGCTGATCGGTCAGTTCGCCCGCGGACCCGGTGCGTTGGCCGGGTCGCCGCCCGGGTCGAGCGCGGGCCCGCCAGCCGGGCGGAGCAGTGCGCCGGGCGCCCCGACCCCGTCGCCGAGGGCGGCGACGAACTGGCGCAGCACGTCGTCCCCGGTGTGGAACGGCCCCCAGTCCAGCAGCTTGCGCGCCCGTGCGGTGTTCAGCGCCGGGACCTGGGTGCCGATGTCCAGCCAGCCCGGCTCGGTGGGCACCAGGTGCGCGTGGAAGGCGGCGGACAGCCCGGCGCGCAGCACGGCCGCCGGGGTGGGCACCCGCACGCTGCCGAGGGCCCCGGCCAGGGCGGCGGCGTCCATCAGGGGTTCGGCGGCGAGGTTGAACGGTCCGGGCGCCCGGCGGTCGAGCATCCGCTCGATGGCGTCGGCGACGTCGTCGGCGTGCACGAAGGCGATCGCCAGCGCGGGTAGCGGCAGCGGCAGCAGCCGGGCGACCGCGCCGGGCAGCATGCGCGCGGCGCCGAACAGCAGCGGCCCCAGGAAGTAGCGGCCGATCTCGCTGCCGGCCTCCGGCTGCAGCACCAGGGTGGGGCGGACGACGGTGAGCACCGTGTCCCGGTGGCGGCCGAACACCTCGCGCACCACCCGCTCGGATGCGGACTTGTCCCGGCTGTACTGCGCGGTCGGGATGCCGGTGGTCGGCCAGTCCTCGGTGACCCGCTGCCCGCGCGCGCCGCCGGCGTAGGCGCCGATGGAGCTCATGTGCACGAACTGGTCGACCCCGGCCGCGGCGGCCGCGCGGGCCACCCGCCGGGTGCCCTCGACGTTCACCTGGCGCAGCCGGTCGGGCTGGCGCCCCGGCTGCAGCGCCCAGGCCAGGTGGACGACGGCGTCGACGCCGTCCAGGAACTCGGCGAGCTCGGCCTCGGAGGCAGCCTCGCCGAGGTCGGCGAGGTGCCACCGGACACCGTCGTACGGCGCGATCGCCGGTGGCCGCCGCCGGGCCAGCCCGCGCACCTCGGCCAGCCCGGCCTCGGGGCGGGTGAGCCGGCGCAGGAGCGCGGTGCCGACGTTGCCGCTGGCACCGGTGACGGCGACGGTGCGGCCGGCGAGGTGACCGGGGGAGAGGTTGGCCATGCCCTGCCGCTACCCGACCGTCCCCGCGCCAACCGGGGAGGGTGGGGGGCTACCGGCGCGACGCCGCCGACGTCGCCCGGTCCTGGTCCGCCTCGAGGGAACGGCCGCTGAGCTCGGGCAGCCCCCAGGAGGCGAGCGCGGCCAGCAGGAAGAAGGCGGCGAAGGTGCCGAAGACCAGGCCGGTGCCGCCCGCGGCGATCAGCGGGGGCACGCACAGCGGCGCGGCGATCGAGGCCAGCCGGCCGAAGCCGGCGGCGGCACCGGCGCCGGTCGCCCGCAGCGCGGTCGGGTAGACCTCCGGCGTGATCGCGTAGAGGGCACCCCACGCGCCCAGGTTGAAGAACGACAGGACCATGCCGGTGACCAGCAGCGCCGTGTCGCCGTCGGCGGTGGCGAACAGGCCGGCCCCGACGGCCGAGCCGGTCAGGAACGCAGCCAGCGTGGGGCGCCGGCCCCACTTCTCGATGAGGAAGGCAGCCACCGCGTAACCGGGGAGCTGGGCGAGGGTGATGTAGAGGGTGTACTCGAACGACCTGACCAGCGAGAACCCCTCGTTGAACAGCAGCGTCGGCAGCCAGATGAAGGCGCCGTAGTACGAGAAGTTGATGCTGAACCAGACGACCCACAGCGCCGCCGTGCGGGTCCGCGCCCCGGCCGCCCACAGGGCACCGGGCCCGGGTGGGGCGCTCGGCGGCTCGGCCGCGGGGGACGCGACCGGCGCGACCCCGGCGGCCCGCTCGAAGCGGCGCACCGCGGCCTCGGCCTCCTCGGTGCGGCCCTTGAGCTCCAGGAAGCGCACCGACTCCGGCAGCCCCCGGCGGACGACGACGGCGTAGAGCGCGGGCAGGGCGCCGATGGCCAGGGCCCACCGCCAGCCGTCGTCGCCGCGGGGGACGACGAAGTAGCCGATCAGGGCGGCCAGCGTCCAGCCGACCGCCCAGAACGCCTCGAGCAGCACGACCACCCGGCCGCGCACCCGCGCCGGGGCGAACTCGCTGACCAGGGTGGAGGCGACCGGCAGCTCGGCGCCCAGGCCCAGGCCGATGAGGAACCGGAAGACCAGCAGCGCCCCGACCGACCAGGACAGTGCGGCCGCCCCCGTGGCCACCCCGAAAACCAGCAGGGTCAGCGCGAACACCTGGCGCCGGCCGAAGCGGTCGGCCAGCAGTCCGCCGAGCGTGGCGCCGATGGCCATGCCGACGAAGCCGATGGAGCCGATCCAGGACGCCTGGGTGTCCGAGAGGTCCCACTGGGCGATCAGCGCCGTCATCACGAACGAGATGAGGCCGACGTCCATCGCGTCGAGGGCCCAGCCCATGCCGGAGCCGACGACCAGCCGCCCGTGCTGGTTGGTGAAGGGCAGCCGGTCGAGGCGCTGGGTGCGAGTCAGCGGGGACGTCGGCTCCGTCATGGCGTGCAGTCTGGCAATGCCCGGGGTCAGCCGCGGACGTGGGCCGTGATCAGCTCGGCGGTGCGCTCGGCGGCGAGCTCGGGGATCCAGTGCGTCACGTCGTCGAGGACCTCCAGCCGGTAGGGCGCGTCGACGAAGCGGGCGGTGTCCTCCGTGGCCGCGCGGCCGAGGAAGGCGTCCCCGGTGCTCCAGACGTGCAGCGTGGGTACGCGCACCTTCCCGACCGGGTCGCGTCCGCTCCACGGCAGGGCGCGGTACCAGTTGATCGCCGCGGTCAGCGCACCCGGCTCGCGCATCCGCCGGACGTAGCGGTCGACGGCGTCCTCGGGGAGCCCGCCGTGCGCGAGCATCCGGCGCAGCGCCGCGCCGTCGCCGGCGAGCAGCAGCTGCTCGGGCACGACGGGCACCTGGAACAGCCCCACGTAGTAGGAGCGCAGCCCCTGGTCACTGGTCACCACGGCGCGGGCCATCGCGCCCGGGTGCGGCACGGAGAGCGCGGTCAGGGTGCGCACGCGGTCGGGGTACCAGGCGCCCAGGGCCCAGCCGACGATGCCGCCCCAGTCGTGGCCCACCACGTGCGCGGACTCCAGCCCGGCGGCGTCGAGCAGGGCCAGGACGTCGTCCGCCGTCTCGCGCAGCCGGTAGTGCGACCGCCCGCGCGGCCGCGCCATGGGCGAGTACCCGCGCTGGTCGGGGGCCAGGGTGCGCAGGCCGTGCTGGTGCAGCGCGGGCGCCACCCGGTCCCAGGCGGTCGAGTCCTGCGGGAAGCCGTGCAGCAGGACGACGGGCTCCCCGTCGCCCGGTCCGGCGTCCCGCACGTCGAAGGTCAGGCCGTTCCGGCGGAAGCTGTCCATCCGACGGCTCTTCCCCGCCCGGTCTCCGCGCACACAGGGAGGCGGTGCATGCGTCGATCGGGGACCATGGTGCCGTGACTGCGCCTCCTGTCGAGCTCATCGTGCTGGTCGACGACGACGGGCGGGAGATCGGCACCCTTCCCAAGCCGCAGGTGCACCACGGCGAGACGCCGCTGCACCGCGCCTTCTCCGCCTACCTGTTCGACGACGGGGGCCGGCTGCTGGTCACCCGCCGGGCCGAGGACAAGGCGACGTTCCCCGGGATGTGGACCAACACGGTGTGCGGGCACCCGGGCCCGGGGGAGGACGACGGCGCGGCGATCGCGCGGCGGGCCGGCTTCGAGCTCGGCCTGCAGGTGACCGACGTGCGCCCGGCGCTGCCCGGCTACCGGTACCGGGCGGAGTTCCGCGGTGTCGTGGAGAACGAGGTCTGCCCGGTCTACGTCGGCCGGTTCGCCGGTGAGCCGGCGCCGGAGCCCAGCGAGGTGGGGGAGTGGGAGCTGCTCGACTGGGCCGCGTTCCGCCGTCGCCAGGAGACCGAGGGCGACGCCTGGTCGCCGTGGTGCCGGGAGCAGGCCCGGCTGATCGAGCAGGCCGGGCTGCACCGCGTCTGACCGTCCCCGGCGGCGCCTCGCGGTCGGTCCGCCCGACCTGCGGCCCCGACGATCTTCGGCGAGGCTGTCGGGACGGACACGCACGCACGACGGAGGGCTGCATGGAGACGTCGCTGAAGGGCCGGATCGCACTGGTGACCGGAGGGGCGAGCGGCCTCGGGCGGGCGACCGCCCTGGCGCTGGCCGAGTCCGGTGCGCACGTGGTGATCGCCGACATCGACGCCGCGGGGAGCGAGGAGACCCTCTCCCGGGTCAGCGCCGCGGGCGGCTCGGGCGAGGTGCTCGGCCTGGACGTCACGCAGGACGAGAGCCGGCGGGCCGTCGTCGCGGACCTGTTCGACCGGCACGGCGACGCCTTCGACGTCCTGGTGAACGTGGCGGGCATCGACCGCCCGGGCTACATCACCGACATCGACCTCGCCGACTACCAGCGGGTGCAGGCGGTCAACTGCGAGGGCCCGATCTTCCTCACCAGCGAGTTCATGAAGCGGGTGCAGCACCTGCCCGAGGGGCGCACCGCCGACGTGGTGCACGTCGTCTCGCTCTCGGCCATCACCTCCGGCAGCGGGGCGATCGCCTACAACGGCTCCAAGGCCGGGTTCCTCAACGCGACCAAGTGCATCCAGCGGGAGCTGCGCGAGAAGGCGATCACGCTCCCCGACGGCAGCGAACGGCCGTTCCCCTGCCGCGTGCAGAGCGTCATCCCCGCCGCCATGGACACCCCGATGATGGAGCAGTGGGGGATCCCGGGGCACCTGATGATGCCGCCGTCGGCGGTCGCCGAGGCGATCCGCACCCTGCTGCTGCTGCACCCGGCCGCGTTCATCCCGGAGATGCAGATCGTGCCCCGGCTCGAACCCAACTTCCCCCGCTGACCGACATGAGGAACAGCCGCGTGAACGCCCCGGACGACCCCACCCCGGACACCGCGATGGCCTCGGGTTCCGACGCCGGCGAGCCCGGCGGCCACCTCGGCCCGGGGGACCTGGCTCCGGACGAGGAGCGGCTGCTCGCCGCGCTCGAGCGCGACGGGCGGGCGGCCGGACCGGGGTCGCCGGAGGAGACGGCCGCCTTCGTGCGGGCGGCCGAGGACGAGGCGCCGCTCCCGGCCGAGGGTGGGGCCCCCGACGACGGGCTGACGCCCCGGTTCACCGCACCCGGGACCGACTGACCGGGCGTCCGGGGCCAGCTCTCCGGGGCACGCGAGCGGGTCAGCTGTCCCGGGGGCGCAGGCGGACGGCGACCAGCGCGACGTCGTCCTCCGCCCCCTCGGGGAGCAGGCGGTCGATCAGCCGGTCGCTCATCGTGGCGACCGGCAGGTGGCACAGCTCGGCCAGCGCCTGGCCCAGCAGCTCGATGCCGTCGTCGAAGACCTGGTCCCGGCGCTCGACCAGGCCGTCGGTGTAGAGGAGCAGGGTCGAGCCGGGCTGGATGACCGCCGTCTGCTCGCTGCGCGTCCGGGTGGGGTCCACGCCGAGCAGGAGGCCGGCGCGCTCGGGCACGAGCAGCTGCTGGGCGCAGTTCGGCGCGACGACCAGCGGGGGCAGGTGCCCGGCGTTGGCCCAGCGCAGCACGACGCCCGTCGACTGGTCACCCGGCGGGTCGAGCCGGCCGACGAGCACGGTGGCCATGGCGCCGAGGTCGAGGCCCTCGATGGCGGCATCCAGCCGGGACAGCACCTCGGCGGGGCCGGAGGAGTCGTCGTAGGCGATGCCGCGCAGCAGGCCACGCAGCTGCGACATGGTGGCCGCGGCCTCCGTGTCGTGCCCCACCACGTCGCCGATGACGAGCACGGTGGAGCCGTCCGGCTGCTGGAACACGTCGTACCAGTCGCCGCCGACCTGGGCCTCGCGTCCCGCGGGCACGTACCGCACCGCGACGTCGAGGTGGGCCGGCTCGGGCGGGTCGGACAGCAGGCTGCGCTGCAGCGTCTCGGCGGCCCGGACCAGGCTGCGCGAGCGCGCGTACAGGGCCTCCAGGAGGTGCGTGCGCAGCTCCGCGGCCTCACCGAGCTCCGGCGTCGTCCAGGGCTCCGACCGGCCGCGCACGGTCTCCCGCCACCGCTCGAAGGACTTGCGCGGGCTGAGCCGGACCTCGTCGCCCTCGCGCTCGGCGATCGCCTTGTTGTTCGGGTCGCCGCCCCAGTCGACGTGCCGCACCGCCTCGCCGCGGAACCACAGGACGTACTGCCCCTCCGGCAGCGGGAGCACCAGCGCACCGGTGGCCTGCTCCGTCGCCCCGGTGTCGCCCGGCTCGGCCGCCAGCGCGTCGGTGGCGACGACGTCCAGCCCCCGGCCGGCGGCCCAGTCGGCGATGCGGTCGGCCGTGCCCGGGGGGAGCTCCGCACCGGCGGTGCCCCGGTTGCCCTGCAGGTTCACCGCCACGCCGTCGGCATCGAGCAGGTCGAGCAGGTTCGGGGACCCCAGCACCGTGTCGGTGAGCGGTCGGTCCTCGTCCATGGCCGCGCCGGTCAGCCAGGCCAGCGTCGACCGTGCGCGCAGCGCCCGGTCGAACTCGTCCTCCTGCGCGCGGTCGATCAGCCGCACCGACAGCGTCGAGCCCAGGAACTCCGCCGCGGCCCGCGTGGCGTACGGCGGGGCGTGCGGCCCGCTGTAGTGGTGGCAGGCGATGAGCCCCCACAGCTTGTCCCCGCGCAGCAGCGAGATGGACATCGATGCCCGGACGCCCATGTTGTGCAGGTACTCGACGTGGATCGGCGAGACGCTGCGCAGGGCGGAGTAGGTGAGGTCCGGGGGCCGGCCGCTGACCGGGTGGTCCACCGGCTGCAGCGGGACCGGCGCGTAGTCCACGTCGGAGATGAGCCGGATCCAGTTCTTCTCATACAGCGCCCGCGCCTGGGCGGGGATGT
The DNA here is from genome assembly GCF_054051035.1 of Blastococcus sp. SYSU DS0619. Classification (NCBI taxonomy): domain Bacteria; kingdom Bacillati; phylum Actinomycetota; class Actinomycetes; order Geodermatophilales; family Geodermatophilaceae; genus Blastococcus; species Blastococcus sp. SYSU DS0619. The sequence continues at coordinate 18,635 of NZ_JBJHAM010000004.1, read as the reverse complement.
CCGAGGCCGGGTAGTGCAGCCCGAGGAACGAGTTCAGGCCCGCGGCCTTCGCCTCCGCCACGACCTCACCGTTGTAGTCGGCGTCGTAGCGGTAGACCATCACCCGGTCGAAGCCGGTGAGGGTGCGCACCGCCCGGGCGGTGATGTCGTAGAGCTCCTGGAGGCTGGCGGCCCGGTCCAGCGCTGCGATCGTGCCGCGCACCGCCTGGTAGGTGTTCGGGAACGAGAACGGCCGGGGGCCGAACGCGGGCTCCAGCTCCACGACCAGGTTGGTGAGCGCCGGCTCGGTGCCCCGATCCGCGACCGGCTCGCCGTGCGCCGGGGTCCCGGGGCGGATCAACGCCCGGTGCAGCAGGGCGTCGACCGGTACGGGCGCGCCGTCGACGGTCAGCGCGATCTCGACCGGGTTCCGCTCCCGCAGGTCGCCGAAGGCGCTCGCCGAGCGGATCACCGCATCGGCCGCCGGAACGCCCAGGACGTCCGACAGGGGGCGGCCCAGGGCCTGCTCCCACGGCACGCCGGTGATCTCGGCGAGGTTGGCCGACACCTGCTGGACCAGCCAGTCGGGGTCGCTGACCGCGATGAGCACGCCGCTCGGCTGGATGCTGCCCGGGATGTGGATGGGCTCGCGCTCGCAGTTGGAGAGGTCGACCGGAGCCCCCGGTGCCAGGAACTCGATGCCGCGGTCGACGTCGGTCACGCGGGAACCCCCTGGATGCGTCCGGCGGGGCGGCACCACGCGGCGAGCGCCCGGAACGTCTCCTGGGCGGCGGAGAGGATGCGCTCGACGTCGCCGCCGGCCGCCACGTGGTCGCGGGTGACCCGCCGGTAGGCCGCCCACATGGCGCCGGTCTCCGGGCCGTACGGCGAGAACGCGCGGATGCGCACGCCGGCCAGGCCGGGCATCCCCGCCAGGTGCCGGTCGATGAACGTCCCGCCGAGGGTGGACCCCTCCAGGACGTACAGCCGGCCCAGCGCCTCGTCGGTGCCGGCGACGGCGGGCAGCGCGGGCGCCGCGGCCGGCACGGGGGCGTCCAGCGCGGCGAGGTCCGCGGCGAACAGCCCGGACCGGCGACGGCGGGCCCAGTCGACGGTCAGCGCGTCGGCCGGACGGCGGGCCGCCCACTCGTCCAGCCCGGCCTCGGCCGCCGTCCAGAAGCCGTGCATCAGCCCGAGGACCAGGGCGAGCCGGTCCCGGCCGAGCTCCGGGTCCATCAGGTCGAGGGTGTCCTCGAGGTGCTGGTGCTCCTCGGCGGTCCCGGTGCGCAGCACGCGCAGCACGTCGTCGTCCCCGCTGCGGTGGTGGTCCTGGTGCGCAGCCGTATCTCCCGCAGCCATCCGCACGAGCGTAGGTGACCGGCAGGAATCAGGGGCGGTGAGCCCAGGATCCGCCGGCCAGCCGCGCCGCACGCAGCCCGGCGTGCAGGAGCAGGCGGGCGTCGCCGTCGGCGAGGTCCAGGCCGGTCAGCGCGGCGATCCGACCCAGCCGGTAGTACAGCGTCTGCCGGTGGATGCGCATCGCCGCGGCCGTGCGGACGGCGCTGCCGGCGCAGTCGAGGAAGGCTTCCGCCGTCGCGCTCAGCACCGGGTCGGCCAGGAGCGGGCGGATCGCCGGGTCCGGCCCCGGCAGCGCGGCGGCCAGCCGCCACCCACCGAGCTCGCCCCAGTGGGCGACGGGGGAGAACCGTTCGACCACCGCGGCCACCCGGGCCGCGGCGAGGGCCTCGGACCACTGGTCGGCCAGCGCCCCGGTGCCGCGGCGGACCGACGACACCCCGGCGGTGCTGCCCGCCGGCAGCGCGGCCAGCGACGCCGCGGTGAGCGCGCCGGCCGGGCGGAGGTCGGTCGCCGTCGGCAGCGGCACGAGGACGGCGGCCCCGTCGTCGACGATCCCGGCCACCGCGCCGGCCGACGGCAGCCGCCACCCCGGGGGGAGCGCGCCGCCCGCCGGGCAGACGGCGACCAGCACCTGCGCGCCGTCGTCGGCCAGCCGCTCGCCCAACCGGCGCGCCGCCTGGGCCCGCGCGCCGGGCCGGCCGGTCAGGGCGTCGGCGAGCGCCCCGCCCAGGTCGTCGGCCGGGCGGCCGGCGAGCAGCCCGCCCGCGACCGCGGCCAGTTCCAGTGCCCGGCGCAGGGCCGGGTCGCCGTCGTCGTGGGGGTCGATCCGGCCGTCGTCGAGCAGCCACAGGTAGCCCCGGGTGCGGTCGCCGGAGCGCACCGGGATCACCAGCCGGGTGAGGATGCCGGCGGCCGGGTCGGCGGGTGTCCGCAGCGGCCTGGTAGCCGAGGCGATGCCGAAGTCCTCGAACCAGCGGCGGGTCTCCGGCGCGGATCCCCGGGTCAGGATCGAGCGGGTCCGGACGGCGTCCATCGGATCGGCGCCGCTGTCGTCGTGGGCGCAGAAGGCCAGCAGGGTGAACCCGGCGTCCTCGAGCGTCGCCGGCGCCGCGAGCACGCGGGAGACCTGGTCGACCAGTTCCTGCAGGTCGTCGCGCACCGCCGTCCCCTCGCCTCCCGCTGCTCCGCGGAAACCCAGGCCGGCGTTTCCGCGGACGCTCGTTCATACAGGTGTATGAGAGCAGATCCTGGAACTCCGGACATCTGTCCCTGGCCCGGAGGGGTGGACGTGCCTAGCGTTCTGCGTGTCGGCGTCGTCCGCTCCGGGAGGTCACGTGCTGCTCTCCAACGCCCTGCTCGCCGCCTCCCGCCGGCCCGCCCTCCGGCGGGCGGTGACCGGTACCCCGGCCACCCGCCGGGTGGTCGACCGGTTCGTCGCCGGGGAGTCGCTGGACGACGCGCTGGCCGCCGTCCGCTCGCTGACCCCCGACGGGATCGCGGTGACCCTCGACCACCTCGGCGAGGACGTCACCGACCGGACGCAGGCCCGGCGCAGCCGCGACGCCTACCTGGGCGCGCTCGAGGCGCTGGCCCCCTTGGGCCTCGGACCCGCCGCCGAGGTCTCGGTCAAGCTGTCGGCATTCGGCCAGGCGCTGCCCGACGGGCACGACCTCGCCCTCGAACTGGTCCGCCCGGTCGTCGAGGCGGCCTCGGCCGCCGGCACGACGGTCACCCTCGACATGGAGGACCACCGCACGGTCGACGCCACCCTCGCCACGGTCGCCGAGCTGCGCAAGGAGCACCCGCGGACCGGCGCCGTCCTGCAGGCGATGCTCCTGCGCACGGAGGACGACGCCAAGGCCCTGGCCGTCACGGGCTCGCGCGTGCGGCTGGTGAAGGGCGCCTACGACGAGCCCCCGGCCGTGGCGCACCGGAAACGGAGCGACGTCGACGCCGCCTACGCCCGGTGCCTGGAGATCCTGATGAGCGGGCCGGGGTACCCCATGGTCGGCTCGCACGACCCGGCGATGCTGCAGCGGGCGCACGAGCTGGCGGCGCAGCACTCGCGGGCCGCGGACAGCTGGGAGGTGCAGATGCTCTACGGCATCCGCCCCGACGAGCAGCGCCGGCTGGCCACCGCGGGCACCCGCGTCCGGGCCTACGTGCCCTACGGCGCCGACTGGTACGGCTACTTCATGCGCCGGCTGGCCGAGCGCCCGGCCAACGTCACCTTCTTCCTCCGTTCCGTGCTCACCAGGTCCTGAGCCCACCGAGTCCTGAAACGAGGTCCCCCATGGACGCCGTCACCCGTGTCCCCGCCCCGGTCAACGAGCCGGTGCTCACCTATGCCCCCGGCACCCCGGAGCGCGACCAGCTCCAGGCCCGGCTGACCGAGCTCGCCGCCGCACCGGTCGAGCTGACCAGCACGATCGGCGGCCGGCAGCGGATGGCCGCCGGCCAGCGGTTCGACGTCGTGCAGCCGCACCGGCACGCCGCCGTCCTCGGCACCGCGGCGCACGCCACGCACGGCGACGCGCAGGACGCCGTCCGGTGCGCCAAGGAGGCGGCGCCGGCCTGGCAGGACCTCTCCTTCGACGACCGGGCCGCGGTGTTCCTCCGGGCGGCCGACCTGCTCGCCGGCCCGTGGCGGCAGACCCTCAACGCGGCCACGATGCTCGGCCAGAGCAAGACCGCGCAGCAGGCGGAGATCGACAGCGCCTGCGAGCTGATCGACTTCTGGCGCTTCAACGTCCACTTCGCGCGGCAGATCCTCGCCGAGCAGCCGGAGTCCTCGCCCGGCGTCTGGAACCGCACCGACCACCGGCCGCTCGAGGGGTTCGTCTACGCGATCACCCCGTTCAACTTCACCGCGATCGCGGGCAACCTGCCCACCGCGCCGGCCCTGATGGGCAACACCGTCGTCTGGAAGCCCGCCCCCACCCAGCAGTTCGCCGCGCACTTCCTCATGCGGCTGCTCGAGGAGGCCGGTCTGCCGCCGGGCGTCATCAACCTCGTCACCGGCGACGGCGTCGCGGTCTCCGAGGTCGCCCTGACCGACCGCGACCTCGCCGGCATCCACTTCACCGGCTCGACGCCGGTGTTCCAGCACCTGTGGCGCACCGTGGGGGAGAACATCGCGAACTACCGCGGCTACCCGCGGATCGTCGGGGAGACCGGCGGCAAGGACTTCGTCGTCGCCCACTCCTCGGCCGACGTCGACGTGCTGCGCACCGCGCTGGTCCGCGGCGCCTTCGAGTACCAGGGCCAGAAGTGCTCGGCGGCCTCCCGCGCCTACGTCCCTCGGTCGGTGTGGGCGCGGCTGCGGGACGACCTCGTCGCGACCACCGAGTCGCTGGAGATGGGCGACGTCACCGACTTCTCGAACTTCATGGGCGCGGTCATCGACCGGAGGTCCTTCTCGAAGCTGTCCGGCGTCCTGGACCGGGTCGACGACGATCCGGCGCTGTCCATCGTCGCCGGCGGGACGGTGGACGACAGCGAGGGCTTCTTCGTCCGCCCGACGATCATCGAGGGCACCGACCCCGGCCACGAGGTCTTCACCACCGAGTACTTCGGGCCGGTGCTGGCGGTGCACGTCTACGACGACGCCGACTACGACGCGGTGCTGACGCAGATGGAGTCCGCGGCGCCGTACGCGCTCACCGGTGCCGTGATCGCCCAGGACCGGGCGGCGATCGCGCACGCGCAGCAGTTCCTGCGGCACGCGGCGGGCAACTTCTACGTCAACGACAAGCCGACCGGCGCCGTCGTCGGCCAGCAACCCTTCGGCGGCGGGCGGGCGTCGGGCACCAACGACAAGGCCGGCGCCCCGCAGAACCTGCTGCGCTGGACCAGTAGCCGGTCGATCAAGGAGACCTTCGCCGCCCCGACCGACCACCGCTACCCGCACATGGGCTGACCCCTTCTCCCCGTGTTGATCAGGTGACCTGATCGTTCCGGGTCCTGGCTCACGACCGGACGTGAGCCAGGACCACAGGAGGTGAGCCAGGAAGGCGGCGCTCAGGCGGCGTCGGGCCCGGACCCCGGCTCCGGACGACGGACGACGGTGAACCGGCGCGCCTCCGCGTACGGCGTCCGGAGCATCCGGGTCAGGTCGGCGACCGTCCTCGGCCACGCACCGCCCAGGTCGGCCTTGGCGAGCCGCACCACCCGGACGTCGAGGCGGCGGACGCGGTCCTCCCGGCGCTTCTCCTCCCACAGGACGTCGTGCGGAGAGCGCCCCTGGTACGGGTCGCGGTACTTCACCTGACCGTCGAACTCGATCGCCACGGCCGCCTCCTCGTACCACGCGTCCAGGCGGGCGACGAACCCGTGCGCGTCATGCAGATCGACCTGGAGCTCGGGCTGGGGGAGGCCGGCGGCCAACAGCGCCAACCGTCCCTCGGTCTCCAGGGGCGACTCGGCCCGTCCGTCGCTGAGACCGACGGCGCGTGCCGCCCGGGAGGCTCCCGTGCGGTGGCGGGCGGCGTGCACGGCGAGCAGCAACTCCGAGCGGCGTACACGGCGTTCGTGCAGCGCCGCGTCCAGGGCGATCACCGTGTCCAGCAGGGACCATTCCCGACCGCAGTCGATCAGGGTCCGAGAAGCAGAAGTGGTCGCGAACGGCGCAATCCAGGGGACGACGTCCGCGTCGGGCAGTCGGGCACGGGCCACCCGGTAGCCGCGGCCGGCGCGCCACTGGTCGACCGTGGTGACCCGCACGTCGGCGCCCGCGGCCGCCGGTACCAGCAGCCCGTGCCGTCTGGCGGCGGACGCGTGGCTGAGCACCGGGCCGGGATCCAGGCTGAGGAGGACGGCGATGCCGGCCATCAGGTGTCGGTCGACCTCGCTCGCCGCGGCCAGCCGGGCGGACTCCGTGTAGACGCCCTTGCGCAGCCGCGTCCACCGGCGCGTCCGCAGCGCCGTGCGGACGTCGTCGACCGAGTAGCCGGCGGCCACAGCCTCCTGGCTGGTGAAGACGCCGAGGCGCTGGTCGGCGCGGATCCGGAGCAGCGGGTGCACCGGGGAAGTCTCACGGCTTCGCGAGCGCGGCCAGCGGCGTATGACGAACCTGTGGACAACCGTCGTCCTGGCTCACCTCGTGGGGTCCTGGCTCACGGTCGACGCTGAGCCAGGACCCGGAACGATCAGGTCACCTGATCAACATCGGGGAGCGCGGGCCAGTGGACGAGGCCGTCGTCGGCGAGCACGGCGCCGGCGGCCGGCCGGTGGGGGCTGACGCGGCGGTCGGGCATCAGGTGCGCGACGGCGGCGCCCCGGGCGAGCACGGCGACGTCGGCGACCAGCCGCCGGTGGCACCGCCACCAGACGCTCTCGCTGCACATCACCGCCACGGTCGCGCCGGCCGCCTCGCCGAGCACCTCGTCCAATGCGGCGGCGAACTCCGGCGTGCGGGTGTGCGCGGCGTAGGCGGCGAACTGGGCGACGGTCCACCAGTCGTCGGTCACCGGCTCGCCGGGTGGCAGCCGGCGGCGACCGCCCAGGCGCTCCTCCCACCGGTAGCCGATGCCCGCGGCCGGGAGCCACTGCTCCAGGGCGTCCCGCCGGACGTCGGGGTTGTTCCGGCTGCCGGGGAAGCGGCGCACGTCGACGATCACCTCCACACCGGCACCGGTCAGGCGGGCGCCGAGTCGGTCGCGGTCCTCCGGGCCGTGGCCCACGGTCAGCAGCGGCACCCCTCCTGCCTACCCGAGCGCATCCCTCGACGCCGCAGCGGTCATGCTCGACGAGCACGGGACGACGACGGAACGGCGGAGGCGGGCGAGCGGTGGAGGTGCAGGCCCCCCTCTGGCGGTCACGCGGGGTCCAGGCGCTGGTCGGTGTCACGGCCCTGGGGTTCGTCAGCTACTTCCTGACGCTGGCGTCCCTGCCGACCTACGCGGTGGCCGGGGGCGCCCCGGAGAGCACCGCCGGGGTGGTCACCGCCGTCTTCCTCGGGGTCACCATCGCCGCCCAGGGCCTGGTCCCCGGCCTGACGGCGCGGTTCGGCATCGGCCCGGTGTTCGCCGGCGGCCTGCTGGCGCTCGGGCTGCCGGCGCCCTTCTACGCGCTCGACGACGGCGTGGGCACGATCGCCGCGCTGTCGGCCGTGCGGGGCGCCGGGTTCGCGGTGATCACGGTCCTCGGCGCCACTCTCGCCGCCCGGGTGGCACCGCCGGAGCAGCGCGGCGAGTCGATCGGGCTGTACGGGCTGGCCATCGCGCTGCCCAACATGGTGGCCGTCCCGGTCGGGGTCGCCCTCGTGCTCGGGGGGCACGTCGGCTGGCTGTCCTGGCTGGCGGCGTCGCCGGTGCTCGGCTTGTTCTTCCTGCCGCTGCTGCTGCGCTCCGTGGACACCCGCGAGGAGCGCGGGCCGGCCGGCAACACGCGCGCCGCGCTGCGCGCCGCCCTGGCGCCGTCGCTGGTGCTGTTCGTGGTGACCACGGCCGGCGGCGGCTTCCTCACGTTCCTGCCCATCGACCGCCCCGACGGCCGGCTGGCCACCGTCGCCCTGCTGCTGTGGGGGCTGGCCGGCGCGGTGACCCGGTGGCGCGCCGGCGTGCTCGCCGACCGGCTGGGCACGCGACTGCTGCTGCCCCTGTCGCTGCTGGTCGCCGCAGCCGGGCTGGCGGTCGTCGGCGCGGGCCTGTGGTGGGGACCGGTGTGGGTGCTCCTGGGCGCGACCCTGTTCGGCGCCGGGTTCGGCGGCGTGCAGAACCTGACCCTGCTGCGGGCGTTCGCCCGGGCCGGGGAACGGGGGACGACGACGGCCAGCGCGCTGTGGAACGCCTCGTTCGACGCCGGCACGGGGGCCGGGGCGCTGCTCCTCGGCTTCGCCTTCGGCGCCGTCGGCCTGCCCTGGACCCTGGTGCTGTCGGCCGTCGTGCTGAGCGCCGTGCTGCCGCTCGCCCGGGTCGCCGCGCGCCCCTCGGTCACCCGGGGCTGAGACCGGTCAGCGGGAGCGGGCCGCAGCGTGCAGCGACCGGATGAAGAGGACCTCCTCGCCCGACCGCCGCAGCCAGGTCCGCAGCCCCTCGGGGTCGTCCCGGTTGGCGTCGCGCAGCTGACCGAGCTTCAGCTGCCGGGTGCTGGCCTGCGCCCGCTGCGCGGCGGGCAGCGCGCGCCCCTCGGCCCGGGCGACGGCGGTCAGCCCCGCGCCCACGAAGACGAGGTCGCGGATCTCGGTCAGCCCGCCGAGCAGCCGGTCGGCGGCGGCGTCGTCGGACGCGGTCAGCGCGGTGAGCAGTTCGTCGGCGCGGCGGCGGCCCTCGGCGGCCGGGTCGGGCGTGGTCACCGCACCACTGTGCCCCGGCCGCCGGGGCCGGGGCACAGCGGGGTGTGGACAACTCAGGCGTTGCCCATGGCCTGATTCCGCGCTCCGGTCCGCTCCTCGCTCGCCGGCGCTCGCTGCGATGCTCCCGAAGCCGTCATCAGGCGTCGCGGCGGCGGAGGACCAGGTAACCCACCGCGAGGACTGCGGCGACCTCGGCGCAGAACACCGCGAAGCCGGTCCACGGCTCGAGCAGGTTCGGGTTGAACGAGACCGGGGTGGCGACCACCGAGCCCGCGTTGCCGGGCATCAGCTTGGTGGCCCACTCGCCCCAGGCGCCGGGCAGCAGCATCACCATGTTGCCGACCACCAGCAGCAGGGCCAGCACGATCGACAGCGCCGCGGCGGTGTGCCGGACGAGCAGCCCGACGGCGGCCGCGAACAGGCCGATGCCGGCCATGTAGAGCCCGCTGCCGAGCAGCGACCGGAGGACGCCGTCGTCGCCGAGCGCCAGGCCGATGCCCTCCCGCTCGAGGAACCAGTTCCCGCCCAGGTAACCGAGCGCCGCGGTGACCGTGCCGACGACGAACAGGGTGCCGGTGAGCACGACGGTCTTCGCCGCGAGCACCCTGCCGCGGCGCGGGGTGGCCGTCAGGGTCGCGCGGATCATGCCGGTGCCGTACTCGCCGGTGACCACCAGCGCGCCCAGGACGATGGCGGTGATCTGCGCGACCGTCATGCCCCAGGTGATGAATGCGGCTGGGGCGTCACCGGCGCTGCCGTCGGCGAGGTCCTGCGCGCTGACCGCGCACACCAGCACGGTCAGGCCGGCGCCCAGGACGACCAGTGCGCCGATGGACCACGGTGTCGAGCGCACCGTCCAGAACTTGATCCACTCCGCGCGCAGGGTCTGCGCGAAGCCGGGGTCCCGGACGCCGGGTACGTGCCGGTTCGGGTCCAGGGCGACGGTGTCGGGCACCGGCGTGCTCAGGGTTCCGGTCATCGGGTGGCTCCTGCGGGGGTCCGGTCGCGAGCGGTGTACTCGACGCTGGCGGCGGTGAGGGTCATGAAGGCGTCCTCGAGGGAGGAGCTGACCAGGGTGAGCTCGTGGAGGAGGAGCCCCTGCCGGCCGACCAGCTCCCCGATGCCGGCCGCATCGCGCCCCTGCACGCGCAGCTCGTCGTCGACCACGCCGACCTCGGCGCCGTCGCGGCGCAGCAGCTCGGCCACCTCGGCCCGCTGGGGGCTGCGCACCCGCACGTAGGAGGCCGCGTGCTCGGCGATGAAGTCGGGCATCGAGCAGTCGGCCAGCACGCGGCCTCGCCCGATGACCACCAGGTGGTCGGCGGTCAGCGCCATCTCGCTCATGAGGTGGCTGGACAGGAACACCGTGCGGCCCTCGGCGGCCAGGTCCCGGGTGAGCGTGCGCACCCAGCGGATGCCTTCCGGGTCCAGGCCGTTGACCGGCTCGTCGAGGACGACGACCGGCGGGTCGCCCAGGAGGGCGACGGCGATGCCGAGGCGCTGGCCCATGCCGAGGGAGAAGCGCCCCACCCGCTGCCCGGCGACGTCGGTGAGCCCGACCAGGTCGAGGACCTCGTCGACGCGGCGCACCGGCAGCCCGTTGCTCGCGGCCATCCAGCGCAGGTGGTCGCGGGCGGAGCGGCCCGGGTGCAGTGCCCGGGCCTCCAGCAGGGCGCCGACCTGCCGCAGCGGGGCGGGGAAGTCGGTGTAGCTGCGGCCGTTGACGGTGATGCTGCCCGCGGTCGGCCGGTCCAGCCCCAGGAGCATGCGCATGGTCGTCGACTTGCCGGCGCCGTTGGGGCCGAGGAAGCCGGTGACCCGGCCGGGGTGGACGGTGAACGAGACGGCGTCGACCGCGGTGCGGTCGCCGTACTTCTTGGTGAGCTCCTGCGCCTCGATCATCGCGGGGCTCCCGGGAGCGGTCGGAGGGTCATGCGGCAAGCCTGTCGGCGCCGGAGTCCCGGCGACATCGGGGAGCGCCCTGACCCGACCCTGATCCGTCCCCGAGGACGTCAGGCGTCGCGGGGCAGGGGAGTCCCCGGCCGGAGCTCGCGGCGCAGCGCCCGGGCGGCAGCCTGGCCGGCCCGGTTCGCGCCGATCGTGCTGGCCGAGGGGCCGTAGCCGACCAGGTGCAGCCGGGGCTCTCCGGCGACCTGCGTGCCGTCCATGCGGAAGCCCTCACCTGGTCCGCGCAGCCGCAGCGGGGCGAGGTGGCCGACCGCCGCGCGGAAGCCGGTGGCCCACAGGATCACGTCGGCGGGCTGGAAGCGGGCCTCCTGCCCGTCCGCGGCGTCCCACGCGACGCCGTCGGCGGTGATCCGGTCGAACATCGGCAGCCGCTCGAGGACACCCCGCTCCAGGCCCTCGCGCACGTACGGGGTGGAGACCAGCAGCCCGGTCAGCCCGACGACGCTGCCCGGGCGTCGTCCGGCGCGCACCGCCTGCTCGACCTTCGCGACGACCTCGCGGCCGGCCTCCGCGTCGAACGGTCCCTCGCGGAAGTCGGGCGGGCGGCGGGTGACCCACGTCGTGGAGGTCACGCGGGAGATCTCGGCGAGCAGCTGGGTGGCCGAAGCGCCGCCGCCCACGACGACGACGTGCCGGCCGCGGAACTCCTCGGCGGACCGGTAGTCGACGGTGTGCAGCTGCCGGCCGCGGAAGAGTTCCTGCCCGGGGTACCGCGGGACGAACGGACGGGTCCAGGTGCCGGTGGCGTTCACGACCGCGCGCGCGGTCCAGCTGCCGCGATCGGTCTCCACGGAGAAGCGGTCGTCGTCGGTGCGCCGCACGGCGGTGACCCGCACCGGGCGGAGGACGGGCAGGTCGAAGCGGCGTTCGTACCCGGCGAAGTAGGCGGGGACGGTCTCGACGGCCGGCCGCGACCTGTCGGAGCCGTCGAAGGGCAGGCCGGGGAGGTCGTGCACCCGGTGGGTGGTGCCCAGGGTGAGCGAGGGCCATCGGTGCCGCCAGGCCCCGCCGGGAGCGGGCTCCCCGTCGAGCACCACGAAGCCGGTGCCTCGCTCGAACCCCTGCCGGGCCAGGGCCCAGGCGGTCGACAGCCCGGCCTGGCCCGCGCCGACCACGACGACGTCGACGTCGCGGGGGAGGGGCGTACCGGTCACCTCCGCACCAACCCGCCGCGGAGACCAGGCGTTCCCGGCCGTCGGGAGGGGCTGTCGACGCGGAGACCCGGCGGACCCGCCGGTACCCGTTCCCTGGAAACCGACCGGCCGGTATGGTGCGGCCGCTCGATCGACGACGACGGGGGACCGTGACCATGCCGAGGCCCAGCGCACACGAACCGGCCGCGCGAGCACCGGAACCGGACGAGGCGTGGTTCGTGACCGTCGAGCTGGACGAGCCCCGGGGAGCGGCCCGGCCCGAGTTCGGGGCGGGGGAGCGGTTGGACGGCCCGGGGCCGGGGCTGCTGGACCGGGCCGGACGGCGGGGCCTGCGGACCGCGGTGCTGACCCGGGGCTCGCGCCAGGGCGCGGACGGAATCGACTGGCCGGTGGACCGGTGGGTGCCTTGCGACACCGCGGACCCGGCGGCGATCGTCGCCGCGGCGCGGTCGCTGGGCGGGGAGGTCGCGGCGGTCACGAGCCCCGTCGACGGCTTCGCCGGCCCGGCTGCCGCCGCCGCCCGGCTGCTGGGGTTGCGCGGTCCCACGCCGGGCTCGGCGGCGCTCGCCTCCGATGCGGTCGCGGTGCGCACCGCTCTCGCGACGGCCGGCGTGGCCGACATCGCCTGGGCCGAGATCGCGGCCGGGGCGGCGGCCACCTCGCCCGTCGGCTACCCGTGCGTGGTCCGGCCGGTCGACGCCGGGGCGGGCTGCGCCGCCGGCCTGGTCGCCGACGACGCCGAGCTGCGGGCGCTCGCGGCGCGGCACCGCGCCCGCGTCTCCTCCGGGCGCGACGGGCGTCCCCGGCACCGGCTGCTCGTGGAGGAGCGCGTCCCCGGCCGGCGGTACGCCGCGGACGGCTTCGTCGACGAGCGGGGTCCCGTCGTCCTCGCCTGGTCCGAGCTGATCATGGCCCCGCCGCCGCACCTCACCGAGCTCGCCCGCACGGCGACCGCCGGGGCGCCGTGCGCGGACGCCGCCGAGCACGTCGGCGCGTGGCTGGCCGCCCTCGGGTACGACGCCGGGCCGTTCCACCTGGAGTTCGTCCTGGGGCCGGCCGGCCCGCGGTTCGCCGCGCTGCACCCGCGGCTCGCCCCCGCCGGTGCCCGTGCCTGCGTCGAACAGGTGAGCGGCGTGGACACCGCCGACCTGGCGGTGGCGCGGCTGCTCGGTGAGCCCGCGGGCGCCGTCGTGCCGACCGTCGGGGCGGCGACGCTCATGCACCTGTCCGCGCACACCGCCGGCCGGGTGCGCGCGGTCTCGGGCGTCCGGCAGGTCGGGAGGATCGCGGGGCTGCTCGCGGCGGAGGTCTTCGCCGACGTGGGCAGCGCGACCGCACCGCCGACCTGCAGCGGGGAGCACGTCGGGCACGTCATCGCGGTCGGGGAGACCCCCGAGCAGGCCCGGCGGCGCGCCGTCGCCGCGCTCGACGGCATCCGGGTGGAGATCGAGGAGCTCGTGCGCGCCTGACGGGTGCGCTTTCCGGAACGGAGCTGACCGCCGCAAGGTGATCGATCCGTGACCGTTCTGCTTGCCGATTGCGCGTGATCTACCCCTAGAGTCACCGCTCATGTGTGCCAGATCACTACTTCGACGTTCCGGGGGCCGCAGGTCCCAGCGGTCCGCCGTGGGCCGGGCGGTCTCGTGACGACCGTCGGCGCACCTCGCCCTCGTCCCGCCCAGCTGTGGGCAGCCGGCGCCGGCCGGGAGAGCCGCCCGTGCTGACGATCGACTCCCTGCACGTGACGTACGGCGGCGCCGTCCAGGCCGTGCGGGGGGTGTCCATGGAGGTGCCCGACGGCAAGGTCGTCGCCGTCCTGGGCAGCAACGGCGCCGGGAAGACCACGCTGCTGCGCACCATCTCGGGCACGCTGCGGCTGCACCGCGGCAAGGTGGAGTCCGGCACCGTCGACTTCGACGGCACCGATCTCACCTCCCGCGACCCGGCCCAGGCCGTCCGGCTGGGGCTGGTGCAGGTGCCCGAGGGACGCCGCATCTTCGGCCGCCTCACCGTGGAGGAGAACCTCCGGGCCGGCGGCATGGGCAACCGGGACAAGGCGGCCAAGGCGAAGGCGCAGGAGCGCGTCTACGACATGTTCCCCGTGCTCAAGGAGCGCAGCTCGCAACGCGGAGCGCTGCTGTCCGGCGGCGAGCAGCAGATGCTCGCCATCGGCCGGGCGCTGATGGCCAGCCCGAAGCTGCTCCTGCTCGACGAGCCGTCGCTGGGGCTGGCCCCCCGCATCATCGGCCAGATCGGCGAGGTGGTCGCCGAGATCAACCGGCAGGGGACCTCGGTCCTGCTCGTCGAGCAGAACGCGACGATGGCGCTCGGGGTCGCCGATCTCGCCTACGTGCTCGACGTCGGCGAGGTGTCCCTCTCCGGTGACGCCCGGCAGCTGGCCCAGACCGACGAGGTGCAGCGGCTGTACCTCGGCCACGACGGCGGCGACTCCGGCGGGCCGCGGGTGCGCGTGCCCTCGGGCAAGAAGCTCTCCCGGTGGACGGCATGACCGCCCCGCGCGCCGCCGGGGCGCACGCCGCCGGGTCGGACACCCGCTCGGAGACCCGCTCGGACATCCCACCGGTCGAGGTCGACGACGTGAGCGTCCGGTTCGGGGCGATCAACGCCCTGTCGGAGGTCTCCTTCACGGTCGTGCCCGGCTCGATCCACGCGATCATCGGGCCCAACGGCGCAGGCAAGTCGACGATGTTCAACGTCCTCTCGGGCGTCTACAAGGCCGCCGAGGGCCAGGTGCGGTTCGGTGAGCACCGGCTGGACCAGATGCGGCCGCACCAGATCGCCGGCATCGGAGTGGCCCGGGCGTTCCAGAACATCGCCCTCTCCGGCAGCCAGTCGGTGGCGGAGAACCTGATGCTGGGCCGCCACCACCTGACCAAGGCCGGTTTCCTCGCTGCCGGTCTGCGGCTCCCGCGGGCGACGCGGGAAGGGAAGATCCACGGCGCCCGCGTGGCCGAGATCGCCGACTTCCTCGAGCTCGGCGACAAGCTGCACACGCCCGTCGGCGTCCTCTCCTACGGCGACCAGAAGCGGGTGGAGGTGGCCCGGGCGCTCTGCACGGAGCCGCGGCTGCTCCTGCTCGACGAGCCGGTGGCCGGCATGAACGCCGAGGAGACCGACCGGATGGCCGAGGCCATCCTCGAGATCCGGTCGGCGCTCGGGATCTCCGTCGTCCTCGTCGAGCACGACATGGGGATGGTCATGTCACTGGCCGACCGCGTCACCGTCCTCGACTTCGGCCGCCGGATCGCCGACGGCACCCCCACCGAGGTGCAGTCCGACCCCGAGGTGATCCGCGCCTACCTCGGCTCCGGTGACGAGGAAGACCCCGCCGAAGCCGCCGCTCACCACCACCCCTCCGACACACCTGGGGCGACCTCGTGACGCAGTTCCTCTCCCTGCTCCTGAACGGGATCTCCCTCGGAGCGCTCTACGCCCTCATCGCCCTCGGCTTCGTGATCATCTTCAAGTCCAGCGAAGTCGTGAGCTTCACCCACGGCTCGCTGCTGCTGCTGGGCGCCTACTCCATCGCGCGGCTGTCGGACTCGATCGGGTTCCTGCCGGCCGTCGTGGTGGGCATCCTCATCACCGCGGCCGCGGCGTTCGTCATCGAGCGGCTGATCATCAACCGGCTCCGCGGGGCGGCGGTGATCAGCCTGGCGATCGTCACCATCGGGGTGGACATCATCATCCTCACCGAGCTGATCCGGCAGATCGGCTCGGACATTCTCAACGTGCCGCACCCGTGGGGTGGTGAGTCGTTCCGGGTGGGGAGCATCGGGCTCAGCCAGAACCGGTTGATCGCCTTCGTCGTCGCGGCGGTCCTCATCGCGGCGTTCTTCGCGGCCTTCAAGTACTCGAGCTGGGGCATCGCGATGCGCGCCTCGGCGGAGGACGGCGAGACCGCGGCGCTGATGGGCATCCGGCAGGGGCGGGTCTCCGCCCTGGCCTGGGTCGTCGCCGGCGTCCTCGCCGCCGTCGCGGCGCTGTTCCTCGTCGGCTCGCCCACCCCGGGCGTCAGCCCGACCGCCTACGCCGTCGCGCTGCGGGCCTTCCCGGCGGCGATCCTCGGCGGCCTCGACTCGACGGGGGGCGCGCTCGTGGGCGGGCTTCTCATCGGCATCGCCGAGGCGATGGCGGCCGGCTACCAGGACCAGCTGCTCTTCCTGGGCCGCGGGTTCAGCGCCGTCGTCCCGTTCATCGTGATGATCGCGGTCCTCATGTTCCGGCCCTCCGGGCTGTTCGGGACGAAGGAGCTGACCCGTGTCTGAGTCGACGATGACGGCGGCCCAGGGGGCGCACCCGTCGGGCGTGGACCCGGCGCCGCCGGCCGGTGGTGGCCAGTCGCGGCTGCGGTCGTTGCTGCGGCCACTGCTGCTGGTCGCGTTCCTGGTGGTGCTGCTGGCGCTGCCGCTGTACGTGGAGGAGTTCTGGCTGCGCACGGGTTTCGCCGCGTTCGGCGCGATCGTGGGCGCGATCGGCCTGAACCTGCTCGTGGGCACCAGCGGCCAGCTCTCCCTCGCCCACGCCTTCTTCCTCGCGGTGGGGGCGGTCAGCTACGTCTACGTCTCCGGCGAGCCGGGCGGCCTCGGCGTCGCCGAGCTTGGCGGACTGGGCCTGCCCCCGATCATCGGCATGATCGTCGGGGTGCTGCTGGCCGGCCTCGCGGGGCTGATCTTCAGCCCGCTCGCGGCCCGGCTGCGGGGGATCTACCTCGGTGTGGCGTCGCTGGCCCTGGTCTTCATCGGCATCCACGTGCTCAACAGCTGGACCGAGGTCACCGGCGGCTTCAACGGGCGGGCGGCACCGAGCTTCTCGCTGTTCGGCTTCACCTTCGCCAACCGCGACCCCGAGCTGTTCGTGCTGGGCGTGCCGTTCCGGGAGGCGGAGCGGCTCTGGTACCTCGGGCTCGTCCTGGCGCTGGCCGCCTACCTGTTCGCCCGCAACCTGCTGCGCAGCCGCCCGGGCCGCGCCCTGCAGACCCAGCGGGACAGCGAGGTCGCGGCGGCGGTGATGGGCGTCAACGTCCAGGGCTACAAGGCCAGGATCTTCCTGGTCAGCTCCATGTACGCCGGGCTGGCCGGGGTGATGTACGCCTTGAGCATCGGGAGCATCGCGCCGGAGTCCTTCGGCCTCGAGCTGTCCATCCTGTACCTCGCCATGATCGTCCTGGGCGGGCTCGGCTCGGTGAACGGGGCCGTGCTCGGGGCGATCTTCGTGAGCGCGCTGCCGCTGGTCTTCCAGCGGTACGCCGACCTGGTCCCCTTCGTGGGCCGGGGCGAGGGGCTGGCCGCCGGTGAGGCGGCCCGGTTCCTGTTCGGCCTGGCCATCGTCCTGGTGATCCTCTTCGAGCCCGCCGGCCTCGCCGGCATCGCCAACCGCCTCTTCGGCCGGTTCCGCCGCCGTCCGGGAGGACGGGTCACCCAGCGCCCACCCGACACACCCAGCCGTTCCAGCGAACCCACTCCGTCCGACCCACCAGCCCAAGGGAGCACCACGTGAGACTCAGCAAGCGTTCGACCGGCGCGACGATGCTGGCCGCCGGCCTCGTCCTGGCCGCCACCGGCTGCAGCACCAAGGCGCCGGAGTCCTCGGGCGGCGGCGGGGGAGCGGCCGCCGGCGACGTCGCCACCGACGTCGGGGTCGAGGGCGAGACGATCAACCTGGGCGTGCTCACCGACCTGACCGGTGTCTTCGCCGCGCTGGGCAACGACATCACCAACGCCAACAGCCTGTTCTGGGAGAACAACCAGGTCTGCGACACCTACGACGTCACCCTCGACGTCCAGGACACCGGGTACGTCCCGCAGCAGGGCGTCGCGCTCTACAGCGGGATGCAGGACAGCATCCTGGCCATGCAGCAGACGATCGGGTCGCCGATCAACACTGCGCTGGCGCCGGAGTACGAGTCCGACCAGATCGTCAACTTCCCCTCGGCCTGGTCGAAGACGCTGACCGAGATCCCGGGCACGGGCGTCGTGGGCGCCACCTACGACGTCGAGATCGCCAACGGCTACGACTACCTGTTCCGGGAGGGGCTCCTCCAGGAGGGCGACACCGTCGGCCACATCTACTTCGAGGGCGAGTACGGCGCCAACGGGGTCGAGGGCACCCGGGCCGTCGCCGAGGCCAAGGGCCTGGAGGTGATCGAGGCGCAGATCAAGGCGACCGACCAGGACATGAGCGCGCAGATCACCCAGTTCAACTCGGCCGGTGTCGACCTCATCGCGCTCACCGTGGCGCCGGGGCAGACGGCCTCGGTGGCGACGGTCGCCGCGGCGCAGGGGCTGGACGTGCCCATCCTGGGCAGCAACCCCGTGTTCGCGCCCGGCCTGCTGGAGGGCCCGGCCGCCGAGTGGCTGAAGACCCACCTGTACGTCGCCTCGCCGGTGTCGTCGTTCGACGCCCACCCGGAGCTGCTCCAGCAGTACCAGGAGGCCTACCCCGACGCCGTCCCGAGCCTGGGTGTCGTCGTCGGCTTCGGCATGAGCGAGATGATGAAGCAGGTGCTCGACGCCGCCTGCGAGAACGGCGACCTCACCCGTGAGGGCGTGCTGACCGCCTTCCAGGAGCTCGAGGAGGTCGACACCGGCGGTCTCGTCGTGCCGATCCGCGGCTTCGAGGTCGGCGCGTCACCCAGCCTGGAGAGCTTCGTCCTCCAGCCGGCCGACGTGCCCGGCGGCGCCACCGTCCTCGAGGACGCCTTCGAGGGCGAGTTCTCGGCGGACATCGCCGGCTGACCCCGCGGTACCGGCGGGGGGGGGGGGGGGGGGGGGGGGGGGGGGGGGGGGGGGGGGGGGGGCGGGGGGGGGGGGGGGGGGGGGGGGGGGGGGGGGGGGGGGGGGGGGGGGGGGGGGGGGGGG